>NZ_JBEZFD010000021.1:0-183853 GCF_040649235.1 Spirillospora sp. NPDC049024
ATCTGCTTGAGCCGTGTGCCGTGACGAATGGCACGCACGGTTCTGAGGGGGCGGGGACGCAGTAATGCGTCCCCGCTACCCGACCAAGCAGTACATGCAGTATGAATCAGGGGCCGCCGTGATCAAGGTTTATCACGGCCAATCGCTTCCGGTGCCGGTGCAGACCTACGAGTATGCGCGTTCTCTCTTGTTGGCCGGAGCGGGGGCCGAGAACATCGAGGGCGCGTTGGAGATTCGGCTCAAGCGGCAGGAGATCCTGAGCAAGGCCCAGCCGCCGCGAGTGTGGATCTTGGTCGACGAGGCGGTTCTGGACCGCCGCGTCGGCGGCGTGGACGTCATGCGCGACCAACTCCGCCGATTGCTTGAGCTGGGAGAACTGCCCCACATCATTATCCGTGTCGTTCCGCTGTCCGCTGGAGCGCATCCGGGGTTCGACGGACCGTTCCAGATCCTCACCGTCGGTTCCAGGGACATCGCCTACGCGGGGGCGCAGATCGGTGGACGGCTGATCGAGGCCGGTGACGAGGTCCGCACCCTCGGGGTACGGTTCGATGAGATCGGCTCTGAGGCACTGTCCCGGTCCGATTCGCGGTCCCTGATAGAGCGGAAGCTGAAGGATCTGCCTTGACGAAGTGGCGGAAGAGTTCGTACAGCGGCGGCGTCAATGATGAAGCCTGCGTTGAGTTGGCGAGATTGGGGCACAGCCTCGGCGTGCGCGATTCCAAGGATCCGGAGGGGCCACATCTGGACCTCAACCCCCAAGCCTTCGGTGCTCTGCTGGCGCGGATCCGGCGTGGGGAGCTGGACCGCTTGTGACCGAATGGCGAAAGAGTTCTCGGAGCGGTGGAGTCAACGACAACGCGTGTGTTGAGCTGGCCAGGCTCGACGATCGCGTTGGGATGCGGGATTCCAAGAATTGATTCGATGGCCGCCTAGAGTTCACTGTTCCGGAGTTCGCTGTGCTGCTCTCCCGGATCCGGCGGGGAGAGTTGGATCTTTAGGGGACCGGTGGCTCAGGTGTGCCAGTGGCCTACCAACTCTGCGTAGGTCTGGCTGCGGGTCAGGAGGGTCTCGTGGGTGCCGAGGGTGGGGACGGGGCCGTCCATCAGCAGGACCTGGTGGGCTCGTTCGGCGGAGGTTATGCGGTGGGCTATGACGATCAGGGTGCCGCCGCGGGCTGCCAGGGCCTGTTCGGCGCGGGCCTCGGTCGACGGGTCCAGGTGGCTGGTGGCCTCGTCCAGGACGATGACCGCGGCCGGGGACAGGTAGGCGCGGGCCAGGGTGATGAGTTGGCGTTCCCCCTGGGAGAGGCCGCCCCCGCCGGGTGGGATGTCGGCCTCGTATCCGCCTAGGCGCCGGACTGTGTCACCGAGGCCTACGGCGGCTACGGCTTCGTCCAGGGCTGGGGTGGAGGCCTCTGGGCTCAGGTAGGTCAGGTTTTCGCGGAGGGTGCCGGCGAAGACGTAGCTCTCCTGCGGGATCAGCGTGATCGAGGCGCGCAGGTGGGACGGGTCCAGGCGGGGGAGGGGGACCTTGCCCAGGGTGATCTTGCCTTTCTGGGGTTCCAGGATGCCGGTGAGCAGGTTCGCCAGGGTGGACTTGCCGGCGCCACTGGGGCCGACCACGGCCAGGTGGGTGCCCTCGGGGACGTGCAGCGACAGGTCCTCTACCACCGGGGCGGCGTGCGGGGAGTAGGCGAAGGTCACGTGGTCGGCTTCGATGCCGGACGACTCGGCCGTCGCGGTGCCGGAGGGCGGGGCCTTGGGGACGGCGCAGACCTCGGCCAGGCGGCCCAGGACCACCGCGAGGCTGAGCAGGAGAGTGCCGCCCGCGTCCACGAGGACGGTGATGCCCGGCTGGAGTCCCGTCACCAGGTAGCCCGCACCGCCTGCGATCTGCCCGGCGGTGAGCCCGTGGTGCGCGGTCAGGTAGGGCGACAGGACGAGCAGGGAGAGCAGGGGCAGGTGCACCCCGAGCGCCAGGACGGGGAGCCGGACCCAGCGGGTGCGCGCGTAGGCGCGCAGGGCTTCGGCCTGTGCGTCCACGACCTCGCCCACCGCGGCGGCGGCGCGGTCCTCGGCGGCGCAGGCGGTGACGTCGCGGACGCCGTGGACGACGGTCGCGGCGGCCTCCCCGATCCGTTCGGCCTGGCGGATGACCGCCCGGTAGCGGCGGATCTGCATGCCGACGAACGCCGCGTACACCGCGAGGGCCAGCCCCACCGACAGGCAGATGACGAGGGCCAGCGGCGGGGACAGCAGGGCCAGGCCCACGAGCGCGGCGGCGCCGGCGGACAGGAGCTGGCGGACGTTGCGCAGCGCGGTCCCGACCAGCGCCCGGACGGCCTCGGCCTGCTCGGTGACCTGGGAGACGCCCGCGCCGGCGGCGTCCGGGGTCCGGTCGGCCATCCGGCGGAGGGCCGCCGCGACGACCTCGATGACCAGGGAGTCGCGCAGCGGCTCGACGGTCGCGGCGAGCCACGGGTAGACCCGCCCGGTCGCGAACGCGCCGACCGCGTACAGGGCCGCGAGGACGGCCAGCCAGCCGAGCCCGGTCAGGGTGCGGCCCGCGAGGAACCCGTGGTCGACGGCGCGGGCGAGGAGCAGCCCGGACGCGAACATGGGGAGGGACTCCACGGCCGACCAGGCGGCGAGGCGTCGTACCGCGGGCCACTGGCCGCGCAGGTGGCGGTGCAGGAGGCGCGCGGCGGGCGGGGCCGTCATGGAGCCGCTCCGGTGGAGAAGACGGCGCGGTAGTCCGGGTCGGCCCACAGTTCCGCGTGGGGGGCGAGCGCTCGGACGCGGCCGGCGTCCAGCCAGGCGACGAGGTCGGCGCGGGCGGCGGTCGCGGGGCGGCGCGCCACCACGAGGCTGGTCCGCCCGGCGAGGATCTGCCGGAGCGCCTGGGTCACCTTCATCTCCGTCGCGGTGTCGAGGCTGCTGGTGGCGTCGTCGAGGAGGACGATCCGGGCGTCGGCGAGCGCGGCGCGGGCCAGGCCGAGCCGCTGCAGTTCGCCTCCGGACAGGGGCACGCGGTCGAGGGGCGTGTCGTATCCGTTGGGGAGGGCCCGGATGAAGGCGTCGGCGACGGCGTCGCGGGCGGCGCGGTGCACCTCGGCGCGGGTCGCGCCGGGGCGGGCGTAGGCGATCGTCTCGCGCACGGTCGCGCCGAGCAGGGCGGGGCGTTCGAAGGCGTAGGCGACGGCGCGCCGCAGCTCCGCGAGCGGGACGGCGGTGACGGGGACGCCGTCGAGTTCGACGACCCCCTCGTCGGGGTCGAGGAGCCGCCCGACGGTCGACATCAGCACGCTCTTGCCCGTCCCGGACGTGCCGACCACCGCGAGCGTCGTGCCGGGCGGCACGTCGAGGTCGAGTCCGTCGAGGACGGCGCGGCCGCCGAGCCGGACGGTGACGCCGCGCAGCCGCAGCCGGCCCGGCCCGTCCGGCAGCCGCACCGGTCGTTCGGGGTGCCGCACCGCCGGGACGGCCGTCAGGATCTCGTTGATCCGCCCCGCGCCGACCTGGCAGTTGAGCAGTGCCACGACCGTGTCGAACACCGACGCCGCCGCGACGGCCAGGGCGGCGTAGGACAGGGCGCCCACGAGCTGACCGGTGGTGATGTCACCGGTGGCCAGGCGGACGCCCGCGACGCCGACCACCAGGACCTGGGTGAGCGGGGCCAGCAGCGCGAGCCGGCGGCTGACGATGCCCTGCACGGCCCACGTCTCCCGGCCCGCCCGGCCGAGGCCGGGAAGCGGCGCGAGGATGCGGCGCGCCTCGGCGGCGGCGGTGCCGCTCGCCCGGATCGTCCGGATCCCCTGCCGGGCGTCGAGCAGCCGCGTCGCGATCGCCGCCTGGCAGGCCTGGTAGCGGGCGAACGGCTCGGTGGCCCGGACGACGAACACCCGCAGCGCGACCAGCAGCGGCGGCACCCCGGCCGCGAACGCGGCGGCGAGCCACCAGTCGATCAGGGCCAGGCCGACCAGCGCGCCGGCGGTCGTGGCCAGCGCGGCGGCGGCCGACAGCAGCAGGACGGGGAACGCAGCCGGACCCGACGCGGACTCGGTGAGCCGGGACAGCACGTCCCCGGCGGGGAAGCGCCGGCGCCCCTCCGGCCCGAGGGCCAGCACGTGCCGCAGCAGCCGGTGCCGGAGCCAGGCGGTGATGTCGCTGCCGCAGTAGGAGCCGAGCACGTCCTCGCCGGTGGTGGCGATCGCCGCCGCGGCCAGGACGAGCGCGAGCCATGCCGCGGAGGCGCCGACGTCCTGCTGGGCGCGGGCGGCATCGACCGCCCGGGCGAGCATGACGGGCGTCGCCAGCGTCGCGGCGACGCGGACGACGGTGAGGAGGACCAGCACGCCCATCGCCGGCCGGAAGCGGGCCGTCGCGGTGCGCAGCAGCCGCCTGCCTCCGGCGCGCAGCGCCGCGGAGTCGCCCGATGTGCCGGTGAGGGCCATGCGCCACGACTCCGTTCGCTTCCGGGGGATGTCTTCTACACTCGTAAGTGGGTCCGGTCACGGACCGGCTCGTGGCCGGTCCGTGACCGGGGTTCTGCGGGCCGGGGTTCATTCAGGGGTCCCGGGTTCCGCATGGGCTGCGCTGATCAGGCGCAGGAGATGCCGATGCAGATCGTGTTGAGCAGCGTCAGCAGGCCGACACACGCGCAGGTGCCGCCGAGCTGGATGCCGTCGATCTCCACGGGGTCGGTCTCGGGCAGCTCCTGCAGAGCGGCCACGAGGTCGCCGTCGAACGTGTTCATGCGTTTCACCTCCCTTCCTTGTCGAGGGCCAAGGCCCGCCCCGCCGTGAGGCAGAAGCGGACCACCGCTTCACGCAGGACCGGGGACCAGGCCTGGACGACCTCGTGGTGGTCGCCGGCGGTCTCCAGGTAGTCGAAGTCGACTCCTTCGGTCCTGCCGAGTTCGAGGAGGCGGCGGCGCAGCGCCCTGGACTGCTCGACCGGGACGGCCTCGTCCCGGACGCCGTGCGCCACCAGCAGCGGCGCCGTCAGCGACTCGCACGCCCGCAGGACGTCGCGCCCGGCGTCCTGCTCGTCGCGAGCGTCGAGGCGGCTGAGCCGCGACACGCGTTCCCTGACCGCGCCGCTTGCGGTGCGGTGCAGGCCGGCCGCCGAGGTGAACGGCGCGAGCGCGACGCAACCCGACCACAGGTCCGGCCGGCGGCAGGCCGCGAGCAGGGCCAGGAAGGCGCCGTAGCTGCCGCCGAGCACGACGGGGAGCGGCAGCGCGGTGCCGCGGCCCTCCACGAGCGCGTCCGCGATGTGGACGACGTCGTCGAGGTCGGGGCCGCCCCAGTCGCCGATGACCGGCCGCAGGTGCGCGTCGCCGTAGCCGGTGCTGCCCCGGTAGTTGGGGGCCACGACGGCGGCGCCCGCGGCGGCCAGGTACTGGAAGAGCGGCTCGAACTCGTACCGCCACGCCGACAGCGGGCCGCCGTGCAGGGCCAGCACCAGCCGGGGCCGGGCGCGCCAGCCGGGACCGCCGTAGACGATCGCCTCGATGGGCCCCGCCGGTCCGGAGAGCTCGACGAGTTCCGCGCCCCGCCAGGCCGCCGCGCCGTCGGAGGGATGCGCGGCCAGGTCCCAGCCGGAGGGCGCGGGACGCCGCACCGTCGCGAGGGTCGGCGGCTGGTGCGGGGCCGAGAACCGGACGTGGACCCGGCCGTCGCCGCCCCAGTGCGCGGGCGGCCAGAGCATGCCCGGCGGGCCGGGGACCGGGGTGATCCGGTCGTCCCCGGCGGAGTAGACGGCGAGGCGCGCGGCGGCGCCGGCGATCTCCCGGACGAGCAGCCGCTCGCCGGAGGCGTCGAAGGCCAGCGGGGTCCGGTACGCGGCCGACCGGTTGAGGTTCTCGGGGAACCGGACGGGGCCGCCGCCGGGCAGGCGCAGCCCGATCTGCGGCGCGCCCCGCTGCTGGGCGCCCGGCGTGGTGGTGGTCACCGCGAGGACCCCCGAGCGGGGGCTGTAGGCCGCTATCCGGTCGCTGGTGGTGTCGGACACCGACCAGAAGCGCTGCCAGGTGCGTTCGCGCAGGTCGACCAGGATCCCCTCGGTGCGGTGCCCGGCGCCGTCGTGGTCGAGGGCGAGGGTGCGGCCCTCGTCGGCCCAGACGCCGCCCGACAGCACGCCGGGGATCCGCAGCACCGGCTCCAGCGCGGGGGACGAGGGCGACACCCGCCAGATGCGCGAGTGCCGTTCGTCCTCGACGGCCACGAGCAGCGCGGTCTGCGCCTGCCCCGGAGAGGCCAGCAGGAACCCGGCGAGCATCTCCGGCACCGGCCACGACCGGACGGCCTTCAGCCCGGCGGGGGTCGGCTCGGCGGCGACGAGGGTCCCGTGCCCGGCGGGCTCGCCGTGGTCGCCGACGGCGGGCCGCACGACCAGCACGCGGCCGTCGTTCAGCGGCAGCGCCCCGCAGCGGCGGTCGATGATCCCGCCGCCCGGGCCGTCCCCGTCCTGGAGGGCGGCGTCGTCGAGCGTCCGCAGGGACGGCCCCGGGTTGACGGCGGGCCACGTCAGGTCCCAGCGCTCCAGGACGACGCTGTCCTGCGCGGACCGCAGGCAGGTGGCCCAGCGGCCGTCGGCCGAGAAGGCGAAGCCGAACCGGCTCGGCACGGGCGGAAGGTCCGGCAGGGCCCCGGTCATGACGCCCGCCCGGCGGTCGTCGGCTCGGGGGCCGCGGAGCCGGCGGCCTCGTCGGCCGTCCACTGGCGCGGCGTGCCGTGCTGGAGGCGCACCAGGAAGCCGAGGACGCCGCTGAGTCCGTCCCCCCAGGTGATCGAGACGTTGCCCTGCTCGTCGGGGAACACCGTCCGCCCGCCGCGATGCGCCCGGTTGGCCAGGACCATGCGGGCGAGCCGCCACGCGTCCTCCCGGAAGCGCTCGTCGCCGGTGAGGGCGGCCAGGTCGAGCAGGAAGTCGCCGTTGCCGGACAGGCCGTGGCACTGCCCGAGCGTCGCGCGCCAGCGGTTGTCCATCACCGCGCGGGCGGACAGTTCGGCGGCCCGGCGGAAGCGCCGCTCCCCGGTGGCCCGGCCGAGGCGGCCGAGGAAGCCGCCGATGCCGGCCGAGCCGTGGCACCAGTACGGCGCGGTGGCGATGTCCCCCGAGTTCGCCGGCCACATCGCCGACCGCCCTGTGTCGATCATGGTGTCGAGCAGCGTCTCCCCGACGCCGGCCGCGAGCGCCCGGTGGGCGTCGCCCCCGACCGACCCGGCGCAGGCGAGCAGGAAGGCGCCGACGCCCGCGACGCCGTGCGCGAATCCGTAGTAGCGCCGTCCGGCCAGCTTGGACTCGATCTCGGCGGGCGTGCTCCAGTCGAGCCCGCCGTCCCGCTCCTCGACGGTCGCGGCGAGGGCGTCGGCGGCAGCGACCGCCCGCTCGGCGAACCGCGCCCGCCCCGTCCGGGCCCACATGTGCAGGGCCGCGAAGCCGAGACCGGCCGTCCCGTGCGTCACGTCCGGGCTGGGGACCGCCTCCGGCAGCCGCTCCGCGACGGCGAGCGCCCCGTCGACCAGCTCTCCGTCGTCCAGGGCCAGGCCGGCGTCCAGCACCGCCCACGCGGCTCCCGCCGTGCCGAAGTACAGCCCGGGGGGCCGGTCGCCGTCCCTGTCCAGCCGCCGCAGGACCCAGTGGCCCGCGTCGCTGATCGCCTCGGCCAGGCGCGGGTCGGCGCCGACCTCGTAGCACCGGGTCAGCGCGCCCAGCGCGCCCGCGGCGCCGTGCTGGAGGCTGCAGGGGTCGGGGGCGCCGTGGACGCACGAGGCGGGCCACAGCGTCTCGGCCGACTCCGGGGTCATGGTGGCGATGAGCTGGTCGACGATCCCGGCGATGGACAGCCTGCACTGCCCCTGCAGCGACGGGGTGCGGACGGTGCGCGGCGCGCCGCCGCGCCGGCCCGCCGGAACGCCACCGGCCTCGCGGCCTTCGCCTTCGCGCTCCGGGGCCATCCTGGCCAGCTCCTCCCTCGCCCTCGGCGGCCCCCAGCGGTGGCCGGGCCGGTCGGCCATCAGGCCGAGCAGGAGCGGGACGAGCCCGTCGGGCAGGTCGAGGTCCAGCGTGCGGGCGGCCAGCCATTCCGCCAGGCGCTCGTTCAGGGACCTGGCCGGGGGGCTCTCCTCCAGGAGGTAGGGGGGTCCGCCGGTGAGGACGTGGCAGAGCGTCGCGCCCAGGGCGAAGCAGTCGGCCGACCGGGCCGGCGCGGCGCCGTCCATCTGCTCCGGCGCGCTGTAGCCGGGGGTGCCCACCCGCATCCCTTCGCGCTCGGTGTCGTCCCGGGTGAGGGCCAGCTCCAGGTCGATCATCACCGGGGCGCCGTCGGGGCGGACGATGATGTTGCTCGGGTTGAAGTCGCGCACGATGAGCCCGGCGCGGTGCGCGTTCGCCATCAGCTCGGCCAGGCGCCGGCCCATCTCCAGGGCCGGGGCGAGGTGGGGGCCCCATCCCGCGTCGCCGATCAGGTCCGCGATCCACTGCCGCAGCGAGATGCCCGGGATCATCTCCTGCGCCAGGAAGAGGTGGCCG
Source organism: Spirillospora sp. NPDC049024 (assembly GCF_040649235.1). Taxonomy (NCBI): domain Bacteria; kingdom Bacillati; phylum Actinomycetota; class Actinomycetes; order Streptosporangiales; family Thermomonosporaceae; genus Spirillospora; species Spirillospora sp. NPDC049024. The sequence goes on from NZ_JBEZFD010000021.1 coordinate 8,541, forward strand.
CTCTGGGTGAAGAGCTCGACCGGGCGCGGCGCGAAGCCCAGGGTCTCGACCGCCCTGAGCACGCGGTCCTCCGTGCGCAGCCGGTCGCGGGTGTCCCTGCCCCTCGCGTCGACGTCCACGTGCGGGCGCGCCTCCTTGATGACGACCGCCTCGCCGGTCTCGTTGTCCGTCGCCCGGTACACGCCGCCCTTGTTGGTGTGGCGGATCGCCTCGTGGACGGTGAACCGCGATCCGATCAGAACGCCTTTCCGGTTCTCCGCGCCATTCCCGACGGCTGTGCTATTTCGGTTGTTTTCGGTCCCGCCGGTCGTGTCCGCGCCGTTCTCGCTCGCCGTCGGCGGAACGTCCTGGGGGAATGGGCAGACGGCCCACGGAGGCGGCGCGTAGGTGGCGCCGCGGCGGTCTTCAACGGGATTGCCGTCGGGGTCGAGAATGACCCAGGCGTAGAACCCGTCGTTGGTGATCCGCCGCACCTCGACGAAGGCTCCATAGCGGTAGTGGACGAGGCTTCCCGGCCCGTAAGGGCGGTCGGAGAGGATGCGCGGGCCGGGCAGGCCGGCGGTCGCCACGTGCAGTTCCGCCGCGAGCCGGACGGCCTCGTCGTCGTCCACCGGGTAGACGGTGATGAACTTTCCGGAATGGCCGCGCGAGGTGTTGCGGGCGTTCAGGGCGGCGACCAGGTCGCGGGTGGCGGCGAACTTGAAGAGGGAGCGGCCCGCCAGCAGCACCGGCAGCGAGCGGGCGAGCACCTGCTCGGCCGACGCCGGCGTGGCGGAGACGTGCAGCTTCCAGCCCTGCTGGGGGCACTCGACGTTCCGCGGGCGCACCTGCGCCCACATGCCGCTGCGCACCGTCGTCCACCGGACCGGACCGGCCGCGGCGGCGAGCGCCCGGTCGAGGACGTCGAGCAGGCGGGTGTCGCCGTCGTCCGCGGCGGACGCCCCGGACAGGACACTGAAATGGAAGTCCGCCATCTCCGCTCGTCCTCTCTCTTCCGCTCGACCGTCAAGGTCGCCGGCGCTTGCTATGGAACGTGTCGGCTTTTGTGATCAAAAGCCGGGAAAAGCAATGGGATGTAACTTTCGTCGAGCAGGGACACGGTAACCACGAATCATCCGGAAACGCTAGAGCGCGAGTTCTGTCCGGCATCCACTTGATCGGTAGAAAAGACTTACCTGACGGGAAATATGTCATGTGACGCGTGTGCAGAGAGTGACGATCTTTTCCGGCGTCGTTCCCGCAATGGGGGGAAATGTCGAGTTTGCCATCACCCGGAAACGATGATCGCTTTTTCTCGCCGGGTTGCGGTCCGGTTTCCGGACACCTCATGGCCGATGACTGCCACACGGGCCGCTGGCGACCCGCGGTGCGGTTGTGCTAACGCCCCGTCGCGCACGAAAAGGGCGGCCGCGCTCTCGCCTGCGGTTCCGGCCGCTCAGGCGCCGGCGGCGGCCGCGTCCACGGCGCCCGGGGAGAGGATGTTGTCCAGCACCATGGCGGCGCAGCCGGCCAGGCCCGCGCCCTCGCCCAGGCGGCTCGGCTCGATCCGCAGGTCCCGGGTCGCCAGCGCCGTGGAGCGCCGGTAGACGATCTCCCGCAGGCCGGCGATCAGCGGCTCGTCGGCGCCCGCGAGGTCGCCGCCGAGGACGACGACCGCGGGGTTGAGCAGGTTGACGGCGGTGGCCACGACCTCGCCGATGCGGCGGCCGGCGTCGCGGAGCAGGGCGACGGTCGCGGGGTCGCCGGCCCGGGCGAGGGCCGCCAGGGCGGGCAGGTCGTCGGCGGGGGAGCGGGCCAGCAGCGCGGTTCCTCCCGCGACGGCCTCGACGCAGTTCACGTTGCCGCAGCGGCAGGGCGCCTCACCGGGGAACGGGACGGGGACGTGCCCGATCTCCCCGGCCGCGCCGAGCGCGCCGCGCTGGATGCGGCCGCCCGCGATGATGCCCGCGCCGATCCCGGTCGAGACCTTGACGAACAGCAGGTCGCCGACGCCCGGATGGGCCTGGTGCTCGCCGAGGGCGGCGGCGTTGACCTCGTTGTCGAGGTAGGCGGGGACGCCGAAGCGCTCGGCGACCGGCGCGCCGATCTCGACCGCGTCCCAGCGCCCCGCGACGTGCTCGACGGCGTCGGGGACGCCGAGGCCGACGCCGCGGACGGTCGACGGGTCGGTGCCGGACGCGTCGAGGAGCGACGCCCACTGGTCGAACAGTCGCGGAAGCGTCTTGCCCGGGGTCGTCTCCGCCGGGGGCCCGTCGGCGCGGGCCAGGACCGTGCCGGCGAGGTCGCACACGGCGAGCTGGCCGCGGGACTGGCCGAGGTTCGCGACCAGGACGGCGCCGCCCGCGGCGTTGAACTCCAGCCGCGCCGGGGGGCGCCCGCCGGTGGACGGCCCGTCGGCGCGCTCGACCACCAGCCCGCGCGAGATCAGCGCCGCGACGCGGGACGCCACGGCGGGACGGGACAGCCCGGTGAGGCGGCCCAGCTCGGCGCGGGTCGCGACGCCGTCCTCGCGGATCAGGCGCAGCATGTCGCCGCCGGAGGCCGGACGGGTGACGGGGCGGGGCATCCGGCCAGTCAAGCAGCCGGGGCTTCGGTACGTCCAGTTGGGAGAACTTCCAGACTTTTGTCATCTGAAGTTCATAAGTCCTGTTGAACGGGTGACCTATGTCTCGCTACCTTGGTGATCCAGCGATCCCCCCTGGGCTTGGAGCTTCTGATGGCTGTGCATCCCGTGCTGGCGGCAGTGACCCGGCGCGTCGTCGAGCGGAGCGCCGGATCCCGCGGCGCCTACCTGGACCGGATCCGGGCCGCCCGGTCGGACGGCCCGGTGCGCGGCGGGATGGGGTGCGCGAACCTCGCGCACGGCTTCGCGGCCTGCGGCGTCCAGGACAAGCTGTGGCTGCGCGGCGACGTGACGCCCAACATCGCGATCGTGTCGGCGTACAACGACATGCTGTCCGCGCACCAGCCGCTCCAGGACTACCCGGACATCCTGAAGGCGGCGATCCGCGCGGGGGGCGGGACGGCGCAGTTCGCCGGCGGCGTCCCCGCCATGTGCGACGGCATCACCCAGGGCCGCGCCGGCATGGAGCTGTCGCTGTTCAGCCGGGACGTGGTGGCGATGGCGACGGCCGTGGCGCTGTCGCACGACATGTTCGACGGCGCGCTGCTGCTCGGCGTCTGCGACAAGATCGTCCCGGGGCTGGTGATCGGGGCGCTGTCGTTCGGGCACCTGCCGGTGCTCCTGGTGCCCGCCGGGCCGATGGCGTCGGGGCTGCCGAACGGCGAGAAGGCGAAGGTCCGCAAGCGGTTCGCGGCGGGGGAGATCGGCCGCGAGCAGCTGCTCGCCGCCGAGGCCGCGTCCTACCACTCGCCCGGCACCTGCACCTTCTACGGGACGGCCAACTCCAACCAGCTGCTCATGGAGGTCATGGGGCTGCACCTGCCGGGGGCCAGCTTCGTCCCGCCCGGGACGAAGCTGCGCGAGGCCCTGACCGAGGCGGCCGGCAGGCGCGTCCTCAAGCTCACCGACCTCGGCGACGGCTACACCCCGATCGGGGAGCTGCTCGACGAGCGCGCGTTCGTCAACGGGGTCGTGGCGCTGCTCGCGACCGGCGGCTCCACCAATCACACGCTGCACCTGGTGGCGATGGCCGCCGCGGCGGGCATCGAGCTGACCTGGGACGACTTCGACGAGCTGTCCAAGGTCACGCCGCTGCTCACCCGCCTCTACCCCAACGGGACCGCCGACGTGAACCACTTCCACGCGGCGGGCGGCACCGCGTTCCTCATCGGCGAGCTGATCGACGCGGGGCTCCTGCACGAGGACGCGCGGACGGTCGGGGGCGACACCCTCGCGGCGTACCGGAACGTTCCCGAGCTCGTCGGCGGCAAGGTCGAATGGCGCGCGGCGGTCGGGGAGTCCGGCGACACCGAGGTGCTGCGCCCGGTCGCCGAGCCGTTCGACTCGCACGGCGGCCTGCACACGGTGCGCGGCAACCTGGGGCGGGCGGTCGTCAAGGTGTCGGCGGTCCGGCCGGAGCACCGCGCCATCGAGGCCCCAGCCCGCGTGTTCGACTCGCAGGAGGCCCTCCAGGAGGCGTTCGCCGCCGGTGAGCTGGACCGGGACGTGGTGGCGGTCGTCCGCAACCAGGGCCCGCGCGCCAACGGGATGCCGGAACTGCACCGGCTCACCCCGCCGCTGTCGGTGCTCCAGGACCGGGGGCACCGCGTCGCGCTGGTGACGGACGGTCGCATGTCGGGCGCCTCAGGGGCGGTGCCCGCCGCGATCCACGTGTCGCCGGAGGCCGCGGCGGGCGGGCCGCTCGCCCGCGTCCGCGACGGCGACGTCGTCCGGCTCGACGCGGACGCCGGGGTGCTGGAGGTCCTCGTCCCCGACGAGGAGTTCGCCGCCCGCGAGGCCGCCGCGGGGCCGCCCGACCAGACCTACGGCACGGGACGGGAGCTGTTCCAGGTGTTCCGCCAGGCCGTGGGCCCGGCCGAGCGCGGGGCCGGGGTGCTCTCATGACGAGCGGAGCGAGGCGGGGGGTGTGGGGGGTCGTCCCCCCACAGGGAACACAGCGTGGGACTTGGCTCGTCGCGGACGTGGGCGGGACGAACGCCCGGTTCGCGCTGGTGGACGGCCCGGACGGCGTCCCGGCCGAGGTCAGGTCGCTGCCGACCCGCGACCATCCGGGCCTGGCGGAGGCCGCGGCCGCCTACCTCGACATGGTCGGCGTGCGTCCGGCGGCCGCGTGCCTGGCGGTGGCGGGGCCCGTCACGAACGGCACCTTCCACCTCACCAACGCGGGCTGGCCCAAGGGCAGCCCGGAGGCGGTGCGCGCCCACCTCGGCCTGGCGCACCTGGAGGTCATCAACGACTTCGAGGCGCTCGCCCTGGCCCTGCCGCGCCTCGGCGAGGACGACCTGGTCCCCGTCGGGGCGGGAACCGCGGACACCGGCGCGCCGCTGGCCGTGGTCGGGCCGGGCACGGGCCTCGGCGTCGCCGGGCTCGTTCCGACGCCGTCGGGCTGGGTGCCGCTGCCGGGTGAGGGCGGCCAGGTCGACGTCCCGGCCGCCACCGACCGGGAGACGGCGGTGGCGCGGCTGCTGCGCGCCGAGAAGGGCGCGGCCACCGCGGAGTTCCTGCTGTCGGGGGCGGGTCTCGCCCGCCTCCGCCGCTACCTCGCCGCGATCGACGGCGCGCCGGCGCGCGACCTGACCCCGCGGCAGATCAGCGAGGACCTGGACGACCCGCTGAACCGCGAGGCCGCGGAGATGTTCTGCGCGCTGCTGGGGTCGCTCGCGGGCAACGTCGCCCTCACGCTCGGCGCCCGGGGCGGCGTCTTCCTCGGCGGGGGCATCCTGCCGCGGATCGCGGACGTGCTGCGGGGCAGCGCGTTCCGTGCCCGTTTCGAGGGGAAGCCCCCCGTCGAGGACTACATGCGCGCCATCCCGACCTCGCTCATCGTCCATCCCGGCCCGGCCCTGGTCGGCGCCGCCGTCCGGCTCGCGCAGAGCCTGCCCCACCTGGAGCCCGCATGATCGCTGAAGACCTGTTCGACCTCGCGCCCGTCATCCCCGTCGTGGTGCTGGACGACGAGGAGGCCGCCGTCCCGCTGGCCCGCGCCCTGGTCGAGGGCGGCCTGCCGGTGATCGAGGTGACGCTGCGCACGCCGTCCGCGCTGGCGGCGATCACGCGGATCGCCGCCGAGGTCCCGGACGCGGTGGTGGGGGCGGGGACGGTCGTGCGCCCCGAGGACGCCGAGCGCTCGGCCGCCGCCGGGGCGCGGTTCCTGGTCAGCCCCGGCTGCACGTCCCGCCTCCAGGCGGCGATGGTCGCGACCGGGCTGCCGTTCCTGCCGGGCGTCGCGACCGCCTCCGAGGCGATCGCGCTGCTGGAGGGCGGGATCACGGCGATGAAGTTCTTCCCGGCCGAGGCGGCGGGCGGCGCCGCCTACCTGAAGGCGCTCGGCGGGCCGCTGCCGCAGATCCGGTTCTGCCCGACGGGAGGGGTCGGCCTGCGGAACGCCGCCGACTACCTCGCGCTCGGGAACGTCGGATGCGTCGGCGGCTCCTGGCTCACCCCCGCGGACGCCGTCCGCGACGGCGACTGGGACCGCGTCCGCAAGCTCGCCTCCGAGGCGGCGGCCCTCCGCTCGCGGTGATGTCACATCGGGCGCCGGGCATCACGTCTCCCGGGTATGGACACGAAATCGACGCTTGAGACTCTGAGGAAGCAGCGCACCGTCCTGCTGACGAGCTACCGCAGGGACGGGACGCCGGTCGGGACGCCCGTGAGCGTCGTCGTCCGCGGCGACCGCGCCTACTTCCGCACCTACGACAAGGCGTTCAAGGCGAAGCGGCTGGCGCGCAACCCGGAGGTGGAGATCGCGCCGAGCACCCTCCGGGGCGAGGCCACCGGTCCGGCGGCGCACGGCCGCGTCCGCCTGCTCACCGAGGAGGAGGCGCGGCCGATCCGCAGGCTGCTGGCCCGCAAGCACCCGCTCCTGCAGGGCTTCGCGGTGCCGCTGGCCCACAGGCTGAAGCGGTACCGGACGCTCCACTACGAACTCACGCTCGACGAGGGCTGACCGCGCGGTGCGGGCACGGCCCGGCGGCGAGCCCCTGGCCGCCGCCGGTGGGGACGAGGTCCATCCGCAGCCGCCCGCAGGCGCAGCGCGTCCACGTGACGACGCCGTCGCTGGTGATGTGCCGGGACACGAGAGTGGTGTGTTCGCTCATGCCAGCAGTCTGCGACCGTTCCAACGTTGCCGTCTATTTCAGATTTCCTCAGGGAATCGTGCAAGATGGTTGCATGATCGACCTGCGCAGGCTGCACATGCTGAGGCTCGTCCACCAGTACGGGACGGTCACGTCCGCGGCGGAGGCGATGCACCTGACGCCGTCGGCGGTCTCCCACCAGCTCCGCGAGCTGGCGCGGGAGCTGAAGGTCCCGCTGCTGGAGCCGCAGGGCCGCAAGGTGCGGCTCACCCCGGCCGCGCACCTGCTGATCGGGCACGCCGACGGCCTCCTCGCCCGGTGGGAGGAGGCCCTCGCCGACCTGGCGTCGCACCGCGCCGGTGAGGTCGGGCCGCTGCGGATGTGCGGGTTCACCACGGCGGTCTCCGGGCTCGTCGCGCCCGCCGCCGGCGCCCTGCTGCGGGAGGACCCGGATCTCGCGATCGAGGTCCGCGAGTGCGACACCGACGAGGCCGTCGGGCTGCTCGCCGCGGGGGAGACCGACATCGCGGTGATCGAGCCGACGCCCGGCGCGCCGCCGTCCGGCGATCCGCGCTTCGACCGGGAACCGCTCCTGGAGGAGGCGCTCGACCTCATCGTCCCGGCGGGGCACCCGCTCGCGCTCCGCGACGGCGTCCGGCTGGAGGACGCGGCGGGCGAGCCGTGGATCAGCGTCCACGGCTGCGTCCACCACCAGCAGGTCATGGCCTACTGCGCCGCGGCCGGGTTCACGCCGCGGATCGCGCACAACGCGACGACCTGGTCGGTCATCTGGGCGCTGGTCGCCAACGGGCTGGGGGTGTCCCTCGTGCCGCGGCTGGCCGGCGATCCGGCGGGCTCGCAGGTCGTGCGGGTGCCGCTGGCCGGGGACGGCGTCCCGAAGCGGCGCGTGCTGACCTGCGTGCGCCGCGGCAGCCGCTCCCACCCCCTGATCGCGCGCGCCCTGCACGCCCTCCACGAAGCCGTCCCCGCCCCCTGCGCCCTGGCGGCCGCCTGACCCCTGAGTCACTCGGCGGCGATCGCCTCCAGGACGTCCATCCGCGCGGCGCGGCGGGCAGGCCAGACGGCGGCGGCGACGCCGATGACCGCGGCCGCTCCGACGCACGTCGCCAGCCGCGCGTAGGGGACGGCGAGCACCTCCATGCCGCTGTCACCGCCGGCGAGCGCGTGCTGCAGGGCGATCCCGAGCAGGGCTCCCGTGCCGACGCCGAGCACCGCGCCGAAGAGGGAGACGACGACCGCCTCGTAGCGGATCATCCGGCGGAGCCGGCGGCGCTGCATGCCGAGGGCGCGGAGCGTGCCGATCTCGCGCGTCCGCTGCGTCACCGCCAGGGCGAGCGTGTTGACGATGCCGAGCGCCGCGATCAGGACCGACAGCACCAGCAGGCCGAGGACGAGCCGGAGGAACAGGTCGATCCCCCCGGCGGCGTCGTGCTTGACCTGCGCGCGGTCCTTGAGTTCCAGGTTGGGCCATGGGGCGAGCGCCCGCTCCAGAGCGGCGCGGTCCGCCGTCCCGACGTTGATCTCGATGCGGTCGACGGGGGCCTGCGGGTCGTGCTTCCGGTAGCCGGCCCAATCGACGATCAGGGCGGGTGCGGTGGGGGTGAGGGCAGGGCGGTCCGCGTAGACGCCCGCGACGCGGAACGTCCGCTTCGTCCCGTCCTGGTATTGGCCTTCGATCGTCGTGCCGGCCTTCCACCCGTGCGCCCGGGCGAGGGTGCTGCCGACGAGCAGCTCGTCCCTGCGCAGCCCGGAGGACCCTTCCCGGAGCGGGAGCCGGAAGTGGCTCAGCAGCTCTCCGGGCGATCCGGCCGCGCCGGCCGGGACGGAACCGGCCAGCCTGAGCCGGGCCGTGCGGATCGTGACGGCCGTCCGCACGCCGGGCACCGCCGCCACGGCGCGGGCCGCGCCCCCCGGCACCGGCGTGACCTCGCTCCGGCCCTCGACCTGGTAGTCGGCGGTGAGGCTCGCGTCGAGCCGCCGGTCCACCGAGGCCGCCATCGACTGGACGACCACCGACACCGCCGCGATCAGCGCCAGCCCGATCGTCAGCGCGGACGCCGTCGCGGCGGTCTGCCGGGGCTCGCGCAGGGCGTTCCGGCCGCCCATCCGCCCCGTGCCGCCGCCCCACCGCGCGAACGGCCACGCCAGGACGCGGACCGCGGGACGGCTCAGCGCCGGCGAGACCGCGACCACCCCGGTGAGGACGGCCATGGCGCCCGCCCCGGTCAGCGTGAGCGCGGTGTCCCCGGCCGCCGCGAAGCCGCCCGCGATCAGTCCCGCGCCCGCCGCGCACAGGGCCGCGCCGCCGAGCGCCCGCCGCCGCAGCGGGCGGGTCCCGTCCGTTGCCGCCTCGCGCAGGGCGGCGACGGGCGGGATCCTGGACGCGCGCCGCGCCGGGACGAGCGCGGCCGCGAGCGTCACCAGCGTCCCCACCGCGTAGGACGTGATGACCGCGGACGCGGGCAGCGCCAAGGGCCCGAACGGCAGCTCCTCACCGCCGGTGAGGGCCGCCAGGAGCCGGGCGAGCCCCGCCGCGACGCCCGCGCCCGCGGCGAGGCCCAGCGTGGAGCCCGCGAGCCCGACCCCGGCCGCCTCGCCGAGCACCGCCCCGGTCACCTGGCCGCGCGACGCGCCGACCGCCCGCAGCAGCGCCAGCTCCCTGACCCGGCCGCTCACCAGCATCGCGAAGGTGTTGAAGATGACGAAGGAGCCGACGAAGACCGCGATCGCGGCGAAGACCAGGAGGAACGTCCGCATCGCGGTGAGGATCGGCTTGACGGCCCCGGCCTGCTCGGCGACGGCCTTCCGCCCGGTGACCGCCTCGACCCCGGGTGGGAGGGCCGCCGCCACCGCGTTCCGGAGCCGCTCCTGCGAGACCCCGGCCTCGGCGTGCACCGCGATCCGCGCGTACGTCCCCGGCCGCTCGGACAGCAGCCGCTCCGCCGTTCCGGGCGCGAACGCCGTCATCGAGACCGCGCCGCCGAGCCCGGAGTCGCCGACCTCGAACAGGCCCGCCAGCCGGAACGTCCGGGTGCCGGAGAGCAGCGCCACCGTGACGCGGTCGCCGAGCCGGTAGCGGGCCTCGCGGGCGGTCGCGACGTCGACCGCGACCTCGTCCGGCGCCGCCGGGGGCCTCCCGGAGACGAGGCGGGGCAGGGACAGGTCCCGGTCGCCGTCCCACGCGACTCCGGTCTGCGGTTCGCCGCCCGCAATCCTGCCCCGCCGGTCCACGACGGCGGCGAAGCCGCTGACGACCCCGTGCGCCTTCTCGACGCCGTCCACGCGCCGAACGGGCACCAGCAGCGACGCCGGAACCGGACGCTGCGGCGCCTGCTCGCCCGGTCCCGGCTCGAACGCCCGCCGCGAACGGACGATCACGTCCGTCCCGCCGCCGAGGTCGGCGAAGGCGCGGTCGAACGAGCGGTCCAGCGTCGCGGAGAAGACCAGCGTCCCCGCGACGAACGCGACGCCGGCGACCACCGCGGCCGTCGACGGCAGCAGCCGGGCCCGGTGTGCGACGAGGCCCCGCAACACGAGCCTGGTGAGCCGGGGTGCGTGGGGGAGCCGCCGTCCGCGGAGAACGCCTCTGACCGTCATGCGGCCGATTCCAGCCGGGCGGGCAGTCCCGGCGGGAGCGCGGATCGTCGCGTCCGGGCCATGCGAAAGGCCCGCAGGACGCGACTTTCGTAGGGGTGGCGGGCCGGGCGGGGGTGCGTACCGTATGGGCATGAGCGCAGCGGACCGCGGGGAGCGGGAGGACGGCCGCCCGCGGCGGGGACGGGTCCGCCTGCCCTCACCGCCTCCCGTCCTGGCGCGGCTCCTGCCGCCCGGACGGCGCCGCGACCGCGTCGCGGACACGGTGGCGGTGCTGGCCGGGGCGGCGCTCTGCGTGAGCGTCGCCACGAACCCGGCGGGGATCGTCCGCCCGTACGGCGGCGCGTCGGCCGCGCTGCTCATGGCGCCCGCCGCCGCGCTGATCCTCCGGCGGCGCCTGCCGATGACCGTCGCCTGGCTCACCGCCGGATTCGCCGGCCTGGTGTGGGTCGTGGAGCTGATCGCCCCCGGCGCGCTGCTGAGGGTGGACGCCGACCACGCGCTCGCCCCCGTGCCCTGGTGGCCGCCGACCGCGCCGCTCGCCGCCTACGCGGTGATGGCGTTCCCCCGCGACGCGGCCCGCCCCGCCTGGCTCCGCGCCCTGCCGGTCGCCGCGATGCTCGTTCCGATCGTCCGCCTCCAGGACGTCCTGCCCGAGGCGTCCCTGCGCTCGATACCCGCGCAGGACACCGGGAGCGTCGAGGGGATCGTCTTCCGCAGCGTCGCCGTCGTGGTCGGCGGGGCGCTCCTCGGCCTGTACGCCGCCGCGCGGCGCCGCGTCCTGCAGGGCCTGACCGAGCGGGCGGAGCGGGCCGAGCGGGAACGGCACCTGCTGGCCGAGCGCGCCCGCGCCGAGGAGCGCGCCCGCCTCGCCGCCGAGATGCACGACGTCGTCGCGCACCGGGTGACGCTGATGGTGCTGCAGGCGGGGGCGCTGCGCGTCCGGGCGCGGGACGAGCCGACCCGCGCGGCCGCCGAGGAGCTGCGCGGCACCGGGTGCCAGGCCCTGGAGGAGCTGCGCGACGTGATCGGCCTGCTGCGGCGCGACCCCGGGGAGGCGCCCGTCCCCTCGTCCGCGCCGCTGCCCGACCTGTCCGAGCTGGTCGCCGACTCGGCGGCGGTCGGCGTCCCCGTCGAGCTGGCCGAGCACGGCGACCCGCCGTCCGCCTCGCCCGCCGTCGGGCGCACCGCGTACCGGATCGTCCAGGAGGCGCTGACGAACGCCCGCAAGCACGCGCCGGGCGCCGCCGTCCGGGTGGACGTCCGCTACCGGACGGACGGCGTGACCCTGACCGTCCGCAACGCCGCCCCGTCCCGCGAACCGGACGCCGAGCTGGCCGCCAGCGGATCCGGGACGGGCCTGGCGGGGCTCCGCGAGCGCGTCGAGCTGCTCGGCGGGACGTTCGCGGCCGGGCCCCACCTGGGCGGGTTCCGCGTCGAGGCGTCCCTTCCCGCCTACCTCCCCCTCGCCGGGCCCGTCCCGTGATCACGGTGCTGCTGGTCGACGACGAGCCGATGGTGTGCGCGCACCTGCGCACGATCCTCGGCGCGGCGGACGACGTCCGGGTGGTGGGGGAGGCGCGCGACGGGGCGGCGGGCGTCGAGGCCGTCGTCCGGTACCGGCCGCATGTCGTGCTCATGGACCTGCGGATGCCGGGCGTGGACGGCCTCGCCGCGATCGAGCGGATCGCCGCGCTGCGCTCGCCGCCGGTGGTCGTCGCGCTGACCACGTTCGACGCCGACGAGTACGTCATCCGGGCGCTGCGGGCGGGCGCGGCGGGGTTCCTGCTGAAGTCGACGCCGCCCGAGGACCTCGTGAAGCTCGTCCGGGTCGCCGCCGACGGGCACACGGTCATGTCGGCCGCCGCGACGATGCGGCTGCTCGGCACGGCCGACGCCCGCGCGTCCGGCCGCGACCGGACGCGCGCCCTCGTCGGCGGGCTCACCGGGCGGGAGACGCAGGTGCTGGCCTGCCTCGGCGAGGGCCTGTCCAACGCGCAGATCGCGGGACGCCTCCACCTCAGCGAGGCCACCGTCAAGGGCCACGTCTCCCGGCTGCTGGACAAGCTCGGGTGCGCCAACCGCACCCAGGCCGGCCTCCTGGCCCGGGACGCCGGCCTGGGCTGAGCCGTCCCGGGTCAGGAGCCCGGGGCGTGGCGGCGGGATCGGCGGATGCCGAAGGCCAGCAGGACCGCGCGGAGGATCCAGACGGCCAGGGCGATCTGCAGGGCGACGAGGAGGCCCGTGCCCGGCCCGGCGGTGAAGGCGAGCACCAGGAACACCGCGAACACGACCGGGAACGCCGGGAAGAGCGGCCCGGGCCGGTGGCGGCGGGCCATGTGGTGCTGGCGGCGGGCCATATGCCGCTGATGGCGGTGCCAGGCGGGGTGCCCCGGGCCGCCGAACATGACCGCCATGCCCGGCTCCCACGCGTGCCCGGGCTCCCAGGGCGTCTCCTTCCGGGGGTCGGGCAGCCCCGTCGGGGACGGCAGGTCCCGGACGATGGCGCGCAGGTCGCCGCGCGTTCTGGCGCTCAGCACGGCCTCCAGCCGCTCGTCGAGCTCGGCGCGGTCGAGCCTGCCCTCGGCGAAGTGGTCGTGCAGGGCGACCATGACGGCGTCCCGCTCGGCGTCGCCGATGCGGAGCGCGTCGTGCATGGCCGTCTCGTCGTGCCGGGCCATGATCACTCCTCGGTGTCGTCGGCCGTCGGCCCCGGGTCGCCGAGGTCGTCGGCCAGTATGCGGTACAGGCTGCGCCGGGTCTCCGACAGGACGTCCTTGGCCTGGGCGACCTGCTCCGGCGAGCCGGAGTGGACGATCTGCATCACCGCGGCGCCCGTCTGCGCGGCCTGCTTGAACAGCTCGGGGACGCCCTCGCCGAACTCGGGCGTCATCTCCGCCCACGGCTCGGCGAGCCGGTCGGCGTTCTCCTCGACGTGGGCGCGGCCCTCGTCGGTGAGGTGGAAGGTGCGCCGGCCGCCGGCCTCGTCGCCGACGATCAGCCCCTCGTCCGCGAGCTGCTGCAGCGCCGGGTAGACCGCGCCGGGGCTCGGCTTCCAGGCCCCGTCGCTGCGCTCGTTGATCTCCTGGATGATCTGGTAGCCGTTGCGCGGCTCCTCGGCCAGCAGCACGAGGATCGCCGCCCGGACGTTCCCCTTGCGCGCCTTGGCGCCCCGGCCCCACGGCCCGCCGCGCCCGCGCGCCCACGGCGGGCGCGGACCGGGCCCGTGCCCGAACCCGCCGGGCGGGCCGAAGGGGCCCGGCCCGCCGCCGAACAGGGCGCCGAAGTTCGGGAAGTCACCGCGGCCCCAGGGACCGCGACCGTGCATGTGCCCCATGTTCTGCACCACCTTCTGAGAGCTCTCTCTGACCTCTCGCGATACGACAACGATATATCGAAGACGTACGGATCGGCCAGATGGTTCCCCGATTTCCGGCACGATCCGGCGAGTGCGCCGGAACCGGCCGGAGCCGCTCTCCGAATGCCGGACGCGGGGCCGTCTGAGGCGGCGCGTGTTTGGGTACCACCGTGGCGAGGGGACGATGGGCACACAGGAAGCGGTCGCCGCGCAGGACGCGGCCTTCACCCCGGGCGTCACGGGTACCAGGCTCCGCGCCAGGAACGAGCTCGTGCTCGGCCTGGCGCTTTTCGCGCTCTACGCGCTGGTGGCGATGCTTCCCGAGCAGGCGCGGGCGACAGCGGCCCGCGGGCACGGGGAGTCGCTGTACGCCCTGGAGCGCGCCCTCCACCTCGACGTGGAGCCGACCCTCAACGGTTGGCTGGCGGGTCAGCCGGTCCTGCGGGCCCTGGCCAACTACGAGTACGCCATCACCTACGTCGCCAGCGCGCTCGCCCTGCTGGTGTGGCTGTTCCTGCGCCACCCCGAGCGGTACCGCACGGCCCGCAACGCCTTCGTCATGCTCAACCTCGCCGGCCTCGCGTGCTTCGCGCTCTACCCCGTCATGCCGCCCAGGCTGATGCACCCCGACCTCGGCTTCGTCGACACCGTCGCCAACGGCCGCACCTGGGGGTCGTGGGGGTCCCCGCTGGTCAAGTACGCCGACGAGTTCGCCGCCGTCCCGTCCCTGCACATGGCCTGGACGCTGTGGGTCGGCGTCGAACTCGCGCGGGTGAAGGCCAAGCGCTGGGTGCAGGGGCTGAACACCGTGCACATCCTGGTCACCCTCTACGTCATCCTGGCGACCGCGAACCACTACCTGCTGGACGCCGTGGCGGCGATCCCGTTCGTCGTCGTGCCCGTCTACCTCGCCGAGCGCCGTGCGGCCCCGCCCGCGGGGCGCGTCCAGGGCCCGGACGCGTTCTTCCTCGCGGTGGAGACGCCCGAGGCGCCCCAGCAGGCCGGCGGCGTCATCATGCTCGACACCTCGCGGGCCGGCGTCGGCCGCGCCGACCTCGTCCGGGTGATCGAGGAGCGCCTCGACGGGCTGCCGCGCTTCCGGCAGCGGCTCGTCCGGCGGGGCCGCTGGCGCCGTCCCTTCTGGCGCGACCAGGACCGGGTCGACTGGGAGTGGCACGTCGCCGAGAAGCAGGTCGACGGCATGGACGGGCTGCGCGCCGAGGTGGCCCGGCTCCAGTCCGAGATGCTGCCGCTGGACCGCCCGCCCTGGCGGATGGTCGTGCTCAAGGGCGCCGAGCCCGGCCGCACGGCGGTCGCCTACATGATGCATCACGTGGTCGCCGACGGCGTCGGCATCGTGGCGCAGGCCGTCCACCTGATGGAGCCGCCGCCAGAGCCGGTCGCCGCGCCTCCCCGGGCGCCGTTCCGCAAGGCGCTCGCCACCGTGGTCGGGCTCGGCCAGCTCGCCACCGCCGTCGGCCGGCCTGAGCCGCTGCCCGCCTCCGGGACCAGCGAGCGCCGGTTCGGCACCATGGTCCTGCCGCTCGGCATGGTGCGGGACGTGGCCCGCCGCTACGGCACCCGGGTCACCGACGTCGTGCTGTGCGCGGTCGCGGGCGCCCTGAACCGCAGCGTCAGCGAGGAGGCCGGCCGGCCCGGCACGTGCCGCGTCGCGGTCCCGCTGATGATGCGGCCGCCGGGCAGCGCGATGGTGGGCAACCACACCACCGCCGTGATGGTGGACCTGCCGATCGGGAAGATGACCGAGACCGAGCGGCTCGCCCTGATCGCCGAGCGCGGCCGGGTGCTGCGCTCCGGGACGCGGGCCCAGGCGGCGTGGTTCGTGATGTGGCAGGCCGGACGGCTGATGCCGCCCCCGCTGCACGCCCGCTTCGCGCGCATGTCCTACAGCGGCCGGTTCCTGCAGGGCACCGTTTCCAGCCTTCCCGGGCCCGACACGCAGCTGCGGCTGTGCGGCGCCCCGATCACCGCCGTGTACCCGATCGTCCCGCTCGCCCCCGGCACGCCCCTGGCGATCGCCGGGCTCGGCGTCAACGGCGAGCTGTGCTTCGGCCTCTCGGTCGACCCGGGCCTGGCGGAGGACGCCGACGCCCTGATGGACGCCGTCCACGACGTCATCGAGGAGCTCCGGGAAGGCCCCGCCTGATCACATGTCCGGCCTGATCACATGTCCGGCCTGATCACATGTCCGGCCTGATCACGCGCCCCGCCTGATCACGCGCCCGGCCTGATCACACGTCCCGCCTGCTCACAAGCCGGGCGGGCCTGATCACACGCTTCGCACGGCGCGCAGCGACTCCTTGAGCGAGCCCATCGTCGCGAACACGGCGGTGGGCTCGTAGCCGCAGTGCGCCATGCAGTTCGCGCACCGGTCGTCGCGGCCCCGCCCGTAGGCGTCCCAGTCGGTGGTGTCGAGGAGCTCCTGGTAGGTCGCGGCGTAGCCGTCGTCCATCAGGTAGCAGGGCCGCTGCCAGCCCTTCAGCGAGTACGACGGGATGGCCCACGCCGTGCACGGGAAGTCGACCTTCCCCTCGAGGAAGTCCAGGAACATCGGCGAGTGGTTGAACCGCCAGCGCTTGCGCCGGCCGTCGGCGAACGCCTTGCGGAACAGGCTCCGGGTCTCCTGCACGCCGAGGAAGTGGTCCTGGTCGGGCGCCTTCTCGTACGCGTACGCGGGCGAGATCATCATCTGGTCGACGCGCAGCTCGTCGTTGAGGTAGTCGAGGACGTCGATGACGGTCTGCGGGGTGTCGGTGTTGAACACCGTCGTGTTCGTCGTGACCCGGAACCCGCGCTCCTGGCACATTCTGATCGCGTCCACCGCCTGGTCGAACACGCCCTCCTTGCAGACGGACGCGTCGTGCCGCTCGCGCAGCCCGTCGATGTGCACCGCCCAGGCGAAGTAGCGCGACGGCCGGAACTGATCGATCTTCTTGGGGATCAGCGCGGCGTTCGTGCACAGGAACACGTACCGCCTCATCCGGACCAGCTCGGCGACCAGCTCGCCGATCCGCGGATGCATCAGCGGCTCGCCGCCCGCGATCGACACCATCGGGGCGCCGCACTCGCGGACCGCCGCGACCGCCTGCTCGACCGGCATCCGCTGCTTGAGCACGTCCGCCGGATGCTGGATCTTCCCGCAGCCCGCGCACGCCAGATTGCACGCGAACAGCGGCTCCAGCTCCATGATCAGGGGATACTTCGTCCGCCCCGCGAGCCTGTTGCGCAGCACGTAGCCGCCGACGCGCAGGCTCTGGCGCAGTGGCATCGCCATTTAGGAGATCTCCTTCAGGTACCGGCCGAGCGCCGAGAGCGGGAACACGATCCGGTACAGGTGGTAGTTGATGTAGAAGTCGCCCGGGAACCCGGTGCCGGTGAAGTGGTCCTCGTCCCAGGTCCCGTCCGCGCGCTGGTGCTCCACGAGCCAGCGGACCCCGCGCTCGACGGCCGGTCCGCGCTCCCCGGCGGCCAGCAGGGCGAGCAGCGCCCACGCGGTCTGCGACGGCGTCGAGACGCCGTGCCCGATCCACGTCCGGTCCCGGTAGGAGCGCAGGTCCTCGCCCCAGCCGCCGTCGTCGCGCTGGTGGCGCTCCAGCCAGCCGACCGCGTCGCGGATCGCCCGCTTGCCCGGCCGGACGCCCGCCGCGACGAGCGCGGGCACGACGCAGCCCGTCCCGTACACGTGGTTGGCGCCCCAGCGGCCGAACCACGACCCGTCCGGCTCCTGCGCCTTCAGCAGCCACACGACGGCCCGCTTGACCACCGGCGAGTCGGCCATGCCGCGGTGCGACATCGCCTCCACGACGTGCGCGGTGACGTCGGCGGACGGCGGGTCGATGACCTCGCCGAAGTCGCAGAACGGCAGCCGGCGGCACAGGGCGCGGGTGTTGTCGGCGTCGAACGCGCCGAACCCGCCGTCCCGGGAGGCCATTCCCGCCATCCAGCGCAGCCCCCGCTCGATCGCCGGCCCGGCCGCCAGGTGCCGGACGCGGCCGAGCGCGAGGATCACCTCGGCGGTGTCGTCGGTGTCGGGGTAGCAGTCGTTGTCGAACTCGAACGCCCAGCCGCCCGGAGGCAGGTCGGGGCGCCGCACCGACCAGTCGCCCGGCCCCTTCACCTCCTCGCGGATCAGCCATTCGGCGGCCCGTTCCAGGGCGGGATGCCCGGCGGGCAGGCCCGCGTCGGCCAGCGCGTTCATCGCGAGGGCGGTGTCCCAGACGGGGGACTGGCAGGCCTCCAGCCGGCGGCCCCCGGCGTCCCGGATCGTGAACCGCTCCAGCCCGTCCAGGCCCCGCCGGACGATCGGGTGTTCGAGGCCGTAGCCCAGCAGGTGCAGCGCGAGCAGCGAGTACACCCAGGGCGGCTGGATCCCGCCCCAGGACCCGTCCCGCTCCTGCCGCGCGATGATCCACTCGGCGGCGCGGCGGAGGGCGGCCCTGCGCAGCCCCTTCGCCGGGCGCCGCTCGTACACGTGCAGGGCCTTGTCGAGCGCCCCGAACGCCGCGTCCCATCCGGACAGGCCCTGCCCGCCGTCATGGGGGACGTCGTAGTCGGGGTACAGCTCGTCCAGCGCGAACGGCAGCGGCCGGACGGGACGCAGCGCGGCCACCACCGTCAGCGGGACGATGGTCTGCCGCGCCCAGCACGCCCAGTCGTAGACGTTCAGCGGGAACCAGCGCGGCAGCAGCACCATCTCCGGCGGCAGCGCCGGCAGCTCCTCCCACGGCCAGCGGCCGAACATCGCCAGCCAGAACCGCGTGAAGACGCGGGTCGCCGGGATCCCGCCCCCGCTCCGTATGAACGCGGCGGCGCGGACCATGTGGCCCTCGTCGGGCCGGTCTCCCGCGAGCCGCAGCGCGACGTAGGCCTCCACGGTCGTGGACAGGTCCGGTGGCCCGTCGTGGAAGTTCGCCCAGGTGCCGTCGGCGGACTGCTGCGACCTGATCCAGCGCGCGGCCTCGACGGTGTCCGCCTCGTCGCGGATGCCGAGGAACTCGCGCAGCAGCAGGTCCTCGGCGTCCATCGTCACGTTGGTCTGGAGCTCGCCCTTCCACCAGCCCTCGGGCGACTGGAGGCGGAGCAGGTGGTCGCGAGCGGCCGCCAGCGCCTCGGCGGCCGTCCTGAGCCTGGCCGGCCCGTCAGGGTGCGGCGGCGCCGCGGTGGGCATCGCCTCTGCGGCGGGCGGCATCTCCGCGATCGGTGCCGGTCCTGTGGCGGGTGCCGGTGCTGTGGCGGGCACCGGTTCTGTGGTGGGCTCCGTGGTCGTCATCAGTGGTCCCGGCGGGTGACGAAGTCGGCGATGTGCAGGAACTCGGTGCGGACGGGGTCCGGCAGCCGCGCGGCGAGGAGGTGCTCGGCGGCGCGCTGGATGCGGCTCTCGGCCTCCATCTCGGCCCACGCGCGCCCGCCCGCCGCCTCCACCAGCGCGGCTGCCTCGGCCAGCTCCTCCTCGGCGGGCTCCTCGTCGGCCGGAAGGGGCCGCGCGTAAAGTTCGGCCAGCCGCGCCGCCTCCGGGGTCCCGGAGTTCAGCGCGGCGACGACCGGCAGCGACATCTTGCGGGACCGCAGGTCCGACTGGGCGGGCTTGCCGGTGGCCGCCGGGTCGCCCCAGATGCCCAGCAGGTCGTCCACGAGCTGGAACGCGAGGCCGAGGTCCTCGCCGAACGCCTCCAGCGCCGTGCACAGCCGGTCCGACGCCCCGTCCAGGACGGCCCCGATCGAGCAGGAGCACGCGAGCAGCGCGGCGGTCTTGCCGGACGCCATCGCGACGCACTCGTCCACGCTGATCTGCCTGCGCGTCTCGAAGTCCATGTCGAGGGACTGCCCGGCGACCAGGCGGCGGACGGCTCCGGCGAGCGCACGTGCCGCCCGCGCCGAGCCCTGGCCGGGCGCCTCCAGCAGGACCTCGCCCGCGAGCGCGAGGAGCGCGTCGCCGGCGAGGATCGCGGACGCCTCGCCGAACACGGTCCACGCCGCCGGGCGGTGCCTGCGCGTCCGGTCGCGGTCCATGATGTCGTCGTGCAGGAGTGAGAACGCGTGGGCCAGCTCGACGGCGACGGCGCCCGGCAGCCCGCTCTCCGGGGGCGCCAGGGCGGCGCGCGCGGACAGCAGCGCCAGCGCCGGGCGCAGCGCCTTGCCCGCCGGCGCCTTGCGGGGGCGGCCCTCCTCGTCGGTCCAGCCGAGGTGGTAGGCCGCGACCCGGTAGGTGCGCGGGTCGAGCCGCCCGACCGCGGCGCGCAGCGCGCCGTCGACCAGCTCACGGACATCGGTCAGCGAAACGGGCACGGCCGTCATCGGTCCTTCACCTTCTCCAGGTGGCGGCGGACCAGGCGGGCGGCGGTGAGACCGCTGCGCACTGCTCCCTCCATGGTGTCGGGCCAGCCCGTGTCGGTCCACGCGCCGGCCAGGTACAGGCCCGGCGCGCGCGTCGCCGCGCCCGGCCGGGCGGCCCCGCTGCCGGGGCGCTGCCGGAACGTCGCGCGCCGCTCCCGCGTCACGAACACCTCCCGGACCTCCGCGCCCCACGCGGCGGGCAGCAGGCGCCGCAGCTCCGGGACGAACCGTGAGCGCAGCTCGGCGGTCGGCATGTCGATCCACCGGTCGGCGGCCGACAGCGAGACCGCGAGGTACTGGCCGCGGCGCAGCCCGCTCACCGCCGTCCGGTCGAACACCCACTGCACGGGCGAGCCGACGGCGGCGGCGAACGGCGCGTCCATGACCGTGCGGTCGTAGACGACGTGCACGTTCACGATCGGGCTGGCGTCCAGCTCGGGCCAGCGCAGCGGGTCGGGCAGCGCCTCGATCGGCAGCAGCCGCGCCGCCGCCTCGTGCGGCACCGCCATGATCACCGCGTCCGCCGCGATCGGCGCCCCGTCCACGACCACCTTCGGGTCGGCGGTGACCGCCTCGACCCGGGCCTTCAGCCGGACGGTCCCGCCCATCTCCGCGATGCGCCGCAGCGCCGGGCCGCCGTGCAGCTCCTCCAGCGGGACGAGCGGCAGCCCGATGTCGGCCGCGTCGGGGCGTCCGAACAGGGCCCGGCGGCACACCATCGCCGACAGCCCGAGCGCGGCCTCGTCCACCTCGGCGTTCAGCGCGGACGTGAGGAACAGCCCCCACAGCGCCTCCCGCGCCCACGGCCGCTGCCCGCGCAGCGCCAGCCACGCCCCGGCGGAGACCTGGTCGAGCGCCGGGTCGTCGGGGTCGAGGCGCCGCAGGGCCGCGGCGGCGCGCACGGCCCGCAGCCGGTCGGCGGCCGACAGCGGCGCGTACCGGGCCAGCGCGGGCAGCAGGTGCAGCGGGCTCGGCAGGCCCGACCTGCGCAGCCGCGCCGGCGGGGCGCCCGCGCGCAGGATGGGGACGTCGAACCTGTCCTGCACGTCGACGAGGTGGTCGGCGCGGAGCCGGTGCAGCAGCCCCTGGTAGGCGGTGCAGCACCGCAGGAACACGTGCTGGCCGTTGTCGACGCTCAGCTCGCCCCGGCCGAACGAGTGCGTGGCGCCGCCCAGCCATGGCCGGGACTCCAGGAGCGTGACCGGCACGCCCGACTCCTGGAGCGCGATGGCCGCGCTGATGCCCGCGAGCCCCCCGCCCACGATGACGACGCTCACCGCTCCACCCCCGACAGCGCGCGCGCCGCCACCACGGCCTTCTGCCAAGTCGGCAGCGACATCCGCGCGTTCAGCGCGATCTGCGGGCTCGCGGCGATGCTCTCCAGGAGCCGCCGGTAGATGCCGGCCATCGCCGCCGTGCACGCGGCGCTGCGCCGGTCCAGCAGCGGCAGCAGCCGCAGCCCTTCGGCGTACCAGGCCCGTGCCCGCTCCGCCTGGAAGCCGATCAGCTCGCTCAGCCGCCATGGCGGGTCGACGAACGCGCCCGACTCGTCCAGCTGCAGCGTGCAGCCGAACCGCGCGAGGTCCTCGGCCGGGATGTAGATCCGCCCGGCCAGCCGGTCCTCGCGCAGGTCCCGCAGGATGTTGGTGAGCTGCAGCGCGACACCGAGCGAGTCGGCGAGGCCCTCGGCCCGCTGCCGGCCCTCGGCCCCGAACACCCCGAGCGACAGCCGCCCGACCGAGCCCGCGACCCGCTGGCAGTAGCGCAGCAGGTCGTCGAAGGTCTCGTAGTCGGCGCCGCGCACGTCGTCCTCGCAGCCGTCGATCAGCTCCTCGAACGCCTCCAGGGGGATCGGGAAGCGGCTCGCCGCGTCCGCCAGCGCGGTCAGCACCGGATGCCCCTCCAGCGCCCGGACGTCCACGCGCCGCCGCAGCACCTCCTGCACGGTCGTCAGCCGCTGCCGCGACCGGTCCAGCAGGTCGAGCCGCACGCACGCCGGCTCGGGGCCGTCGCCGATGTCGTCGATGCCGCGCGCGAACGCGTAGACGGCGCTCATCGCCCGCCGCTTCGGGGCCGGCATCAGCCGGATCCCG
Source organism: Spirillospora sp. NPDC049024 (assembly GCF_040649235.1). Taxonomy (NCBI): domain Bacteria; kingdom Bacillati; phylum Actinomycetota; class Actinomycetes; order Streptosporangiales; family Thermomonosporaceae; genus Spirillospora; species Spirillospora sp. NPDC049024. Next base: position 30,684 of record NZ_JBEZFD010000021.1, read on the forward strand.
TAGGAGAAGTTGCGCGCCTCCTCGCGCACCACCCGCTCGCAGTGCCGGTACGCCTCGACAACCCGGTCGGAACGCTCGCACGCCTCCGAAACCGTCATCGCCCCCTCCTTCCAAGGGCCCGCGCCCACCCGGCCGGCAGCGTGGCCCGCCGTGGACGCAGCGCATGCGCGAGCACGTCGTACCGCCCGCGTTCCAGAGCCGACAGCGCCCCGCGCCCGCCGGCCACGTAGCCCGCCACGGCGATGCGCGCCCATCCCGTCAGGCCCGACATCAGGGGCACGGCGCCGCCGTCCAGCAGTTCGCGGGCGCGGCCTGCCTGCAGCGCCAGAACGCCGCGCAGCCGGGTCGGCGTCACCGGCCGCGCGAGGTCCTCCTCGGCGCAGCCGAACCGGCGCAGGTCCTCGCCGGGCAGGTAGATCCGGCCGGCGCGGTGGTCCTGCCCGGCGTCCTGGACGTGCTCGATGATCTGCAGCGCCGCGCAGACGTCGTCGGACGCGGCCGCCAGCCTTGGCGTGTACGCGCCGAACAGGTGCAGGACGATGCGTCCCACCGGCGCGGCGGACAGTGCGCAGTACCCCTTGAGATCGGCGAACGTCTCGTACCGGTGGACGGTCTGGTCCTGCCGGTTCGCCTGCACGAGGTCGCGGAACGGGTCCTCCGGGAGCCGGTGCGCGTGCACCGTCCCCGCGAGCCTCCGCAGCTGCGGCAGGACGGGCGTCCGCCCGGCGAAGACGCGGTCCAGGTCGTCGTCCACGAGGCCGAGCAGCTTGGACCGCTGCTCCGGCGGCGCCTCGTCGCCGATGTCGTCGACGAGCCGCGCGAAGCCGTAGACGGCCCGCAGGGCGGCGCGGTGCCGGGCGGGCAGGACCCGCGCCGCCACCGGGAAGTTCTCCCGCGCGGCGAGCCGGTCCAGCGCGCGGTCGTGCTCCTCGGCGCTCCAGGGCGGTTCAATGATCACCTAGAGGACATCGACCGGTCCGGCACGAGAGAAACTCTGGCCGAGGTATGGGCTTGTTTAAACGGCGGCGTGTCCGGGGCTGAACCGTTCCGGGGGACGCGGGGCCGCGCGGGCCCGCTCGGTAGCCTCGGGGCATGCCGACCCATGAGCGCGAGATCACCGAGCCCGTCGACCTGTGCACGCCGGACGGGCGCCTCGATCCCGCGGCGGTCGGCTGGACCCGCCGCCCGCTGCACCGCGCGAACCTGCGCGGCTGGGGGCGGGCCAAGCGCTGGGAGTACTGGGGCATCGTCACCCCGCGGCACATCGTGGGGCTGGTCGCCTCGTCGCTTGACTACGCCGCGGTCCACGGCGTGTACGTGCTGGACCGCGAGACCGGCGAGGAGACCTCCAGGGACGGCGTGGTCCCGTTCGCGCGCGGCGCGGTGTTCCCCGACCGCAGCGGCGAGGGGGAGGCGTCGGTGCGCGGGGCGGGGTTCGCGGTCGGCGTCCGGCAGGACCCGTCCGGCTCGCGCGTGCGGGCGCTCGTCCCCGGACTGGTGGACCTGGACGTCCGGATCCCGCTGCCGGACGGCCACGAGTCGCTCGGTGTGGTGGTCCCCTGGAGCGACCGGCGGTTCCAGTACACGGTCAAGGACCTCGGGCGCCCCGTGCGGGGGCGGCTGCGGCTCCCGTCCGGCGACCACGAGATCGGGGAGGGCGCCTTCGCCGTCCTCGACCACGGGCGCGGCAAGTGGCCGTACCGGATGACGTGGAACTGGGCGGCGGCGTGCGGGCCCGGCCTGGCTCTCCAGCTCGGCGGCAAGTGGACCGACGGCACGGGCATGACGGAGAACGCGCTGTTCGTGGACGGCCGGCTCCACAAGATCGGCGAGGAGCTCGACTGGTCGTACGACCGCGCCGACTGGCTGCGCCCGTGGACGATCCGCGGGGCGCGCGTCGAGGTCGAGTTCCGGCCGTTCCATGAGAAGGCCACGCGCACCGAGCTGGGCGTCGTCGGTACCGAGACGCATCAGTGCTTCGGGCACTTCAGCGGACGCGTCCAGAGCGACGACGGCACGTGGATCGACGTGGACGGCCTCACGGGATGGGCCGAGGAGGCGCGTCAGCGCTGGTGAGCCGCGCGTTCAGCGACCGCGCCGGGTCCTCGGGGTGCTGAACGGCGCCGTCCTTCGTTGTCACGGGCGGACAACGAAATCACCACATACTGGACGATTTGCCGGTAGCGCGCTTGCCTCCCTTTCGGGATCAAGTTCTCCTTTTGATCAGGAAGATCGGGGATCTGGTCCGGCGGACCGGGTTCTCGGGGATCCGGTTCTCGGCGACCGGGTTTCCGGGGCCCTGCTTCGGCGGACCGGGCATCGGGGGTGCCGGAAAGAGTCGCGCTGAAAGGGGACCCTGTGAGGCTCAGAACCATTCCGCTACTCGTGGCCGCCCTCGTTTTAGGAGGTGCTGCTCCAGCGGCGGCCCAGCACCGGGCACCGGATTCGTCCGCCGTCGTCCGGACCGACCTCGGGCCGGTGCGAGGCCTGGTCAAAGACGGCTACCGGCTGTTCCAGGGCATTCCCTATGCCGCACCGCCGACCGGGGACCTGCGCTTCAGGCCACCGCAGCCGGCGCGCGCGTGGAAGGGCGTCTACGACGCCACGTCCCCGCGCGGCCAATGCGCGCAACTCCCCGCCCCCTATGGTGGTGAGACGAGCTACGAAGAAGACTGCCTCCATCTGAACGTCACCACGCCGGACCGCAAGAATCGCCGGCACGGACTGCCCGTAATGGTGTGGGTGCACGGCGGCGGTAACACGACCGGCACCGCGAGCATCCACAATGCCGCCAAACTGGCCGTGAACGGCGGCGTCGTGGTCGTCACGATCAACTACCGCCTCGGCCCGCTCGGGTGGCTCGCGGACCCGTCCCTGGAGACCGGCGCAGACCGCGGCTACCAGGCGGGCAACTACGGCCTGCTCGACCAGCAGGCCGCCCTGCGCTGGGTGCGGCGCAACGCCGAGACCTTCGGCGGTGACCCCGGGAACGTCACGCTGTTCGGCGAGTCCGCCGGTGGCGCGGACACCTGCGCCAACCTCGCCTCGCCCACGGCCGCGGGGCTGTTCCACAAGGTCATCGCGCAGAGCTACACCTGTACCGCACCCGTCCGCGCCGAGGCCTCGGCCGAGGCCGAAGGGGCGGCGATCGCCAAGGCCATGGGGTGCGACAAGGGCTCGGCCCCGGCCAATGCCGCGTGCCTGCGCGCGGTGCCCGTCAAGACGCTGCTGGAGACCTTCGAGGCCAAGGCGACGGAGGCGGGCCCCGTCGCGGGCGGCGACCGCGTCCTGCCGCTGGAGCCGGCGCAGGCGATCGAACAAGGCCGCATCAACCGGGTGCCGGTGATGCACGGCAACACGCTGGACGAGATGCGCCTGTTCGTCTCCCTCGGCTTCCCGAACCCCATCACCGCGGCCGAGTACGAGGACGTCGTCCGCTCCACCTACGGCGCCGACGCGGACAAGATCCTGGCCCGCTACCCGGCGGCGGACTACCCCGAACCCAGGCTCGCGCTGGCGGCGCTCCAGACCGATTCCAACGAACTGGTGTCGGCCTGCGCCCACCAGGACGCGTTCCGCCTGCTCAAGCGTGCGGGCGTCCCGGTGTACGCGTACCAGTTCGCCGACCGCGACGCTCCACCGCTGCTCGACGTCCCCGGCTTCGAAGAGGGCGCCGAGCACACCAGCGAGCTGACCTACCTGTTCCCCGGCCTGTACGGCGACCTGAAGCCGCCGCAGGAGCGGCTCTCCGACGCCATGGTGGGCTACTGGACGTCCTTCGCCCGCAACGGCAGGCCGATGGCGCGCCAAGCCCCTGACTGGCCCCGTTTCCGTTCGCCGGACGACGTCCTGTACCTGGCGCCCGGTTCCGGCGGCATCCACCCGACCGACACCACCGAGACCAGCAACTGCTCCTTCTGGAACTCCCTCTGACCCGACGCGCCCGACGCCCCGCCTGTCGCACGGTGCGACAGGCGGGGCGGCATGGCGGAAGATGACCACGCGGAGCCCTTGTTCTCGGCAGGAATCCATGATCCACAACGGGTGCCATTGGACCTCTTGCGCGGACTGGATCTTGAGCGCATCGTGGACCCATCGCGCCGAAGATCATTTCGGCCGCCCCCCAGAGGGAGGAGGATGCGTATGCGCCTTCGCAGGTCAGCCGTTGGTGTCGGGCTCGCCGTCGCTGCGGTCTGCGGCATGAGCGTGCCCGCCCATGCCGCCGACTGGAAGTCCTACGGCCGCTACACCAGCAAGTCCAAGTGCATCGACGCCGGGCAGCAGTACGTGCGTGAGGGGTTCAACTCCTACAAGTGCACGCAGGACCTCGGCTACCCGCCGTGGATCCTCTGGCTCAAGTAGAGCAACGCAGCATGAGGGCGGGTGCGGCCGAAACTCCTTCCGGCCGCACCCGTCTCTGTTGCCGGGCAAATGGGGGGCTGGCTGCGGCGTTTGGCGGGGTCAACTCGTGGTTGCCATCCGGGACGTCTCACCAGTCCAGGAGAAGGCCGTATCCCTTTTGGGCCGCCTCTTCCATCCACTGCAGCGTTTCGTCAGGTGAGTTCTCTGCCAGGAAAGCTTCGAACGAAGGCGGATGAGCCATGTGTGCTTTCTGGTTGGCGGGTACGCGCCTGTTCCATTCGCGGGCCAGTTCGACGAAGGGCGTCGGGTCGATGGGACGGGCCTCCGTTGGGCGCTCCCATCTCGGTGGTGGGCTGACATCCGGTTCGGGCAGTGCCAGGATGCGATCGCGTATGTCGAGCAATGCCGGGCGGGCGGCCCAGGCGTTCGTGCGTGTCCTGGCGTCCTTGGCTCGTTGCCGGAGTATGGTCCATTGCTCGGCGATTCGCTGACTCACCGTATAGGCGTACCAGGCGTCCAGGTACGGTCGGTGGCCGCCGTCCCGCACCTCATCGATATGGGTGCGCCATCGCCGCACCTGGCGGTCCAGATCTTCTGGTTGGTAACTCCGGTACATGGCGAAGCGCCATTCAGCCGGCAGTAGAGGTGTGAGGACCAGTGCGTTCACTCGATGCGAGTTGCCGGGGTGAGGGTCGACGTCGACCATTCCGATGATCTGCTGACCGTCCCTGGCGGGTTCGGCGGGTTCGGCGGGTTCGGCGGGTTCGGCGGGTTCGGCAGAGCCAGCGGGTTCGGGGCGGGGGAGGTGGCCGAACTCGTCGGGGAACCAGTGGCCGGATGCTACGAACGCTGTGGCCTGCGCGTGTATCGCCGCGTCGAGCGAAGTCTTGCTGACTTCCGGGCGTGGCCGCATCCGTACCCAGTCAACGCCCATGGGTCTCCCCTCGATCTCTTGATGTGGATCATTTTGCCGCTGATCGTCGTTTGGTGCGACGTGGGGGCCTGTGGTGGCCTCTCTGTGGCACATTCCTCTGCTGCCGGGTGCGTGGCTGGCGTCTCTTTTTCTCTCGGTATTGGTGTGGTGCTGGTGGGTCGGTGGCTGAGGTGCCTTCCGTAGGTTGTCTCGCTTGTTTGTCTTGCTGCCGGTTGCTGTCACTTTGGTTGCGGTCGTTGGAGTGAGGTTGGGTTTTGTCGTGGCGGTCTGTGCGTGGTTTTTGCTCCTGCCGCGCTGCGCGCGGCTGGTAGGCGCCTAGGTGGTGGCTGGTGGGGCGGTTCTCTGAAGGTGGCTGTGGTGCTTCTTGTTGATTAAAGAAAGTCGGAGAAAAGATGTGATGATGGCGTGGCATGTCTGAATTGCCGCAAGCTGTTGAGGTGAATGTGGCATAAAATTAGGGTGGGGATTAAGGGGGTGAGGTTTTGTGTTGATGTCCGCCGCGACGGTCGATCATGAGCGGGAATGGGGCGAGCGGGCGGGGTGCCTGCCGGTCGTGCGGCTCTCTGGCCAGAAGGAGCGGCTGGCCGATCTCGCCGATGACGAGCTGCTCGAAGTCGCCAAAGCCGCTCGGCGGCATGCTTCGTGGGCGCAGGCGCGGGAACTGGCCGCCATCGCCGAACTTCACCGGCGCCGCACGGACGCGGAAAGTGACGACGAGCTCGACCCGCGCTTCCTGTCCGCGCACGAGTCGGTCGTCGAAGAGGTCGCCGTCGCGTTGACGGTCACCGGCAACGCCGCCGCCACCCTTGTGCACGTGGCCGACCGTCTCACCGGGCCCTTGGCCGCGACCGGCGCGGCACTTGAAGCCGGACGGATCGACCTGGCCAAAGCCCGCGTCATCTGCGACGCCACCGACGGCCTTCCCGGCGAGGCCGCCGAGCTGGTCGAAGCCGCCGCGCTGGAGAAGGCGTCCGACCAGACCACCGGGCAGTTGCGCCGCCGTATCAAGCGCATCGCCCAACGGCTGGCTCCCGAGTCGATCGAGGAGCGCAAGCGGGAGGCTGAGCGCAGGCGACGGATGGAGCTGTGGGAGAACCCGTCCGGTACCGCCGACCTGGCGCTGTGCGATCTGGCCGTCGAAGACGCCCACGCCGTCTACAACAAGATCACCGCCGCCGCCCACGGCCTGAAGGACGAGGGCGACCCCCGCCCGCTCAGCACCATTCGCGCCGACCTGGCCCTCCAACTCCTCCACGGCACCGACCTCCCCGAAGCCATCCGAGCCGTCCTCACCCAGACCTGCACCACCCCTCGGCCCCCCGCCCCCGCAGCCACCGGCGTTCAGGTCGGTGGTGCTGAGGTCACTGGCTCCGGTGTCATCGGCGCGGAGATTGTCCGCGCCACGGTCGGTTCTACCGGCTACGCCGTTCGCAGTGCTTCCGCCCGTCTGGACGACGACGATGGCGGTGTGGATGCGGCGGTCGCCTCATTGGCCGAGGTTGTCGGGGGGCTTCTGGCCGATGCCAGTGAGCGCGCTCGGCCCGAGGACAGGCGCGCCGCCGTCGGAGGGGCATTGCAACGCATCCACCATCGGCTGGCCGGGGCTCGGGACATGGCCTGCCAAGGTGATCAGCCGAGCCACGGACGGCCCGGCTACCGGCCGCCTGCCCAGATGCGCCGCGAGGTCGAGGCTCGCCACGAGACCTGCGTGTTTCCCACATGCAACCAGCCGTCGCACCGCTGCGACCTCGACCACACCATGCCGTGGCGGCCCGGCATCACCTGCCGCTGCAACCTGGCCCCGCTCTGCAGACGCCACCACAGGCTCAAGCAGCGTCACGACTGGAAGCTCTTCCAGATCTGGCCCGGCCTGTTGATCTGGGTCACTCCCTCCGGCGCCTGGCGCATCGTCCGCCCCGACCGGCAGTGAGCCGCCACGCCGCAACGATGACACGGCCCCGGAGGGAAGGGCCAAGGTCGCGTGTCGGGCGCAACTGTTTGAATGCGGCCATGACCGCCGCAGATCTCGCCCAGCGTCTCCCGTCCATCGCCACCGTCCGGGCGCTGAGCCAGTCCTTCGCCGTCCTCGACGCGATCCTGAGCCCGGAGGGCTACGCCACCTACACCTTCGACGGCCAGTGGGCCGAGGGCCAGGAACTCGCCTCGATGGACAACGGCAGCGGCGACGAATACTCGATCGCCTTCACCCCCGCCGGCGCCTTCATCCGCGGGTTCGACCACGAGTCGCAGATGAGCCCGTACGCCGACGACGACTACGCGCTCTGGCCCGGCCTGGTCGAGTCGGTCCCGGAGCAGTTCGCCGCCCAGGCCACAGAACCGGCCTTCAGCCATGACTGGGGTGCAGGATCCTTTCTGGCGGCCACCGTCTGCCTGTGGCGCCTGAACGACGATCCGGCCTGGAGGACCGGGGACATCGAGTACCCGCCACAGGAGGAGCAGAGCGGGGCCCCCGACGGGTCGGACTGGCTGTTCGACCTCCTGGCCAAGGGCACTCCCGAGGCCTACTGCGCCTACGCCACCGACTACTTCGAGGTCTCCCTCGACCCCGCCGCCGTCAGGGAGATCTTCGAACACCGGCCCTTGACCGACGACCTCATCCGGCGCCTCAACCCGGACACCGACCTCGCCTCCCTGACCGAAACGCTCGACATCGTCGGCTACCCCTTCACCGCAGAGAACGCATAGCCGGCGCGGACGGCCGAGCTGAGGAGACCTGAAAGGCTCCCTCGAAGTCGAGCGCCCGCAGGAGCGCGCCGCCCGTGGCCTCTGGCTCAAGTGGAGAACGCACCCGTCCTTGTTGCCGGGCACATGCCGCCCTAGTCGAGGCGCTCGGTGAGGTTGACGGTGACGGTGTCGCCCGCCTCCTTGCCGAGGGCCTTGAGGAGCTCCGCCTTCACGGCGAGTTTGTGGTTGCCGTCGCCCAGTGCCATGAAGGAGCCCCGGAACGGGTGGCCGTCGACGGTCCCCTTGACCTTCACCAGGCCGCGGGTGCCGAAGAAGTCCGCCGACTCGGGCCAGACGACGTAGGTCCAGCCGCCCTTGGCGGGGCTCTTCCGCAGGGTCTCGGTGAACTCCTTGTCGAGCGGGGTGCTCTTCGTCTGCGCGGTCATGGTGCGTCCTCTCCGGGCCTCGTATCACCCATGCTGACGTGTTGTGAATGAGACCACGCGGGGCGGCGGAACTCATCGGTCCGAGGACGACCGGCTCGCACCTGCCCGCCCCGAAGGCTCGTCGAGCGCTGTCGTGCCGGGTGCAAGTAGCTTGATGTCGAGATAAATTGGAGATAGCTTGACGTCAAGAGAAAAGAGGCGGAAGTTAGGCGGCCCTGATTCCCGGTCAGGAGTCCGACTAAGGCAGGATCAAGGGAGACGAAGCTCCCGTCCCGCCGCGCGCCGTCCCGCGTCGGCCTCGGGGACGGGCCGTACTGAAGATCAACCCAGCGCCGCGCGCTCATGTCCCGGACCCGACGCGCGGTGGCGACGGAGGAGGAGTCCGTGTCCGCGAACAGCTTCGGCAGCCTTGACAAGCTGCAGGTTGGCGACAGGTCGTACGACATCTACCGGCTGGACGCCGTCGAGGGCTCGGCCCGTCTCCCGTACAGCCTGAAGGTGCTCCTGGAGAACCTGCTGCGCACCGAGGACGGTGCGAACGTCACCGCCGAGCACATCCGCGCGCTCGCGCAGTGGGACGCCAATGCCAGGCCGAGCAAGGAGATCCAGTTCACCCCCGCGCGGGTGATCATGCAGGACTTCACCGGCGTGCCGTGCGTGGTGGACCTTGCCACGATGCGCGAGGCGGTGCGGGACCTCGGCGGCGACCCGACCCGGATCAACCCGCTTGCGCCGGCCGAGATGGTGATCGACCACTCGGTGATCGTCGACTACTTCGGCTCGCCGGACGCGTTCGAGCGCAACGTGCAGCGCGAGTACGAGCGCAACAAGGAGCGCTACCAGTTCCTGCGGTGGGGGCAGACGGCGTTCGACGAGTTCAAGGTCGTCCCGCCCGGCACCGGCATCGTCCACCAGGTGAACATCGAGCACCTGGCCCGCGTGGTGTTCGACCGGGGCGGGGTCGCCTACCCCGACACCTGCGTCGGCACCGACTCGCACACGACGATGGAGAACGGCATCGGCGTGCTCGGCTGGGGCGTCGGCGGCATCGAGGCGGAGGCCGCGATGCTCGGCCAGCCGATCTCCATGCTCATCCCGCGCGTCGTCGGCTTCAAGCTGACCGGCGAGCTGCCCGCCGGCACGACCGCGACCGACCTCGTGCTCACCATCACCGAGATGCTGCGCGAGCACGGCGTCGTCGGCAAGTTCGTGGAGTTCTACGGTGAGGGCGTGCACGCGCTGCCGCTGGCGAACCGCGCCACGATCGGCAACATGAGCCCCGAGTTCGGCTCCACCTGCGCGATCTTCCCGATCGACGACGAGACGCTGAAGTACCTGCGGCTCACCGGCCGCGACGAGGAGCAGATCGCGCTCGTCGAGGCCTACGCCAAGGCCCAGGGCCTGTGGCTCGACCCGTCGGTGGAGCCCGAGTTCTCCGAGTACATGGAGCTCGACCTCGCGACGGTCGTCCCGTCGCTGGCCGGCCCGAAGCGCCCGCAGGACCGCATCTCCCTGTCCGAGGCCAAGCAGACCTGGCGCCGCGACGTGCAGAACTACGTCGAGAGCATCCAGGGCTCGGCCGACGAGGCCTCCAACGAGTCGTTCCCGGCCTCGGACTCCCCGGCGATCAGCCACGACTCCAACGGCGACAAGCCGCGGCCGCACGGCACCAACGGCTCCGGCCGCCCGCACAACCCCGTCCCGGTCACGCTGGAGGACGGGACGCGGTTCGAGCTCGACCACGGCCACGTCGCCGTCGCCGCCATCACCTCCTGCACCAACACGTCCAACCCGTACGTGATGATCGGGGCGGCGCTGCTGGCCAAGAACGCGGTCGAGAAGGGCCTGACCCGCAAGCCGTGGGTGAAGACCTCCCTCGCGCCCGGGTCCCAGGTCGTCACCGACTACCTGGAGCGCGCCGGCCTCACCCCGTACCTCGACAAGATCGGCTTCAACCTGGTCGGGTACGGCTGCACCACCTGCATCGGCAACACCGGCCCGCTGCAGCCGGAGATCTCCAAGGCCGTCAACGACAACGACCTCGCGGTCACCGCGGTCCTGTCCGGCAACCGCAACTTCGAGGGCCGCATCAGCCCCGACGTCAAGATGAACTACCTGGCGTCGCCGCCGCTGGTCATCGCCTACGCGCTCGCCGGGACGATGGACATCGACATCCTCAACGACCCGATCGCCGAGGGCGCCGACGGCCCGGTCCGGCTGGCCGACATCTGGCCCGCGCCGGAGGAGGTCGCCTCGATCGTCGAGTCGTCCATCGGGCAGGAGATGTTCACCGAGAGCTACGCGGACGTCTTCAAGGGCGACGACCGCTGGCGGGGCCTCGACATCCCGACCGGCGACCTGTTCGAGTGGGACGAGCAGTCCACCTACGTCCGCAAGGCGCCGTACTTCGACGGCATGGGCGCCGAGCCGGCGCCGGTCGCCGACATCCACGGCGCCCGCGTCCTCGCCAAGCTCGGCGACTCGGTCACCACCGACCACATCTCCCCGGCGGGCTCCATCAAGGTCGGCACGCCCGCCGCGCAGTACCTGGAGGACAACGGCGTCGCCGTCAAGGACTTCAACTCCTACGGCTCGCGCCGCGGCAACCACGAGGTCATGATCCGCGGGACGTTCGCCAACATCCGGCTGCGCAACCAGCTCCTGGACGGCGTCGAGGGCGGCTACACCCGCGACTTCACCCAGGACGACGCGCCGCAGTCGTTCATCTACGACGCCGCGCAGAACTACGCGGCGCAGGGCACCCCGCTCGTGGTCATCGCCGGCAAGGAGTACGGCTCCGGCTCGTCCCGCGACTGGGCGGCCAAGGGCACCGCGCTGCTCGGCGTCCGCGCCGTCATCGCGCAGTCCTACGAGCGCATCCACCGCTCCAACCTGATCGGCCTCGGCGTCCTGCCGCTGCAGTTCAAGGAGGGCGAGTCCGCCGAGTCCCTCGGCCTCACCGGCACCGAGACGTTCGACATCACCGGCGTCACCGCGCTCAACGAGGGCGGGATCCCGGAGGAGGTCACCGTCAAGGCCGACGGCAAGGAGTTCACCGCCGTCGTCCGCATCGACACCCCGGGCGAGGCCGACTACTACCGCAACGGCGGCATCCTCCAGTACGTCCTGCGCAACCTGCTCCGCAAGTAACCGACACCGCCCGACCGAACAGGCCATGCCCACCTGACCGGGGGCATGGCCTGTTCCACGTGAGAGAAAGCGTCGCCGGCCTTGTTCCTGCATCTGCCCGCATACGTCTGGGTTCTCGTCGCCGCGCTGCTCACCCCGGCTCACATCGCGTTCATGCGCTACGCCATGCCGACGCCGAAGGGGAAGAAGAGCGTCTCGTTCATCCCGCTCGTCCTCGGGGCGGCCATGCTGATGTCCGCGGCGGTGAAGGGCTACTCCTTCTCCGTCACCCTGTACTGGTACAGCGCCGTGCTCCTCATCTTCGTCATCATGATCGCTCCGGTGCGGAGGAGGGTCGCGGCCGACATCCTGCGGCAGGAGCAAACCCCCGACATCAAGGTCAAGGTGGACAAGGTCTCCCTGGTGTGGATCACCTTCTCCATGATCGGCACCATCGGGATCGCGGTCGCCGTGTGGGCGTCCAACACGTAGGCCCCGTCCCGGCCCCAACGGGCAGTACAGCTAGGGCTCGACGGCCAGCCGGACGCCGAAGCCGATGAACGCCAGGCCCGTGACCTGCTGGATGCGGCGCTTCACGGCGGGACGGGCGAGGGCGCGGCGCGCGGCGCCCGCGGCGCCGACGACGAGCGCGAACCACAGCAGACCCTGGACGGCATGGATCGCGGCGAAGAGCATGCTCGTCCAGAACACCGACGCCCCGTCCGGCACGAACTGGGGCAGCAGGCTCATGTAGAACACGCCGATCTTGGGGTTGAGCAGGTTGGTGGTGAATCCGGTGCGCAGCGCGGCGGTCCCGGAGAGATCCGCGTCCGGCGTCCCGGCGGTGTCCTCGGACGCGCGGCGGGCCCTCCACAGCGCCTGCCCGCCGAGCCACAGCAGGTAGCAGGCGCCCGCGCCGCGCAGCACGTCGAACGCGATGCGGGACGCGGCGAGCAGCGCGGTCAGCCCGGCGGCGCTCGCCAGCGCCCAGCACAGGCAGCCGGAGGCGACGCCCGTCGCGGCGAGGCTACCCGTCCGCCGGCCGCCGGTCACGGTGGTGCGCAGGACGAGCATGGTGTCCAGCCCAGGTGTGATCGTGACGAGGGCGGCGACGGCGGCGAAGGCCAGGCAGGCGGTCAGCACCCGGGCATTTTCCCAGGAATCATCCGACGGGTGAAGGGGAATGGCCGCCTCGGAACCTTTGATTGGATCACTCCATGACTGACATCAAGAAGATCGGTGACCTGGACGTCTTCCCGTTCTGCCTGGGCGGCAACGTCTTCGGCTGGACCGCGGACCGGGAGCGCTCGTTCCAGATCCTGGACGCCTACGCCGCGGCCGGCGGCAACTTCCTCGACACCGCCGACTCCTACTCGGCGTGGGTCGAGGGCAACCACGGCGGCGAGTCCGAGTCGATCATCGGGGAGTGGGCGCAGTCGCGCGGCAACCGCGACGACCTCGTCATCGCGACCAAGGGCGGCCGCCACCCCGAGCACCAGGGCCTGGCCGCCGCGACGATGAGGGCGGCCGTGGACGACTCCCTGCGGCGGCTGCGCACCGACCGCATCGACCTGTACTTCACCCACTTCGACGACCCGTCCGTGCCCGTCGAGGAGATCATGACGACGCTGGACGAGCTGGTCGCCGCGGGAAAGATCCGGCAGATCGGGGTGTCGAACATCGAGCTCGACCGGCTCCAGGCGTCCCTGGAGTTCAGCGAGCGCGAAGGGACGGCCCGCTACACGGCCATCCAGCCGCAGTACAACCTCGTCTCCCGCGACTCCTACGAGGGCCCGCGCCGCGACCTCGCAGAACGGTACGGGCTGGCCGCCGTTCCGTACTACGGCCTCGCGTCCGGCTTCCTCACCGGCAAGTACCGTCCCGGCTCCACGGTGGACAGCGCGCGCGCCGGGAGCGCGGCGCGGCACCTGGAGACCGAACGCGGACGCGCCGTCCTTGCCGCGCTCGACATCGTCGCCGAGGAGCAGGACGTGCCGGTCGCGACCGTCGCGCTCGCCTGGCTCGCCGCCCAGCCGACCGTCGCAGCGCCCATCGCGAGTGCCCGGACCCTGGACCAACTCCCGCCGCTCGTGGAGGCCGCCCACACGACCCTGACCGCCGACCAGCTCGAACGCCTGGCCGAAGCGTCGTCGTGAAGGGGCGATAGGGTCGCTCGACGTGCCACCTGTCGAGTTCGTCCTGATCGGGGGCCTGGCCGCGCTGGCCGGCGCGATCGTGCAGGGCAGCGTCGGCCTCGGCGTCGGGCTCGTCGCGACACCGATCGTCACGATGCTGTTCCCGTCCCTGATGCCCGGCGCGATCCTCGTCATCGCGCTCGTCCTGCCGTTCGCGACGCTCGCCCAGGAGCTGCGGCACGCCGACCTGCGCGGGCTCGGCTGGGCGTTCACCGGCCGCCTCGCGGGCACGCCGCTCGGCGTGTGGCTGGTGGCCGCCGCCCCGGACCGCGTCCTCGGCGTCGTGATCGGCGTGGTCGTCCTCGCCGCGCTCGCCGTGACGGCCTGGACCGCGGACGTGCCGCGCAACCGCCGCACGCTCGCCACCGCCGGCGTCATCTCCGGCACGACCGGCACCGCGTCCGGCATCGGCGGCCCGCCGATCGCGCTGCTCTACCAGCGCGAGAGCGGCCCCCGCGTCCGGGCGACCCTGGCGGTGTTCTTCATCGCCGGCGCCCTGCTGTCGCTCCTCACCCTCGCCGCCGCCGGCCGCCTCCCCGCCCGGCAGGTCGTCGCGGGCGCCGAACTGGTCCCGTTCGTGTTCGCCGGGTTCCTCGCCGCCGGGCCGCTGCGCCGCTACCTCGACGCGGGACGCCTCCGCGTCGCGCTCCTCGTAGTCGTCGGGACGTCCGCGGCGGTGCTCATCGTCCGCAACCTGATCTGACGCGTCCCACCGAGGCCGACCTGGGGGCCGCTCGCGGTGGTGTTGGTCGCCCGTAGCCTGATCTGACGTGTCCCACCGAGGCCGACCTGGGGGCCGCTCGCGGTGGTGTTGGTCGCCCGTAGCCTGTTCTGATGCGCCCCACCAAGGCCGATCTGGAGGCCGCCCGCGATCGCGTGATCCCCGACATCCTGCCCGAGGGCACAGGAACGCTCCGCGTCCTGTTCTGCGGCATCAACCCGGGCCTGTACTCGGGTGTGACCGGCCACCACTTCGCCCGCCCCGGCAACCGCTTCTGGCCCGCGCTGCATCTCTCCGGCTTCACCGACCGCCGGCTGCACCCGTCCGAGCAGGACCTCCTGCCCGGCTACGGCCTCGGCATCACCAACCTGGCACCGCGCACCACCGCCCGCGCCGACGAGCTGACCGACGCCGAGCTCCGCGAGGGCGGACAGCGCCTGGCCGCGCTGGTCGAACGCCACCGCCCCGCCTACCTGGCCGTCGCCGGCGTCACCGCCTACCGCACGGCCTTCGGCCGCCCCAAGACGCAGATAGGCCCGCAGGACGAGGACTTCGGCCCCGCGCGCCTCTGGGTCCTGCCCAACCCGAGCGGCCTCAACGCGAGCTGGCCCCTCGACCGCATCGCCGCCGAGTTCCGCCGCCTCCGCAAAGCCGCCGAAGCCCTCAGAACTCCGTAAGAACCCGCGGATCGAACCGGATGGTGATGGTGGTGTCCGCCTCCACCTTCGCGTCTACCAGGTTCCCAGCGCCCACCGTTTGGACTCGACGGTAGGTGGCAGCGGCGTCGTCCAGGGCGAAGATCTGGACGCTGGGGCTGGGAGCGAACTCGGCGAGCCAGTACTGAGGAATGCCCAGGGTCGCGTACTCCTTGAGCTTGCGCACGCGGTCGGTGCGCTCGCTGCCACTGCCCGGAGACACGACCTCGACGACGAGCATGACCTCGATGCCTGGAATCACGACGGGGTTGCGGTCGACGATCGAGGCGCGGGCGACGCTCCTCGGCACCACGAACACGTCGGGTTTGCGAATGCCCGCCGGTGTGCTGATCTCCCATTCGCCTCCGCCGGCGATGAAGACGGAGGCCTTCGCGTCCGTCGCCGCCTCTTGGAGGATGTCCTGCACCTGCCTTGCGGCCCAATTGTGAGGGGCGCTCGGGGACAACTCGATCAGCCACCCGTCTTCGAGTTCAAGGCCGCGGCCTTCGTCCTCTCGGGCGTGCAGGTCCTCCGCCGTGTACGGGCCGAACCCGCCATGACCGTGCGCGACGCTCACGTTTCCGCTCCCGCTGGTGGCGTGCCGAATCCATGCAGGGACTACGTTACCCCGCCCGACTTTCGCGACCTAGCGTAGCGAGTTCTTTACGCTCAGTTGGCGTTGTTGAGGGCGGCGGTGGCGAACATCGTCTCGACCTCTTTGACGAGGGTGGGGGTCGGCTGCCACAGGTCGGTGCGGCCCAGGGCGATGATGGGGCGGGGGAGGGCCCGGATGTCCGCCAGGCGCCAGTGGTGGGCCGTGGGGTCGGCCCAGGGGCCGCAGTCGCAGGCGGCGCCGCGGACGGCGGCCGAGCAGACGTCGTCGAGTTCGGCGACCGCGATGACGGCGCCGATCGTGGCGAGCGGGTCGCGGGGGTCCCATCCGGCCGCCTGGATCAGCGGGGAGTCGCACGCCTTCAGGTCGACGCGCATCGAGGCGTGGATGAGCAGCGGACCGCGGTAGGCGGTCGGGAAGCTCTGGTTGGACACGGCCTTGCCACCACGCGCGATCGCGAACGCCCAGGGCTGCTGAACACTCATCGCCTGCACGCGGTCACCTCCAGTGTTCGCCCGGTCTCTGCGCCCCCGGGTATCGCCGGGACGCCCGGCGGTGGACGCCGGGGGTCGCGCGACGATGCCCGAGAGGCTAGGCGCATCCCGCAGGAAATGCCAACGTACGAGGCGAACGGGTCGTTGTCCGTCATGGGCTGTTCGAACCCATGGTGGAATTGATCACCCATGTGACGCCTGAGACCCATATGTGGTTGACGTGGCGCGTGATTCTCGTCTTTCGGTGCGATTCTCAGCCCTTCAGCGCGCCCGCCATGAGGCCGCGCATGAAGAACCGTCCGAGCAGCAGGTAGACCAGCAGGGTCGGCAGGGAGGCGAGGAGCGCCTCGGCCATCTGCTGGTTGTACTGGACGGCCACCGCGCCCGACCCGGCCGTGTTGTTCAGCATCACCGTGACCGGCCAGCTGTCGGGGGCGCCGAGGAACACCGCGAACAGGAAGTCGTTCCACATCGAGGTGAACTGCCAGATCAGCGTCACCGCGAACGCCGGCCCCGACACGGGCAGGACGACCGACCAGTAGGTGCGGAGCATCCCCGCGCCGTCGACCCGGGCCGCCTCGACCAGCTCGTCCGGGATCGTCACGTAGTAGTTCCGGAAGATGAGCGTGCAGATCGGGATGCCGTAGACGACGTGCGCGAGGACGAGGCCGCGGATCGTCCCCACCAGCTCCATGTCGGTGAGCAGCCCGGCCAGCGGGATCATCACCGCCTGGTAGGGGATGAACATGCCGAACAGGAACAGCGTGAAGACCACGTCCGCGCCCGGGAACCGCCACTTGGACAGCACGTAGCCGTTCAGCGAGCCGAGCACCGCCGAGATCAGCGACCCGGAGACGGCGATCTTGACGCTGTTCTCCAGGCCGGGGCGCAGCGCGTCCCACGCGGAGGTCCAGCCGGACATGCTCCAGCTGCTCGGCAGGCTCCACGCGCTGCTCGGGTCCGCCTCGTCCAGCGGCTTGAAGCTCGTGACCACCAGCACGTACACGGGGATCAGGAAGAGCAGCACGAACGCCAGCAGGACGACCAGCTTGACGGCCTGCCAGCCGCGCGACGACCCGCCCGGCTCCGCCGCCGCTCCGCCGCCCCGGCCGCGCAGTCCGCGCGCCAGCCGCCGCCACACCGGCGCCGGGGGCGCCGCCTCCACGCGCGTCATCGCGTCCGCTCCGAACGTACCGACCAGACCAGATAGGGGATCACCAGCAGGGCCACCGCGAACAGCAGGTAGGTGGCGATCGTGGCGCCGTTCGCCGGGTCGTGCCGGTCGAAGATCTCGACGTAGGTGGCGACGGCCGGCACGTAGGTGATGATCTGCTTGCCCGCGATCGCCATGATCAGGTCGAACACCTTCAGCGAGATGTGCCCGAGGATGATCAGCGCGGACAGCGTCACCGGGCGGAGCTGCGGGAGGACCACGTACCGGTACACCTTCCACTCGGACGCGCCGTCCACCCGCGCCGCCTCGCGCAGCTCCCCGGGCACACTGCGGAACCCCGCGAGGTACAGCGCCATCACGTAGCCGGACATCTGCCAGATCGCGGGCAGGGCCATGGCGGCCATGCCCCAGCTCGGGTCCTGCCACCAGCTGTTCGCCAGCCCGCCGAGGTGCAGCTTGTCGAACAGCTGGTTGAAGCCGACCGCGCGCTCCGGCGGCGCCGGGTTCATCAGCCAGCGCCACACGACGCCGCTGGCGATGAACGACACCGCCATGGGGAACAGGTAGACGACGCGGAAGGACGCCTCGCCCCTGATGCCCTTGTCCATCAGGAACGCCAGGAACGCGCCGAGCAGCAGGGCGCCGACGACGAACACCGCCGTGAACAGCAGCGCGTGCTTCACCGCGCCGGGCCAGCTGGGCTGGTCCCACAGGTCGACGAAGTTCCTGCCCTTGTCGAACCCGTACTCGGTGACCTCGTCGTGCTTGCCGCTCAGCGCGACCCGCGTGTTCCAGAAGATGAGCCCGTAGACGAACAGGCCGATCGCGACGATGGACGGCGAGACCAGCAGCAGCCCGGGCAGCCACCTGCGGCTACGGGCCCACCTGGAACCGGGAGAGCTCACTGGCCGCTGTTCTTGGCCGCGCTCACCAGCCCCTGCTGGAGCTTGGCGACGTCCTTGTTCTGCAGGAAGAGGCCCACCGCCGTGTCGATGTCGGTGTGCTGCTTCTTACTGGCGTTGACGCCGTGCCAGAACGAGCCCGCCAGCTTGATGTCGGGCTTGTTCCACTGCTCGAACGCGTACTGGAGGTAGCCCTTGTAGAGGCTCTTGTCGGCGTCCTTGCGGGCGGGGACGGAACCCTTCTTCGGGTTGAACAGGTCCTGCCCCTCCTTGCTGGACACCTCCTTCAGCCAGGCGAGGGCGCCGCCGCGGTGGGGTGCCCCCTTCGGGAGGGTGAAGCTGTCCGACAGCCACATGTAGGTGCCGTCCGTGCCGGGGGAGGCCGCGTACTTGAAGTCGGTGTCGAGCTTCTTGCCGAGGCCGTTCGGCGCGCTGCCGACGAAGTACCCGTACGCCCAGTCGCCCATGATGTTGAACGCGGCCTTGCCGTCCACGACGGCCTTGGCGGCGCCCTGCCAGTCGGTGGACGCGGCCTCCAGCGTCGTGTACTTCATGATCTCGGCGTAGTCGGTCAGCGCCTTGGTGACGGCCGGGCTGCTCCAGTCGGCGCCCGGCTTCCACAGCGCGTTGTAGGCGTCGGTGCCGAGGTCGCCCAGCAGGACGTTCTCCAGCAGGTGGTCGGCCGTCCACTGCGCGCCGAGCGACAGCGGGACCTTCTTCGTCTTGTCCTTGACGGCCTTCAGCGCGGTGATGAACTCGGCGATCGTCCTGGGCGGCCCGGCGATCCCGGCGTCCTTGAGGATGCCCGGGTTGTACCAGAGCATGTTCGACCGGTGGATGTTCACCGGCACCGAGTAGATCTTGCCCTTGTAGCTGATCTGGTCGAGGAGCTGCTGCGGGTAGACCGACTTCAGGTTGTTGTCGTCGTAGAAGGAGTCCAGCGCCTCGATCTGCCCGGCCTTGATGTAGTCGAGCAGCTCGGCGCCCGCGTGGCCCTGGAAGGAGTCCGGCGGCTTGCGGTTCTGCAGCCGGCTCGCCAGCACCGCCTGGGCCTGGGTGCCCGACCCGCCGGCGATGGCGGCGTTGACGAACTTGGTGCCGGGGTTCTTCTTCTCGAAGTCAGCCTGCATCGCGGCGAGGCCGTCCGCCTCACCGGGACCGGTCCACCAGGAGAAGACCTCGACCTGGGATTTGTCGTCGGAGCCCTTGTCGTCGCTGCCGCCGCAGCCCGACACGGCGAGGGCGGCGGTCATCGTCACGGCGGCGACCGCCTTCAGGCGCCGCCGGGGAGCACGTACTCGCATCGTCCGTCCCTTCGGTTACCCCGAAAAACAAGCGTCTGCTTGGACGGACGGACGGTCAACACCGGTCGCCGAATAGTGATCTTTCGGTGATGCGGCGGCCCGCGGCCCCGCCGGAGCGGGCGCCCGCGGCTACCAGCCGAGGGCGGGCGGCAGGCCGGAGAGCCCGGCGTCGGGCCAGTCGAGCGGCGCGCCGAGCGGCGCCAGTTCGGCCAGCTGGAGCCGGTACCAGAGGGAGGACTCGGGCCGGCGGGCCAGCTCCAGGCAGCGCTCCCACGTCCACCACTCCGCGTGCTCGACCTCCTCGGGGTTCGGGCGGACGGCCGTGCCCGCGGGGACGACGGCGCGCACGACGGGGCAGCGCTCGTGCTCGACCGTCCCGTCGTCGGCCACGGCGCGGTAGTGGAACCGGGGCAGAACAGACGTGAGCGTCGCGTCCTGGATGCCGAGCTCGTCCTGCAGGCGCCGGAGCACCGCGTCGCGGAGCTTCTCGCCGGGCCCCGGATGGCCGCAGCAGCTTCCCGTCCAGACGCCGGGGAAGGTCCGCTTGTCCAGCGCGCGCTGAGTGATCAGGACGCGACCGTCCGTATCCGTGACATAGCAGGAGAAGGCCAGGTGGTACGGCGTGTCACTGTGGTGGCTGGTGCTCTTGGGCGCGGTCCCGACCGCCTCGTCGTCCGCGTTGAGCAGCACAATCTCTTCGACGCCCATGCTCACTTCCTACCCCATCCCTCCTACCGGGGTCAGTCTTTTCACACCCCCCGGGCGGGTGGTCCGCGGCGCGTCGCGGGCGAACCGGGATTAAACTCAGAACGGCCCGAGCCAGGGGAGACCGAATCCCCGACGGAGGAGTTGAAACGAGTGAGCTTGCTGGAGTCGATCACAGGTCCCGACGACCTCAAACGACTGGACGCCGCTCAGATGTCTCGGCTCGCGGAGGAGATCCGCGAGTTCCTCGTCCAGGCGGTCTCCAAGACCGGCGGCCATCTGGGCCCCAATCTCGGCGCGGTCGAGCTGACGATCGCGCTGCACCGCGTCTTCGACTCGCCGCACGACAAGATCCTCTTCGACACCGGCCACCAGGCCTACGTGCACAAGCTGCTCACCGGCAGGCACGACTTCGAGCTGCTGCGCCAGCGGGGCGGGCTCTCGGGCTACCCCAGCCGCGCCGAGTCCGAGCATGACATCATCGAGAACTCGCACGCCTCGACCGCCCTGTCCTACGCCGACGGGTTCGCCAAGGCCTTCCAGCTGCGCGGCGAGAGCGACCGCGCCGTCGTCGCGGTCGTCGGTGACGGCGCGCTGACCGGCGGCATGTGCTGGGAGGCGCTGAACAACATCGCCGCGGGCGTCGACCGGCCCGTCATCGTCGTCGTCAACGACAACGGCCGCTCCTACTCGCCGACCATCGGCGGCCTCGCCTCGCACCTGGCCGACCTGCGCGTCACCCAGGGCTACGAGAACGCGCTCGACCTGATCAAGAAGACGGTGCCGCGGGCGCCCGTGGTCGGCAACGTGGCCTACGAGGCGCTGCACGGCATCAAGAAGGGCCTCAAGGACGTTCTCCAGCCGCAGGCCATGTTCGAGGACCTCGGCATGAAGTACGTCGGCCCGATCGACGGCCACGACGAGGACGCCGTCGAGCGGGCGCTGCGCCGCGCCCGCGGGTTCGGCCGCCCGGTGATCGTGCACTGCATCACCACCAAGGGCCGCGGCTACGCCCCCGCCGAGAACGACACCGAGGACTGCATGCACGGCGGCGGCGCGTTCGACCCCGCCACCGGCAAGTTCGTCACCGGCAAGGGCGGCCCCGACTGGACGAAGGTCTTCGGCGAGGAGATGGTGGCGATCGGGCGCGAGCGCCGCGACGTCGTCGGCATCACCGCCGCGATGCTCTACCCGGTCGGGCTCGCGCCGTTCGCCGAGGCGTTCCCCGACCGCATCTTCGACGTGGGCATCGCCGAGCAGCACGCCGTCACCTCCGCCACCGGCCTCGCGATGGGCGGCCTGCACCCGGTCGTGGCGCTGTACGCCACGTTCCTGAACCGCGCCTTCGACCAGGTCCTGATGGACACGGCGCTGCACCGCCAGCCCGTCACCTTCGCCTTGGACCGCTCCGGCGTGACCGGGAGCGACGGCGCCAGCCACAACGGCATGTGGGACATGTCGATCCTGCAGCTCGTCCCGGGCATGCGCATCGCCGTCCCGCGCGACGGGGCCCGGCTCCGCGAGCTGCTGCGCGAGTGCGTGGCCGTCTCCGACGGCCCGACCGCGATCCGCTACCCCAAGGGCCCGGCGGCCGCCGACATCGAGGCGGTCGGCAAGGCCGGCGGCATGGACGTGCTGGCCCGCCACGACGGCTCCAACGGCGCCCGCGTCCTGCTGGTCGCGGTCGGCTCGATGGCGACGCCCGCGGTCGAGGCGGCCGAGCTGATCGCCGCGCAGGGCATCGGCGTCACCGTCGTCGACCCCCGGTGGGTGAAGCCGCTCGACCCGGCGCTGCTCGACCTCGCCCGCGAGCACACGCTCGTCGCCGTCGCCGAGGACAACGGCCGCACCGGCGCCGTCGGCGACGCCGTGGCCCGGCTGCTGCGCGACGCCGGCGTCGACGCGCCCCTCCGCACCTTCGGCATCCCGCAGGAGTTCCTCGACCACGCGTCCCGGGGGCAGATCCTCGCCGACATCGGGCTCACCCCGCAGGCCCTCGCCCGCGACGTGACCGAGTCGGTGGCCCGCCTCACCGCCGACGCCGACGAGCCCGCCGCCTCGGAGGAGCGGTCCTAGCCGCCTTCCGCCGACAGCAGCCGCCACGCGTGGGTGATGGACGCGGCGGACGTGCCGAGCTCACGTCCCGAGTACGTCCATCGCCCGCGCAGGCACCAGAGGCGCCCCGCGCCGTCCTGGACGTAGACCTTGAGCGGGAAGCACGCGTCGTGCGCCCGGATGACCCCCGCCGGGTCCACCACGGGCGCGAGGCTGGGCGCGCCCTCGCAGCGCACGCCCATCACGAGCGTGTGCGGGTCCTGGCGCAGGAGACCCTGCGTCAGGTCGTACACGAGTACGGAGACGTAGTCGGGGCCGAGCCACCTGAGGTCGGGGACCGTCTCGGGTGGGGGGAACCCGTACAGTTCTGGACCGCCGGTCACACGCGCACCGTAGCGCCAGCCTCACCGTCGAGTCACTAGTTTCCCGGTGGGGACTTCACCGGTGGATTACGCGGACCCCCGGCAGGCGGACCGCATCGCCTCCCAGCGGGCGAGCTTGACGCGTTCCCCGCGGTCGAGGCTGCGGGCGAGGGCGATCTCGGCGGCGTCGAGGTTCAGCCAGTCGTCGTAGGTGACGACGGGCAGCCCCCGCGACTCCAGCAGCTCCTCGATGGCCCCTTCCGGCGCCGTCCTCGCGTCCGCGAGGTCTTCCAGGAGGTTGCGGACGGTCTCGGCGGCGTCGGACTTGTTGGTCCCGACGACGCCGGACGGGCCGCGCTTGATCCAGCCGGCGACGTACTCGCGCGGGACGTAGCCGCCGTCCGGGCCGAGGATGCGGCCGCCCTCGTTCGGGACGACGAAGGAGCGCTCGTCGAACGGGACGCCCTCCAGCGGGACGCTCTGGTAGCCGACGGACCGCAGCACCATGCCGACCGGCAGCGTCTCGAACTCGCCGGTGCCGGTGACGCGGCCCGACTCGTCCAGCCGGGTCCGCTCCAGCCGGAGGCCCTCCACCCGGTCGGTGCCGAGGATCTCGGCGGGGGCGCGCCAGAACCGCACGTCGATGTGGCGGGCGCGCCCGGGGGCGGGCTCGCCCGTCCAGCCGTTCAGCACCTTGACGTTGCCGCGGACGTGCCGGTCGCTCTCGGCCAGCTCGGCGCTCGCCGGGTCGAGCTCCATGTCCTGCGGGCTGACGTGGATGCTCGCGTTGGGCAGCTCGCCCAGCTCGCGCGCCTCCTTCGTGGTGAACTTCGCCTGCGCCGGCCCGCGCCGCCCGATCATGTGGATGCGCTTCACCCGGCTCCGCGACAGCGCCTCGATCACCTGCTCGGGCACGTCGGTGTCGCGCAGCTCGGCGGCCGTCTTGGCGAGGATCCGGACGACGTCCACCGCGACGTTCCCGACGCCGACCACCGCGACCTCCTCGACCGACAGGTCGAACGCGTGGTCGGCGGCGTCGGGGTGCCCGCAGTACCAGTTGACGAAGTCGGTCGCGGCGATGCTGCCGGGCAGCTCCTCACCCGGGATCCGCATGTGCCGGTCGACCATCGCGCCGGTCGAGTAGAGGACGGCGTCGTAGCATCCGAGCAGGTCGTCGCGGGTGAGGTCGCGGCCGAGCTCGACGCACCCGAAGAACCGGACCGCCGGGTTCTCCAGCACCCGCTGCAGGTACTTGGCGATCGACTTGATGGACGTGTGGTCGGGCGCGACGCCGTAGCGCACCAGCCCGTACGGTGTCGGCAGCCGGTCGAAGACGTCCACCCGTACGTCGTCGCCGCCCTGCTTCACGAGGGCCTCGGCGGCGTAGATCCCCGCCGGGCCCGAACCGATCACCGCGACGCGCGCTGGAGAAGCCATGCGGGTCATTGTGCCCACCCGTCGGTCGAAAGGACACCGTGAGTCCCGTCACTGGGGGCGTCAGGACTTGTAGACGATGCGCTCCCCGTCCCCCCGGCGTCCCACCATGCTGTGCCGGTACCCATAGAGAGCGTAGACGACGCCGCCGATGACCATCCAGGCGAGGAACCGCAGCCACGTCTCCACCGGCAGGTTGATCATCACGAACAGGCAGGCGAGCACGGACAGGATCGGGATGACCGGCACCCACGGCGTGCGGAACGCGCGCGGCAGGTCGGGGCGGGTGTTGCGCAGCACCACCACGGCGACCGAGACGACGAGGAAGGCGAACAGCGTGCCGATGTTGACCAGCTCGGCCAGCTCGGCGAGCGGGATGAACCCGGCGAGCACCGCGACGATCACGCCCATGATGATGGTCGCGCGGTAGGGGGTGCCGAAGCGCGGGTGGACGGCCGAGAGCCAGGGCGGCATCAGGCCGTCGCGGCCCATCGCGAAGAAGATGCGGCTCTGCCCGAGGAGCAGGATGAGCACGACGGTGGTGAGGCCGACGACCGCGCCGATACTGATGATCGTGGCGAAGACGGGATGGCCGACGGCCTTGAACGCGTCCGCGAGCGGCGCGGCGACGCTCAGCTCGGTGTACTTCTGCATGCCGACGACGACGGTCGCGACGGCCGCGTACAGGACGGCGGTGATGACGAGGGAGCCGATGAGCCCGACCGGCAGGTCCCGCTGCGGGCGCCGCGCCTCCTCGGCCGCGGTCGCGACGATGTCGAACCCGATGTAGGCGAAGAACACGATGGCGACGGCGGAGAAGATGCCGAGCCAGCCGTAGCTGACCGGCGCGCTGCCGGTCAGGACCTGGATCAGCGGCGCCTTGAGGCCCTCCACGCTCGGCGTCGGCTTGGACGGCGGGATGAAGGGGTGGTAGTTGGCGCCCTTGACGAAGAACAGCCCGGCGAAGATCACCAGCAGCACGATGGCCACCTTGATCGAGACGACCACCGCGTTCACCCGCGAGGAGATCTTGACGCCGAGGACGAGCAGCGCGGTCACCGCCAGCACGAGGCAGATGGCGGGGATGTTCACCGTGCCGCCCTCGCCCGGCGGGGCGGCGAGCGCCGTCGGGATCGTGATCCCGACGTCGTCCAGCAGCGAGGCGAAGTACCCCGACCAGCCGACCGACACCACGGCCGCGCCGAGGGCCATCTCCAGGATGAGGTCCCAGCCGATGATCCAGGCGGGGAACTCCCCGATCGTGGCGTAGGAGAACGTGTAGGCCGAGCCGGCGACCGGGACGGTGGAGGCGAACTCGGCGTAGCAGAGCGCCGCGAGGCCGCACACGACGGCGGCGAGGATGAACGACAGCGCGACCGCCGGACCGGCCTTGTCCTTGGCGACCTCGCCGGTGAGCACGAAGATGCCGGTTCCGATGATCACGCCGATTCCGAAGACGGTGAGATCGAACGCCGACAGGTCGCGGCGGAGCCGGTGCTCCGGCTCCTCGGTATCCCTGATCGACTGCTCGACCGACTTCGTGCGCAGCACGTTCACGTCTCGTTGCCCCTTCACGTCCCGGTGTCCGGTTTTCGGCATAAGGCCGACAGCCGTATGCCCATATGTGCGCGGGTTATGATCCGCCGAAACCCGTGCATGTCCGTGACGTGGGGAAACGCCGGAAAAGAGGCGTTCCGAACTGTGTTCGGAACGCCTCTCTCCGTGATGGCGGCTCCGGATCCGCCCGGGGATCCGGTCGGCCGCGGGTCAGGCGGGCAGGGAGGCGACCCCCGGCTCCAGGAAGCGGCCGCCCGCGGCCCGCTCGGCGACGCCCGACCTGTCCAGGTACGGGGTGATGCCGCCGAGGTGGAACGGCCAGCCGGCGCCGAGGATCATGCACAGGTCGATGTCCTGCGCCGCCGCGACCACGCCCTCGTCGAGCATGATCCGGATCTCGTCGGCGAGCGCGGCGAGCGCCCGGTCGAGGACCTGCTCCTCGGTGGACGGGCTCGTCCCGCCGGAGAAGATCTCCACGACCTCGGGGTCGAGGGTGAAGTCGGGCAGGTACACGCCGCTCTTGCCGGCCGCGACCATCTTCGCCAGGTTGTCCGACAGCGGGAACCGGTCCGGGAAGGCCCCGTGCAGGGTCTCGTTGACGTGCAGCGCGATCGCCGGGCCGACCAGGCCCATCAGCACGAACGGCGGCATCGGCAGGCCGAGCGGGGCGGCGGCGCGCTCGGCCGTCTCGATCGGCGTGCCCTCGTCCACCGTCTTGACGATCTCGGCGAGCAGCCGCAGCAGGACGCGGTTGACGACGAAGGCCGGGGCGTCCTTGACCAGGACGCACGACTTCTTCAGCGCCTTGCCCGTGGCGAACGCCGTGGCGAGGGCCGCGTCGTCGGTCCGCTCGCCGCGGACGATCTCCAGCAGCGGCAGCACCGCGACCGGGTTGAAGAAGTGGAACCCCACCACCCGCTCGGGGTGCGCGAGCCCGGAGGCCATCTCGGTGACCGACAGCGAGGAGGTGTTGGTCGCGAGGACGCACTCCGCGGAGACGTACTCCTCGACCTCGGCGAACACCTTCTGCTTGACCGACATCTCCTCGAAGACGGCCTCGATGACGAAGTCGGCGTCGGCGAACGCGTCCTTGGTCAGCGAGCCGGTGATGAGCCCCTTGAGCCGGTTGGCCTTGTCGGGGGACAGCCGGCCCTTGCCGAGCAGCTTGTCGATCTCGCCGTGCGCGTAGCCGACGCCCTTGTCCAGGCGCTCCTGGTCGAGGTCGGTCAGCACGACCGGCACCTCCAGGCGCCGCGCGAACAGCAGGGCGAGCTGGGAGGCCATCAGGCCGGCGCCGACGACGCCGACCTTGGTGACCTTGCGGGCGAGCTCCTTGTCCGGCGCCCCCGCGGGCCGCTTCGCGCGCTTCTGGGTGAGGTCGAACGCGTACAGGCCGGCGCGCAGCTCGTCGCTCATGATGAGGTCGGCCAGGGCCTCGTCCTCGGCGGCGAAGCCCTCGTCGCGGGTGCGGTCCTTGGCGGCGGCGACCAGGTCCAGCGCCCTGGTGTAGGACGGGGCCGCGCCGTGCAGCTTGCCGTCCACGGTCCAGCGGGCCATCGCGACGGCGTCGTCCCACGCCTTGCCCTTGTCGACCTCGGGGCGCCGGACGGTGATCTCGCCGTTCAGCACCCGGGCCGTCCAGGCCAGGGACTCCTCCAGGAAGTCGGCCGAGTCGAAGATCGCGTCGGCGATGCCCAGCTCGTAGGCCTGCGCGCCCTTGAGCATCCGGTTCTGCGACATGGGGTTCTCGATGACGACCTTGAGCGCCTTCTCCGCGCCGATCAGGTTCGGCAGCAGGTAGGTGCCGCCCCACCCGGGGACGAGGCCGAGGAACGCCTCGGGCAGCGCGAACGCCGGGACGCCGCGCGAGATCGTCCGGTAGGTGCAGTGCAGGCCGACCTCGACACCGCCGCCCATGGCCGCGCCGTTGTAGTAGGCGAAGGACGGGACGTCCAGCTCGCCGAGGCGGCGGAACACGTCGTGGCCGAGCCGGCCGATGGCCGCCGCGTCCTCGCGCCGCCGGATCAGCGGGACGCCCTTGAGGTCGGCGCCGACCGCGAAGATGAACGGCTTGCCGGTGACGGCGACGGCCGCGATGTCGTCGCGCGCGGCGACGGCGTCGAGCGCGGCGTTCAGCTCGGCGAGCCCGCCGGGGCCGAACGTGTTGGGCTTGGTGTGGTCGAAGCCGTTGTCGAGCGTGATGAGCGCGAGCGTGCCCGCGCCGTACGGCAGCGTCACGTCGCGGACGTGCGCGTGCGTGACGACCTCGTCCTTGAAGATGTCAGGGTTCACTTGGCGCCCTCCCAGTTCACGTTCTCCCAGAGGACGGTTCCGCCCATGCCCATGCCGACGCACATCGTCGTCAGCCCGAACCGGACGTCCGTGCGCTCCTCGAAAAGGCGGGACAGCTGGTTCATGAGCCGCACGCCGGACGAGGCGAGGGGGTGGCCGAGGGCGATCGCGCCGCCCCACGGGTTCACCCGCGCGTCGTCGTCGGCGATCTTGAAGTGCTCCAGGAACGCGAGCACCTGCACGGCGAACGCCTCGTTGATCTCGATGAGGCCGATGTCGTCCATGGTCAGCGAGTTGCGGGCGAGGAGCTTCTCGGTCGCGGGGACCGGCCCGACGCCCATGACCTCGGGCTCCACGCCGGCGAACGCGAAGTCGACGAGCCGCATCCGCGGCGTGAGGCCGAGCTCGCGCGCGGCGTCCTCGGCCGCGAGGAGGCACGCGGTGGCGCCGTCGTTGAGGCCCGCGGCGTTGCCCGCCGTGACGTTGCCGTGCACGCGGAACGGGGTCTTCAGCGCGGCCAGGCTCTCCATCGTCGTGCCGGGGCGCGGCGGCTCGTCCTCGGTGGCGAGCCCCCAGCCCAGCTCGGCGGAGCGGACCGCGGTGGGCACCAGGTCGGGCTGGATCCTCCCGGCCGCGTACGCCTCGGCGACCTTGCGCTGGCTGCGCACCGCGTAGGCGTCGGCGCGCTCCTTGGTGATGCCGGGGAACCGGTCGTGCAGGTTCTCCGCCGTCGAGCCCATGACCAGGGCGGACGGGTCCACCAGCTTGTCGGCGAGGAACCGCGGGTTCGGGTCGACGCCCTCGCCCATCGGGTGCCGGCCCATGTGCTCGACGCCGCCCGCGATGGCGACGTCGTAGGAGCCGAACGAGATGCCGGCGCCGGTCGTGGTCACGGCGGTCATCGCGCCCGCGCACATCCGGTCGACGGCGAAGCCGGGGACGCTCTTCGGCAGCCCGGCCAGCACGGCGGCGGACCGCCCGATGGTCAGGCCCTGGTCCCCGGTCTGGGTGGTGGCGGCGATGGCGACCTCGTCCACCCGCTCGGGCGGGAGGGACGGGTTGCGGCGCATCAGCTCGCGGATCGCGCGGACGACCATGTCGTCGGCGCGGGTCTGCGCGTACAGGCCCTTGGGGCCGGCCTTGCCGAACGGCGTGCGGACGCCGTCGACGAACACGACGTCGCGTGCGGTGCGAGGCACGGGTCGTCCTCCCTGGGATGGACTCTGATGGAGGTGTCGAGCCTCGTGCCGCCCCTGCCGGCGGCACGAGTACCCGCGTCAGCGATGCTACTCGCTGGTAACCCTTAATGCTACTCGTCAGTAACCACTGACGCGGTGCTCAGCGGCCGGATGCCCGCCGGCATGGGCCCTGGTGCCCTTGTTCGGTTCATGACGGATGGGTAGCGTGACCCGAAATCACCGGAGGAGGCACGGTGACCCACGCGAGGCCCGCGTACCGGCCGGGGATGCGCCGCCGGATCGGGCACATCCGCGACCTCGCGGCGCTGCTGCTGCGCACCGGCCTGCTGTTCTCCGGCGGACCCCGCCGGCTCCTCCGGCAGCTCGGCACGCTGCGCCGCTGGGGCACCTCGCTCGCGGGGCTGGTCGCCTCCGCCGCCGCCCGCTCCCCGTCCCGCCCCGCACTGATCGACGACGAGGGCGAGCTGACGTTCGCCGAACTGGACGAGCGCGCCGCCCGCCTCGCCGCCGGACTGCCCCTGCACGGCCCCCGCCCGCGCGTCGGCGTCCTGTGCCGCAACCACCGCGGCATGGCTCTCACCCTCCTCGCGTGCTCCCGGCGCGGAGCCGAGGTCGTGCTGCTCAACACCGGTTTCGGAACGGGCCAGATCCGCGCCGTGCTCGGCGAGCTGCGCCCCACCCTGCTCGTCGCGGACGCCGAGTTCGCGCCGCTGCTCGCGAACGTCCCGATCGCGCTGCGCCGGAACGTGCTGTGGGCCGACCGCCGGCCGCCGGCCGCGGCCCCGCTCTCGGCGCCCGTCCCCGCCGCGACCCTGCCGCCGCCCCGCACTTCCCCGGACCTCGCGCCCGTCCCCGCCGACCAGGGCGGCCCGAGCATCGAGGAGATCATCCGCTCGACGCCGCCGGCCGCCGCCGCGCCGCCGCAGATCCAGAGCCGGACGATCATGCTGAGCTCGGGCACCACCGGACGGCCCAAGGGCGCCCGCCGCCCGCCCCGCCCGGGCCTGTGGCCGCTGGCCTCGGTGACGTCCCGGATCCCGCTGCGCGCCCGGCAGACCATGATCGTCGAGGCGCCGCTGTTCCACACCTGGGGCTACGCCGCGCTGCAGATGGCGTGGGCGCTGCGTGCGCCGGTCGTCCTGCACCGCCGCTTCGACCCCGAGCAGACGCTGCGGACGATCGCCTCCTACCGCGACGTCACCGTGTTCGCCGTCCCGGTCATGCTGCAGCGGGTCCTCGACCTGGCACCCGAGGTCCGCGCCAGGTACGACACGTCCTCGCTGCGGATCGCGGCGCTGGGCGGCTCCGCGCTGCCCGGCGACCTCGCCACCCGGTTCATGGACGCGTTCGGCGACCGGCTCTACAACATCTACGGCTCCACCGAGGCGTCCTGGGTGTCCATCGCGACCCCGCGCGAGCTGCGGCTCGACCCGCGCACCGCCGGGCGCCCGCCCCGCAACACCTCGCTGGCGATCCTCGACGACGAGGGCCGCCGGGTGGGCCGCTCCACCCGCGGGCACATCTTCGCCGCGAACGAGCTGCTGTTCGAGGGCTACACCGGCGGCGAGCCGATGGAGGTCCGCGACGGGCTGCTCGCCACCGGCGACCTCGGCCACATCGACCACCGCGGCCTGCTCTTCGTGGACGGCCGCAGCGACGGCATGATCGTGTCCGGCGGCGAGAACATCGTCCCCCGCGACGTGGAGGACGCCCTGCTGCGGATGCCGGAGATCCGCGAGGTCGCGGTCACCGGCGTGTCCGACCCCGAATGGGGGCAGCGCCTCGCCGCGTACATCGTCCTGCGGCCCGGCGCCAGGCTCGACGCCGACGCCGTGCGCGCCTACGTGCACGCGCAGGTCGCCCGGTACGCGGTGCCCCGCGACGTGTACTTCATCCCCGAGCTGCCGCGCAACGCCACCGGCAAGGTCGTGCACCGCTGGCTGACCGCCCGCCCCGACCGGCCCGAGCCCGAGGGCCGCGTCGCGTGGCCGCAGCCCCCGCTGTGTTGATTCAGTCCCGGCCCACTTCGCTCGCCTTGCGGCTGTGTTAATACAGTCCCGGCCCACTTCGCTCGCCTGGCGGCTCGCTGCGTGACCGTGCCTGGGCGAACGCGGCATCGCTTCGCGATCTGCCCGGTTCCGCTCGCCTCCGGCTTCGCTCCACCGGGCAGGTCACGCGTTCGCGTGCGTGGCCGAGGCCGAGGCCGAGGCCGATTGAAGCAGGCCCTAGGCGGCGAGGAGGGGGCCGGCGGACGCCGGCAGCCGGATCGTGATCGACAGGCCGCCGTCCGGCCGCGGGACGGTGTCGACCGCGCCGCCGTGCGCGCCGACGACCGCCCGCACGATCGACAGGCCGAGGCCCGCGCCGTCCTTCGACCCCGTCCGGTCCGCGCGCAGCCGCCGGAACGGCTCGAAGATCGTCGCCACCTCGTAGGACGGCACGGGCCGCCCCGTGTTGACCACCCGGAGGAACGCCTCGCCGTCCCGGACGCCCGTGCTCACCCAGATCCGCCCGTCCCGCACGTTGTACTTCACGGCGTTCTCCAGCAGGTTCACCGCGCACCGCTCCAGCAGCACCGGGTCGCCGGCCACCGCGGCCGGGCCGAGCCGCACCTCGACGTCCACGGCCGCCTCCTCCGCCTGCCCCTCGACCTGGTCGAGCGCGCTGCGCACCACGTCCTCCAGCGGCGTCTCGGCCCGGGTCGCCAGCTCCCGCTCGGACTTCGCGAGCAGCAGCAGCCCCTCGATGAGCCGCTCGTGGCGCGCGGTGTTGCCGAGCAGGACGTCCGCGAGCGCCCTGGTCTCCGGTGGGCTCCGGCGGCTCGCCAGCGCGACCTCCAGCACCGTCCGGTTGATGGTCAGCGGCGTGCGCAGCTCGTGCGAGGCGTTCGCGACGAACCGGCGCTGGGCGTCGAACGCGCGGTTCAGCCGGTCCAGCATCCGGTCGAAGGTGTCGGCCAGGTCCTTGATCTCGTCCTGCGGGCCGTCCAGCGCGATCCGCTCGTGCAGGTTGCTCTCCGACAGCCGCCGTGCCGTCGCGGTCACCGTGTGCAGCGGCCGCAGCATCCGCCCCGCCACCACGTACCCGATCACGACGGCCAGGACGCCGAGCACCAGCATCGTCACCAGGGAGCTCTGCAGCAGCTGCTCCAGGACGTCGTGCTTCTGCCGGGCCAGCTCCCGGTCGGCGTCGGCCTTCAGCTTCACCAGCTCGCTGACGTCGCCGTTGAGGGCCAGCGCCCGCAGCCGCGTGATCGTCGTCGCGTCCACGCTCTGCCGCGACGTGAACCGGTTGTCCATCGTCCTGACGGTCAGCAGGTACGTCACCGCGACCAGCGCCGCCGACGTGACGAGGAACAGCGACCCGTACACCAGCGTGAGCCGCGTCCTGACGCTCAGCCTCTTCACCATGCCTCCAGCCGGTACCCGGACCCGGTCACCGTCTCGATCACCGGCGGCTGCCCGAGCTTGCGCCGCAGCGTCGCCATCGTGACCCGGACGATGTTGCTGAACGGGTCGATGTTCTCGTCCCACGCCCGCTCCAGCAGCCGCTCGGCGCTCACCACGCCGCCCTCCGCCCGCAGCAGCTCCTCCAGCACGGCGAACTCCTTGTTCGTCAGCCGCAGCTCCCGCCCGTCCCGCGCGGCCTTCCGCCGGTACGGGTCGAGCCGGATGCCCCGCCCCTCCAGGACGGGCGGCACCGGCGGCCCCGACCTGCGCGCCAGCGCCCGCACCCGCGCCACCAGCTCGCCGAACACGAACGGCTTCGGCAGGTAGTCGTCGGCGCCGAGCGACAGCCCGTCCACCCGGTCGTCGACGTCCCCGGACGCGGTCAGCATGAGGATCCGCGCGTGGCTCCGCCGCCCCACCAGCTCCCGGCACACGTCGTCGCCGTGGACCGTGGGCAGGTCCCGGTCGAGGACCACCACGTCGTACTCGTTGTACGAGGCCCGCTCCAGCGCGGCGTCGCCGTCGTAGACCACGTCGACGGCCATGGCCTCGTCCCGCAGTCCCTCGGCGATCGTGTCCGCGAGCACCCGCTCGTCCTCGACGATCAGTACACGCATGCCGCCGAGCATGACGCCCCGAGGGTTAAACCCCGATAAGCCCGGGAGGCTTCAGACGCCGGCGAGTCTCCACAGCCTGTCGACCGGGGCTTGCGCGAAGAGCAGCAGCAGCGCGAAGTAGGAGACGCCGGGGAAGGCCGCGACCACGGCCAGGCCCACGGCGAGCAGCGCCGTGTTCGACAGCGCGCCCCGGACCGACTCGATCGTCGGCGGATCGGACTCCAGCGCGACGTCGGGATCCCGGTAGGAGATCACCGTCAGCGCGGTCTGGAGGACGCACGCGACGAGGATGTTCCCGATGTACAGCATCACGGTGAAGCGGTCGTCCCCCGGATAGGAGGCGGCCATCTCCGTCGGGAACGGCAGGACCACGATGGCCAGCAGCCATCCCGTGTTCACCAGCATCAGCGCCCGCGTGTAGCCGCCGATGTGCTCGAACACCCGGTGGTGGACGAACCACAGCCGGATGATCACCACGAAGCTGAGGGCGAAGCTCCCGATCTGCGCCCAGTGCCCGGTGATCACCTCGATTGACCGCCGGTGCGCGTCCACCGCCTGCGGCACCACGTCGACCAGCGGCAGCACCAGCAGCGTCACGGCGATCGCCACGACCGCGTCGGTGAACAGCACCAGCCGGTCAGGATCCCGAGACACCGCCCGCGCCATAACTCAGGACCCTACAGCGGCGGCCTTCGTCGTCCCAGCTCAGCGCGCGTCCCCGCGTCAGCCGACCAGCAGCACGAGCTTCCCGCGCACCTTCCCGCCCTCGCCGGCGCGGTGCGCCTCCGCGACATCGGCGAGCGGGAAGGTCCGTACGGTCGGCGGCGAGAAGCGCCCCGCCTCGATCAGCGGCCCGATCTCGCCGAGCACGTGGACCGCGCGGCCGGCGTCCCCGCGGCTGAACCGCACCCCGTGCTCCCGGGCGCCGGCGAAGTCGGCGACCGTGACGACGCGCTCCGCGCCGCCGGCGAGGCCGGTCAGCTCGGGCAGTACCCCATTCCCGGCGACGTCGAGCGCCAGGTCGACGCCGTCCGGCGCCAGCGCGCGCACCCGCTCGACGAGCCCTTCGCCGTAGACGACCGGCTCGGCCCCCAGAGAACGCAGGTACTCCTGGTTCCCCGGACCGGCGGTGCCGATCACGCGCGCGCCGCGCACCACGGCGAGCTGGACCGCGGCGCCGCCGACGCTCCCGGACGCGCCGTTGACGAGCAGCGTCGCGCCGTCCCCGACGCCGAGCTGGTCGAGCGCGCGCGTGGCCGTCTCGATGGCAGCCGGCAGCGCCGCGGCGCCGGCGAAGTCGAGCGAGGACGGAATCGGTGCGTAGTGGGACAGCACCGCCATCTCGGCTTGGGCCGCTCCTTCGACACAGAAGCCGAACACGCGGTCGCCGACGGCCACGTCCGCCACACCCTCGCCGATCTCGTCGACGACCCCCGCCGCCTCGTAGCCCAGGGTCTGCGGGAGCTCCGGATCCATCTGCCCCTGGCGCTTCTTCCAGTCGCTGGCGCTCACCCCGGCCGCCCGCACCGCGATCCGGACCTGCCCGGGCCCCGGGTGAGGATCGGGCAGGTCGACGAGCCCCAGTACCTCGGGACCGCCGAACCTGTCGAAACGAACGGCCTTCATCGTGTGCTCCGTCCCAGCCCCCGCGGGCATGCGTCGTCGGCTCTGGTCGACCAGCGAATCAGACCCCACCGACGATCCGGCCTCACGACAAGACCGGGCGGGGCCGCGGCTCGTCCAGTGTCAGCGAACTGCTGAGAGGGAGCTCTCAGCGCGTCCTGAACCCTCGGCGTCGTAGTCTCCAGACATGATCGAGGCCGTCCTGTGGGACGTCGACGACACGCTCTTCGACTTCACCGGCTCGGAACGCACCGGACTGCTGCGCCACTTCGAGGCGGAGGGCCTTCCCTCCGACCAGGCAGCCTTGAACCGGTGGCACCAGATCACCACGAGCGAGTACCGGCGCCTCGCGGCCGGTGAGCTGACCTACGAGCAACAACGCCGTACGCGTGTCCGCAGATTCATGGACCGTCCGCTGAGCGACACCGAGGCGGACGCCTGGTACGACCGGTACGAGGCGCTTTTCGAAGCGGCCTGGTCAGCGTTCCCCGACGTGGCCGCGGCCTTGGACGCGCTTCCTCACCGGAAGGGGATCCTCTCCAACTCCAGCACCGTCCACCAGGAACGCAGGCTGACGGCACTGGGCCTGCGCCACCACTTCGAAGTGCTTCTCTGCTCCGACCGGCTCGGCCACGCGAAACCGGACCCCGTGGCGTTCCAGGCCGCCTGCACCGCCCTGAACCTGCCTCCCGCCGCAGTCGCCTACGTCGGCGACAAACTCGACATCGACGCCGTAGGCGCCCACAACGCAGGCCTCCACGCCATCTGGCTTGACCGAGCGGAAACGGCGACCCTGGCGCCGACCGGCATACATCGCATTTCGACCCTCGAAGATCTGCCCGTGGCTCTGACCGCCTGCTGAACCCCCACCCGCACGCCAGCGTTGCGCCACTCTCCGAAACGAGGCGACTCGCCGCACTGGAGTCGGCCCTTCAGGAGACCGGCACGTACCAGCGCCCACGGCCCTCCTGCGAGAGCCGGAACCGGCCCGGATCCCGGACGCAGGCCTTCAGCAGCCCGTCCGCCGCCTCATCGTCCAGGTCATCGGGGACTTCGAACCCCTGGAACGCCACTCGGCCGACCCCGGCGCGGAACCGGTGCTTGTACTCCTCCTCGCCCACGTAGGTCAGTGCTATGCGCCCGTCCCATTCGAGTCCGAATTCGAACGGTGCATGCCGGGTGGGAAAGCGGATCCGATGATCGGCGACCGAGTCATGGCCGAGCAGGTAGATGTGGAAGGCGAAGTCGTCCCAGTCCTCGATCTCGTCCACTTCGTCGAGGCCGTCGACATGGAAGGCACGGCCGGTCAGCGCGTCGAAATCCAGCGGGTCGTCCGGAGATCCCGCGACGAAACCCCGGGCGGCGCTGATGGTGCACCTGTGGTAGTTGCACCAGACGACCTTCGAAGGCTCGAAGCCGAAGCTCGGCCTGGAGTCGAGATCTTCGTCCTCCTCGAGACCGGGCGGATCCTCCGCGTCGTAGTCGGCACTCCGCAACTCCAAGACGAACCGCAAGCCGGACTCGGGGTCCAGCCGGCCCTTCCAGGCGAACTCCTCGATCCTGTGCCCGCCAGGCCACGGATTCCCCGGAAACCAGATCCGATCATCCTTCGCCGACAGGGTCGTGTTCCCGTCCACCGCACCCCTCCAATGCACTCGCGACCACGTTTCTACAGCCTGGGGGTGACACGAGGCTCAGGCGAGGAGGCGTTGGACGAAGAAGACGACCAGGGAGGCGAGGATTCCGGTCACGTACTGCAGAAGGGTGGCGGTCTTGACCGGGAGGCGGCGCAGCGTCCGGAAATGCGTGTAGGCCTGGACGGCACTGCCCAGGTCTTCGGAGAGCAGAAGGTGTCCGGGCGGGCGGTGCGTCTGCGCCATCAGCGGGTCCACGATCGTGTCGATATGGCGCCTGACCAGGTGGGCCAGCGTGATGTAGGGCTGGACGCCGACGTACAGGGCCGTGACGACAGCCAGGACGGGGAACCCCACGAAGAACGCCTGCATGAGCGGGCCCGGACGGTCGCTGGTGACGGCGACGGTCGACAGTTCGGCGATGAGGACACCCACTGCCGTGCTGACCGCGACGCGCCCGTAGACCCGGCACAGCTGGACGACGGCGGGTGTGTGCGGGATCCATCCAGGCCATCTGCAGGTCCATGCACCGGTGCAGACGCAGCGGCACCTCGGCCAGCGTGTAGAGCCAGTAGAGGACGCCGCCACCGATGAACCCCGTCCAGGCACAGCACACGTAGATCCACACGCTCACGGAGACCGAATCGACCTGCTGGTGCGACATCGCGTAGGCGAGAAGCGCGGAGAGACCCATCCCGGCGACCCCGGCCATCAACTGCGGCACCGGACGGCAGCGCCCATTGAGCCAGCCCAGGAACTCACCCCGCTCGGCTGACACGGCCAGCAGGTCGGCTACGCACTCGGCTAAGACCGCCGTCCAGCGCCAGGCGATCCACGAGAGGGCCAGCATCAGCACGGATGTGACGGTCGCGGAGAGCACGAGCAAAGCACCGGTGGTGCCGCGCAGCGGCTCGTCCTCCAGAAGCCCGCCGAGGACGAGCGCGAGCAGGTAGGGCCAACCACCCGTGACCAGGATCCCCACCGTAGCCGTGAACGCCGTGATGGGGCCGGGCAAGACCCGCGCGACCGCCCTCGCCAGCAGCACCACCATGACGCGCCCGTGCCCCTGCTCGGCGAACCGCCGCAACTCCGCCGCGGTCGCCGGATCCCGCAGCGGCCGCCGGTCCACCGCGCTCAGCCGGCTGAGCAGATCGCCCCGCCCGCCGTCCGCCGCCCCTTCCGCCCCCAGCCCCATCGCCACCCACCTCGCCCGTCGCCCTCCGCGACACCACGCTGACGAGTCCCCCGAACAACCGCAACACCAAGGCCAAACCCGGCCCGCCACAGCCCACGGCCGCCCAACGCCCGCTCGCGGCTCCGGGACGAGTCGGTACCGGTCCCCGTGGTCGCCGGGCTCGCAGCCGACCGCCGGCCATGGCCGGGCTCAGCGAGCCGGTGTGACGCAGCCTCATCGACTGCTCGTGGAGACCGCGCTGCGGGTTCTCCAGCGAGACCGGGGACGTGGCGGACGCGATCACCGAGGCCGCCCGGCTCTTCACCTACGGCGGGTGCGGCTGGAGAGTCAATCCTGCTGCCACCATTGCGCGGGGCCGAGCGTGCAAACGACCGGACCGACTCCGGCGACGGCGGAATCATTGGCGCACCCGTGGAATCCGACCACCACGGAGCCCGCTGGGCTCTGCCATGTCTTCCAGCGGCTGAACTGGTCAGGCAGGGGGAGCTTGCCGCCTGCGCGGGCCTCTTCCCCTGATGAGGTCTTCATTCCCAGTTCACTGAGTACTCCGCTTGATTGGTCGGGGTGCACCATCATCCACCCGGATATTTCGGCGACCGGAATATGCGGGCCCACTGTCAATTTTCTGACGTCGGTGCAGTTTTTGTCGCCATGTGACATAGTTTCCGGGTCTCTGTCGGTACTGCAATACAGGTAGGTGCATTCTATTTTGCCGACCATTCTCGCCTTCGGAGTGCTCCCTGTGACCACTGTCCCCAGGTTGACGGTGTTCAGGCGTATGCCCTGATAGATGTCCCGGGCCTCGACATCGTTGAAGGCGGGCAGCCCGCCCTGCTGTGCGGGCGCTCCGATATAGCCCTCATCCGGCTTGCTCAACTTGAAGGAAAGTTCCGGAACCCCCCAGGACATGCTTACCAGCTGCGGTTTTACAAAGCTGCTCCAGGGTGCGCCGGCGACCTGCCTGACGAGAGTCTTGAGTGCGTCGGCGTCCATCCTGAGCTGGGCTTTGCGGTCAACGAGCTGCCTGTCGCCCGCATAGTTGTAGCCTCTATAAACGGCGCTTATCGTCTCCGCTTGCTGGAGTGCGGTTCGAAGAGGGTTGGCGATGTCGTACAAGCTCGGCAGGAACACCTCGGCGTTGTCCCTGATCTGCGCCCAATTCTGCGTTTCCGGCATTTTGGGGACATGTTCGTATCCTGTCGTCCCGAAGCTGGTCACCTGCGGGTCGTTCGCCGGCGCCTTGAACAGGTCGGTCAGGAAGTTCGAAATCTGGTCCTGCTCTTTAGGGTTTGGTCGGGGAGGTGCGATTCCTTGGTAACCGATCAGGATCTGCTCGAAGCGCCAGCTCGTGGACGTGCTGGTGCAGCAGTCATTGATCTCCGCCTGCACGTCGGCCGAGTACGAACCACCGAGTCCCTTGAATTTCGCCTTGATCTCCCCCAGGACCTTCGTCCGGTGCTCTTCACTGTGCGTGTCGAAGACATATAGTGCGATGTACTCCCCGCCGCGAGTCAAGCTGCTGACATAGCTATCGCCGTACGCCCTGATGAAATCCTTGCAGGCAGCATCTGTCGCGGGCGGTGCGACATCGTTGGAGAATGTTACGTTCGTCGCCGCGATGCTCTGCGTATTGGAGGCGTATATGGAAATGACTATATGTGTGGAGTTGATCTCTTTTTGCTCGATGAACCGCCCTTTCGCGTCGCCGCTGCCGAAGGCGAAGCTGGCGGACGCGTCCACTGATATATCGAGGTGTTTTTCCAGTCTCGCCATCGTTTCGCAGACCTGGAATTCCGTACGGACGCGGGAGCCCGTGGAGGCCGTGCTGCCTGTGACGGCGGTCGATCGCGGCCTTCCAGAGAACGTGTCGTAACCTTCGAATATTATGCTGGGGAAAGTGGATGCGCCCGCGGCGCCC
Source organism: Spirillospora sp. NPDC049024 (assembly GCF_040649235.1). Lineage (NCBI taxonomy): Bacteria > Bacillati > Actinomycetota > Actinomycetes > Streptosporangiales > Thermomonosporaceae > Spirillospora > Spirillospora sp. NPDC049024. The sequence continues at coordinate 70,378 of NZ_JBEZFD010000021.1, forward strand.
CTCTTTTTCTCGGCTGTCATCCCGGTCACCTCGCCCGAAATCAGTTGGCATGGTCGGCGCATCGATTAAGCGGCGGTAGGGCGGCGCTCCGCGAGGCGCCTCGTATTGTCACGGTAGTTACCGTGTCCCCGGCCGCACAATGTGTCAAAGGTAATGAACTGACCTGCTGGAGACCAGGTCCAGAAAGGCTCGTGTCAGCGGCAGCGGACTTTTCGGCGGCGTCGGCCGGCGCCGGCGATGCTGCGAACGGCGACGCCCCGGCTAATGCGGGTTTAACCCTCGAAGGGCTCTTATGGGGCGGGCTGGGGCAGGGTGCCTCGGGGAGAGGGTCGGCATGAAGGTGTGGGTTCTGGGCGTCGCCGCGGTGCTCCTGCTGGGTGTTGCGGGATGTGGGGACGACGGAGGGAAGAGCGGGGTCGCCAGCGCCGGGGGTGCTTCGGCTTCTGCTTCTCCTGGTAAGTCGGTTTCTCCGGAGGATGCTCAGCTGAAGTTCGCTCAGTGCATGCGGGAGAACGGGGTGGACGTTCCCGATCCGGGGAGTGGGGACGGGCGGGCGTTGCGGCTGGGGAAGGGCGGGGACCGCAGCAAGTTGGATGCGGCGCTGCGGAAGTGCCAGTCGTGGCTTCAGGCGGGCGGGAAGATGCCCGACCTCAAGGACCCGAAGGTCCGCGACCAGTACGTCAAGTTCGCGCAGTGCATGCGGGAGCACGGGGTCGACATCCCGGATCCGGGGCCGGACGGGCAGATCAAGATCCCGACCACGCGGGTCGACCGGGGGCAGGCGGAGAAGGCGCGTGAGGCGTGCAGGGCCAGCCTTCCGGGGGTCGGGAAGTGAGGCGGGTCGTGGTCGCCGGCGGGGTCGCCGTCGTCGTGGTGGTGGGCGGCGGTGCCCTGGTGTGGGACCGGGACGGTAGCCAGGCGCAGGGGGCGCAGGCCCCGCTGGCGACGGCGGTGGTGAGTCGGGGTGATCTCGTCGACACCGAGAAGGTGGACGGGAAGCTCACCTACGACGGCGTCCGGGAGGTGTGGACGGGCGCGTCCGGGGTCGTGACCTGGGCGCCGGAGGAGGGCGCGACGGTTGAGCGCGGGAAGACGCTTCTCTCGGTCGCGGGCAGGCCTGTGACGCTGATGTACGGCGGCCGTCCCATGTACCGGACGTTGCGTGAGGGCGTCTCCGGCAAGGACGTCCGGCAGTTGGAGGAGAACCTGAAGGCTCTCGGGTACGGCGGCTTGACCGTGGACGAGGAGTTCACCGGCGCGACCGCGGACGCTGTCCAGAAGTGGCAGGACGACCGGGGCCTGGACGAGACCGGCGTGGTCGACGCCGGTCAGGTCGTCTTCCTGAGCGGGGCCGTGCGGGTCCGGGAGGTCAAGGCCCCCGAAGGGAAGCGGACCGTCCAGGGGCAGCCGGTCCTGACGGTCGCCGGGACGAAGCGGGTCGTGCACGTCGATCTGGACGCCGACAAGCAGGATCTCGCGAAGAAGGGCGCCGGGGTGACGGTGGAGCTGCCCGGTGGGACGACCGTGAAGGGGAAGATCAGCAGGGTTGGCGGTGTCGCCGAGACGACCGGGTCGGGGCAGGACCAGAAGACCACGGTCGGGGTCGACATCTCGCTCGGGAACGCCAGGACGGGGCGGCTGGACGAGGCGCCGGTCAGCGTCGAGTTGGAGAGCGACCGGCGCGAAGGGGTGCTGTCGGTGCCGGTCGAGGCGCTGCTGGCGCTGCGGGAGGGCGGCTTCGGGGTCGAGGTCGCCGACGGGTCGAGGCGCCTGCTGCCCGTGAAGGTCGGGGTGTTCGGCGGCGGACGCGTCGAGGTCTCCGGGAGCGGGCTCCGCGAGGGCATGAAGGTCGGGGTGCCCGCCGAATGAAGGGCTTCGACGACAGGGGCGCGAACATCGTGGAGCTGGCCGGGGTGGCCAAGGAGTACGCGGGCGGCGTCGCGGCGCTGCGGGGCGTCGACCTGGTGATCGCGCCGGGGGAGCGGGCGGCGATCGTCGGGCCGTCCGGGTCGGGCAAGTCGACGCTGCTGCACATGATCGGGACGCTGGACCGGCCGACCCGGGGCAGCGTGCGGGTCGCCGGGCACGAGGTCGCGGAGCTCGCGGACCGGGAGCTGTCGGCGCTGCGGGCGCGGCACATCGGGTTCGTGTTCCAGCAGTTCCACCTGGCCGCGGGGGTGAGCGCCCTCGACAACGTCGCCGACGGGCTCCTCTACAGCGGGGTCGGGCTGCGGGAGCGGCGGGAGCGGGCAAGGGCGGCGCTCGAACGCGTCGGGCTGGGGGAGCGGGCCGGGCACCGGCCGCACCAGCTGTCGGGCGGCGAGCAGCAGCGGGTCGCGGTCGCGCGGGCGGTCGTGGGCGAGCCCGACCTGCTGCTCGCGGACGAGCCGACCGGCAACCTCGACTCCGCCGCGGGAGCCGGCGTGCTCGCGCTGCTGGACGAGCTGAACCGTGCGGGCACCACCGTCGTGGTCATCACGCACGACGCGGAGGTCGCGGCCCGTGCGCCGCGCCGGGTCCGGATCCGGGACGGCGAGATCGTCGCGGACGAGCGGGCGGGGGTGGGGAGCCGATGAGGCCCGCGCGGCTCGGCGCGGGCGACGTCCTGCGCGTGGGGCTCGGCGGGCTCAGGGCCCGGCCCGCGCGGGTCGTGCTGTCGGCCCTCGGCATCGCGATCGGCATCGCGACGATGGTCGCCGTCATCGGGATCTCATCCTCCAGCAGGGAGGACCTCATGCAGCGACTCGACCGGCTCGGCACCAACCTGCTGACGGCCAAGCCGGGGGACACCCTGTTCGGCGAGAAGGCGGAGCTGCCCGAGACGGCCCCGGAGATGGTGCGCCGGATCACGCCGGTCACGGCGGTCGGTGCGACCGGGTCGGTGGAGGCCACCGTCCGCCGCACCGACAGGATCCCGGAGGAGGTCACGCAGGGCATCGCCGTGCAGGCCGCCACGAGTGGGCTGCTCGGCACCCTGGACGTGGCGCCGGCGAGCGGGCGCCGGCTCGACGCGGCCACCGAAGGGCGTCCCGTCGTGGTGCTCGGCTCGGAGGCGGCGCGGCGGCTCGGCCTGGACCGGGCGGGCGGGCAGGTGTGGATCGGCGGCCGGTGGTTCGTCGTCCTCGGCGTGCTGCGGCCCGCGGAGCTGGCGCCGGAGATCGACCGCTCCGCCCTCGTCGGCTGGGACGCCGCGCGCCGGTACCTCGGCTTCGACGGGCACCCCACGACGATCTACGAGCGGTCCACGGACGCCTCCGTCGACGACGTCCGCGACGTCCTCGCCCGGACGGTCAACCCCGAGCGCCCTGAGGAGGTCGAGGTCAGCCGCCCCTCCGACGCGCTGGAGGCGAGGGCCGCGGCGTCCGGCGCGTTCACCGGGCTGCTGCTCGGGCTCGGCGCCGTCGCGCTGCTGGTCGGCGGGGTCGGGGTCGCCAACACGATGGTGATCTCGGTGCTGGAGCGGCGCCGCGAGATCGGGCTGCGCCGGTCGCTCGGAGCCACCCGCGGCCAGATCCGCCTCCAGTTCGTCGCCGAGTCGCTGCTGCTGTCGGCGTTCGGGGGCGCGGCCGGGGTCGTGCTCGGCGCGGCGGTGACGACCGGGTTCGCGCTGTGGAAGGGGTGGCCGCCGGTCGTGCCGGTCTGGGCGCTCGGCGGCGCGCTCGCCGCGACCCTGGCGATCGGGACGGTCGCGGGCCTGTACCCGGCGATGCGGGCGGCGCGGCTGCCGCCGACGGCGGCGCTGGCGACCGCGTGAAGTCTGGTCACGATCCGGCACATCGGTGCATGATTGGGGCGGCGACGTCGACCCGCCTGGGGGAGGTGCCTCAACCGCCATGCCGGTGCCACGCCCGCTCCGCGAGCGCTGCAGGGAGTTCCTCGGAATCGACGATGAGATCCGCTACATCTTCCCCGCGATGACCTACGGCGGCGGCGCGGGGTTCATCTTCGTCGTCACCGGCGACCAGGTCGCGGTGATCTCCACCGGCTCGCTGAGCCGCAGCACCCCGAAGAGCATCTGGGGCAGCTACCCGCGCGGCACGAGGATCGGGCCGGTGGAGACGGGGGTCGGCGCGTCGTTCGAGTTCGCGGGCGCCGTGTTCGAGCTGGACGACGAGTACGTCCCGGTCGTCAACGCCGCCGACGCGGAGATCTTCGCCCGCGACAGCCTGCCCCGCGACCCGCTGCCCGACCTCTGACCGGCGTCAGGACGTCGGCGCCGGCTCGGTGGCCTTGGCCGGGGCGGGCTTGGACGGCGACGGGCTGCGCAGGAACAGCACCATCACCGGCACCAGGTAGAGCGCCCACATGACCAGCTGGAGCCAGGTGATCTGCGGGGTGACGTTCAGGACGCCCTGGAAGACGGTCTGCATCCAGTCGCCGGCGCCGCCGAACTTGGCGAAGAAGGCGTGCGGCTCCAGCGCGACCGAGTTAATACCGGGGAACACCTCCGCCTCCTGCAGGTCGTGGAAGCCGTAGCCGAACACGCCGGCGGCGACGACGATGAGCGCGGCGCCCGTCCAGGTGAAGAACCGCTTCAGGTTGATCTTGAGGCCGCCGCGGTAGAGCAGGTAGCCGAGCGCGATGGCGACGGCGAGGCCGAGGACCGCCCCGATGATCGGCTCGGTGGACCCGCTGGAGGAGTTGGAGATGTTCGTCCACAGGAACAGCGCGGTCTCCAGCCCCTCGCGCCCGACCGCGAGGAACGCGACGGCGGCGAGGGCGAGCGGCCCGACGTCGAGCGCGCCCTCCAGCCGGCCCTCCAGCTCGGCCTTCATGAACCGGGCGGTCTTGCGCATCCAGAAGACCATCCAGGTGACCAGGCCCACCGCGATGATCGACAGGATGCCGCCGAAGAGCTCCTGGGTCTTGAACTGCATCTCCGACGACGCGGCGCTGAGCGCGATCCCGAAGCCGCACGCCAGGACGACGGCGGCGCCGATGCCCGTCCAGACGGGCAGCAGGGCCTGGCGGTTGCCGGTCTTCACCAGGTACGCGATCAGGATGCTCACGACCAAGGCGGCCTCGAGCCCCTCACGCAGGCCGATGAGGAAGTTGCCCAGTAGCATCGACGCACTCCTCGGGGATCGCACGGGCGTGTTTAGGCAAAGCTAACCTAAGCCAGTGTGTGCCCCGCGGCCGCCCCCGTGCAAGTGGCGACTAGAGCTCGCCCTTGCTTTCGAGGCGGAGGAACGCCTTGGCGATCGGCTGGGCGATGAGCCCCACCTGCCAGTCGCGGGCGCCGAGGCCGCGCAGGGCGGCGCCGATCGCGGACGCAGACGACTCCGCCGGCGGCGTCCAGGCCAGCCGGCGGACGTAGTCGGGCTGCACGAGGTTCTCCGACGGCATCGAGTGCTCGTCGGCGAGCGCGGCGACGACGGCGCGGGCGGCGGTGAGCCGCTTGGCGGCCTCCGGGTCGCGGTCGGCCCAGCGGTGCGCGGGCGGCGGCCCGTCGCCGGGCAGGTTGGACGCCGGCAGCCCGCGCTCGCCGAGCTCGCGGGCACGGGCGACGGCGCGCAGCCACGCCGACTGGTGCCGGCGGGCGCCGCGGCCCCGCATCGTCGGCAGGGCCTGGAGCTCGGCGGGGGTCTTCGGGGCTTTCTGCGCCAGCTCGATGATCGCGGCGTCCTGGAGCACCCGGCCGGGGGACAGGTCGCGCTCGCGGGCGATCTTGTCGCGCGCCTCCCAGAGCTCGCGGACGGTGGCGAGCGCCCGCCGGTTGCGCACCCGGTGGATGCCGGACGTGCGGCGCCACGGGTCGGCGCGCGGCGGCTTCGGCGGTGTGGACAGGATGGCGGCGAACTCCTCCAGCGCCCACTCCAGCTTGCCCGCCGCCTCCAGCTCCTCCTGGAGGACGTCGCGCAGCTCGACCAGCAGCTCGACGTCCAGCGCGGCGTAGCGCAGCCAGTCCTCGGGGAGGGGGCGGGTCGACCAGTCGGCGGCCGAGTAGCCCTTCTCCAGCACGAAGCCGAGCACGTTCTCGACCATGGAGCCGAGGCCGACCCGCGGGTAGCCGAGCAGCCGCCCGGCCAGCTCGGTGTCGAAGAGCCGGCGCGGCACGAGGCCGACTTCGGCCAGGCACGGCAGGTCCTGGTTGGCGGCGTGCAGCACCATCTCGGTGTCGGCGAGCGCGGCGTCCAGCGCGGACAGGTCGGGGAGGGCGACCGGGTCGATCAGCGCGGTGCCGGCGCCGGCGCGGCGCATCTGGATCAGGTAGGCGCGCTGCCCGTAGCGGTAGCCGGAGGCGCGCTCGGCGTCGACCGCGACCGGGCCGGTGCCCGCGGCGAACGCCGCGATGACGCGGTCCAGGTCGGCGGCGGTGGTGAGCACCGGCGGGACGCCCTCGCGCGGCTCCAGCAGCGGGACGGCGGGGGGACCGGTGTCGGCCTCCGTGCTCGTCTGGCCGAGGCCGGGCCCGGCCGCCCCGGGAACGGTCCCGGTAGGGGTCGCCGCCGTGTTCTCCGCACCGGCGCCCTGCTCGGGACCGGTCGCGCGCGTTTCGGACACTCCCACTTCTTCCGTGTTCTCCCCCGCCGTCTCGGTTTCGGACGCTGTGCTCACGCCCCCTACCGTACGTCGCTCAGCCGCCCGCGCCGCCCGGGCGGTCCGGCAGCGCGGCGACGCCGGTCGGCGGCAGCCCCGCCGTGGTGCACATCACCTCGCACCAGGCCAGTACGTGAGCGGTCAGATCCTCCCCCGTGGGGGACCACGAGGCGCGCAGCTCCAGCTCCGTGGTGGACGGCTCGTCGCGCTTGTCGCCGAAGCTCTCCGACACCGCGCGGGTGATCGTCCCGGACACCGCGGCGTAGCCGGCGGGCTCCAGGGCCTCGAGCAGCCAGTCCCACGCGACGGAGCCGATCAGCTCGTCGGCGGCGATCTCGGGCTCCAGGTCGGCGCGGATGTAGGCGACGACGCGGAAGCCGTTCGTCCAGCCGGGGCGGCCCTCGGGGTCGTACAGCACGATGAGGCGGCCCATGGCGACCTCGGTGTCGTCGTCGCGGTAGACGCTGCCGGACATGGCCGCCGCGTACGGCGCGAGGCTCTGCGGGGCGGGCATGTCCTCGAGGTCGAGTTCTCGCCGGAAGGCGGGCCCGTCGAGGATCTCGCGCAGCGTGTCGACGGCCCGCTGGAAGGCAGGTGGGTTCATGGGTGGACCGGCCTGATCGCGGGGGACTGACGGGTCGCGGGGGGCTGGCTCGGCGGGCTCGGGTCGGTGCTGCTGGGACGTGCCGCCGCAGGGGGCGACGGGAGGGCGCGGAGGGGACACAGGCACGGCACAGGTGGTTTCGTTTCGGGGGCCGGGCCGTTCAGGCCACGGCCCGCACGGTGGCGGCGCGGCCGGGCGCCGGGGCGGTCTCGGAGGTCCGGCCGGGGGCCGGGGCGGCGGCGCCGGGCGGCAGGCCGACCAGGACGGCGGAGCCGCAGTCGACGCAGGCCCGCTCGGGGCACTCCTCGCCGTGCCCGTCCTCGCACGGCGGCAGCTCGAACTCGCGTTCATCACCGCAGGTGAAGCAGTACAAGGGGGAACCTCCCTCGGCTATGACACGCATCACGTTCGCACGCGCCGGTGACAGAATGCGGGACTTCGCTCGGCGTGTCCGGAAGTTCGTTGCGCCTCACACGCCACTCCAGTGCTCCCCCCTCCGCTTTTCGTGGGACCATCACAACGTGACCGCTGACGCAGCCCGTTCGAACGACCACCCTGCGCGCACGCCTGACAACGGCGGCCTCGCCGAGAGCCCCTTCCTGCTGGCCTGCCGCCGCCGGCCGGTGCCGCACACGCCCGTGTGGTTCATGCGCCAGGCGGGACGCTCGCTGCCGGAGTACCTGCGGGTCCGCGAGGGCGTCCCGATGCTGGAGTCGTGCACCCGCCCGGACATGGTCGTGGAGATCACGATGCAGCCGGTGCGGCGGTACGCGGTGGACGCGGCGATCTTCTACAGCGACATCATGGTGCCGCTCAGGGCCGTCGGCGTCGACCTCGACATCAAGCCCGGCGTCGGGCCGGTCATCGCCGATCCTATCCGGGACGCGGCGGGCCTGGACGCCCTGCGCCCCCTCGTCCCCGACGACGTCCCGTACGTGACCGAGGCCGTCGAGGGCCTGGTCGGCGAGCTGGGCGGCACGCCGCTGATCGGTTTCGCGGGCGGCCCCTTCACGCTCGCCTCGTACCTGATCGAGGGCGGCCCGTCCAAGAACCACGAGCGCACCAAGGCGATGATGTACGGCGAGCCGGAGCTGTGGGACCGGCTCATGGAGCGGCTGGCCGACCTCACGATCGCGTTCCTGAAGGTGCAGATCGCGGCCGGCGCGAGCGCCGTGCAGGTCTTCGACTCGTGGGTGGGCGCGGTCGCCGCGCAGGACTACCGCGAGTCCGTCCTGCCGCACGCCCGCCGCATCTTCGCCGAGATCGAGCCGCTCGGCGTCCCGCGCATCCACTTCGGCGTCGGGACGGGCGAGCTGCTCGGCCTGATGGGCGAGGCCGGGGCCGACGTCGTCGGCGTCGACTGGCGGGTGCCGCTCGACGAGGCCGTCAGCCGCGTCGAGCCGGGCAAGGCGCTGCAGGGCAACCTCGACCCGGCGATCCTCTTCGCGCCGTGGGAGACCGTGGAGCGCCGGGCCCGCGACGTGCTGGCCCGCGGCCGCACGGCCGAGGGGCACATCTTCAACCTGGGCCACGGCGTCCTGCCGTCCATCGATCCGGACGTGCTGGCCCGCCTCGCGGACCTCGTCCACGAGGCGAGCACCGAGGACCCGCGCTAGGCGGGCGGCCGGGGCCCTTCCGGGGGCTCCTCGCCCGCGCCGACCGCGGCCTTCGCGTTCTCCGGCTCCGGGGTGTTCTCCGGCTCCGGCGCGGCGTCGGCCGCGGCGCGGGCGCGCAGCCGGCGCCGGAGGGCCAGTAGCGGGAGCCCGATCACTGCGGCCGTGACGAGGAACGGCAGCAGCCAGCCCAGCACGGCGGCGACGCCGCCGACGAACGCGGTGAACGCGTGCCAGCCGCTCTGGAGCCCGCCGACGAACCCGCCGCGCGGCTCGTCCTTCACAGGCGGCGGGGCCTTGGTCACGACGGTCACGGTCACCGTCGCGAACCGCGTGCGGTCGGCGAGCGCCTTCTGGCGGGCCTGGAGCGCCTCCAGGTCGGCCTCCCGCTGGGAGATCTCCTGCTCGATGCTCATGATCTCGCTGACGGAGCCCGCCCGGTCGAGCAGCTTGCGGAACCTCTCGAGCGTGGCCTTCGCGGACCGCACCCGCGCGTCGACGTCGGCGACCTCGCCGGTGACGTCCTCGGCCTCCTGGCTGAGCGACAGCTTGGTGCCGAGCTCGGTGCCGAGCCGGCCGAGCACCTCGGCGTACCGCTCGCTCGGGATCTTGAGCGCGATCTCCGAGCGGGCCGGTTCGCTCGACGTCGACTCGCGTTCGACGTAGCCGCCCGCCGCGGCGACCAGCTGCTTGGCCTTGGCGGCGGCGGCCTCCACGTCCCCGGCCCTGACCCGCAGGTCGGCGGTGTGGACGACCTCGCGCCCGGTCGGCAGCGGCGCCTGCGCCCGCTGCTTGGCGCCGCCCTGGGGGGCGCCCTCCGCGCGCTGGGCGCCGCCCGGGAGGGCCGGCGCCGTGGCCGCGCCCCGCGGCGCGGAGTCCGACGCCCCGGACGAGTGGTCGCCGCCCCCGCAGGCGGCCACGATCCCGGCCATCGGCAGGACGACCAGTGCGCAGGTGATGCTCCTGACGTTCCGCATGCGGCTTGGACGATGTGCCGCATATCACCGTTCCTCGGGACGGATCGCGATCCGGGCACGAAGCGGGCACGCGCCGATCACGGGTCGCCGGTGCCGGTCAGGGGCCGTCGGTGAGGACGACGGGCCCGCCGACGTCGACGGTTCCGAGCGTCCACAGGGCGCCCGTGCCGGGGACGACGGCGAGCGCGCTCGCGTAGAAGTTCTTCCGGTTCGGCACGGCGGTGGTCGGGACCCGCTCCCAGGTCCCGCCGCTGTAGCGGATCAGGCCCGGCTTCGCCGGCTCGTCGAGCGAATGCCCGATGGCCCACAGCGTCCCGTCCCCGCCCTGGGCGATCCTGGTGAGCGCGTTGAGGCCGGGCGGCGGCGTGACGCCCGTCCAGGACGTGCCGTCCCAGTGCATGAGGACGGGCGTGGCCGGGGACGTGCGGTAGCTGATGCCGGTGGCCCAGGCGTCGGTGGGGGAGAGGGCGAGCATGTCGGTGAAGCCGGTCCCCGGCACGGGCTCGTGCACGGGGACGGTCTGCCAGGACCGCCCGTCCCAGTGCCGCGCCGCGAGCGTCTCGTCGGTCGCGGACGCGGTGCCGAGGACCCAGATGTCGTCGTCCGCCCGGATGTAGGACGTGTGCTGCCGGATGTCGGGGAGCGGGGTGATGGGCGTCCAGGTGTCGCCCGTCCGGCGGTAGACGCCGGTGTCGGTGGCGACCCGGACGCCGCCGGCGCTCGCCTGGAGGTTCGCGCTGCGGGCTCCGGACGGCAGCGCCACCTGCTCGAACCGCGAGCCGGTGAAGTGCGCCGCGTAGGGGACCGGCGCCGCGTCGCCCGAGCCGTACTTCGGGCCGCTGATCCACACGTCCTCGGGGGCGACCGCGTCGACGTCGGTGATGGTGCCGCGGCTGGACAGGCCCTGGAGGTCGTACTCGACCCAGCCCCCGCCCTTCCAGCGCCGGACGACGGGATTGCCGGGGATGCTCTGCCCGGTGCCGGGGATCGGGCCGGGGATCACCAGTTCTCCCTGGTTCCCGGCGATCCAGACGCTGTCGGGTGAGGCGGCGGCGACGTCGTAGAGGCTGTTGTTCGGCCAGAAGAACGGCAGCGGGACCGGCGTGAAGCCGCCGCGGTCCGCGGCCGAGGCGGGGGCCGCGAGCCCGCCGATCGCGAGCGCGCCGGCCGCGAGGACCGCCGCGGCCCGGGAGGAGGTCGTCCGAGGGATCATGCCTGCCAGTATTCACTGGCGAGGTTCGAAGATCTTGTCATCTCGGCGACAAAAAGCCGGGCGGCGCGAGTGCCGCAGTTCACGTCGACCCGGTGCGCGATCCGGCGGGGCGTCTGGGAGGCTGGAGGCATGACCACGTCCCATGCGGTTGTCGTCGGGGGCGGCATCGCGGGCCTCGCCGCCGCGCGCGTGCTCGTCCGGGAGGGCGTCCGGGTGACGGTCCTGGAGGGCTCCCCCCTGATCGGCGGGAAGCTGCGGGTCAGCGAGATCGCCGGGATCCCGGTGGACGAGGGCGCCGAGTCGATGCTCGCCCGCCGTCCCGAGGGCCTCGACCTCGTGCGCGACCTCGGCCGCTCCGGCGACCTCGTGAACCCCGGCACCACCTCCTCGGGCATCCTCAGCCGCGGCGCGGTGCGGCAGATCCCGTCCGGCCAGGTCATGGGCGTGCCGTCCGACCTGAAGGCGCTCGCCGCCTCGCACGTGCTCTCGCCCGCCGGGCTGGCGCGCGTGCCCCTCGACCTCGTGCTGCCGGAGACCCCGCGGGGCGCGGACGTGTCCGTCGCCGACTACATCGGCGCCCGCCTCGGCGCCGAGGTCGTCGACCGGCTCGTCGAGCCGCTGCTCGGCGGGGTCTACGCGGGACGGGCCGAGCTGCTGTCGTTCGAGTCCACGCTGCCCGCCGTCGCCGCCGCCGCGCGCACCCACCGGTCGCTGATCCACGCCGTCCAGGGCATCAGGGACGCCGCGCCGCAGAACCCCGGCCCGGTGTTCGCCACGCTGCCGGACGGGCTCGGCACGCTCCCGCACCTGGTCGCCGCCGACATCGCCGAGGCCGGGGGGACGATCAGGACCGGCGCCATGGTCCGCGGGCTGCGCCGCCGCGAGGGCGGCTGGCGGCTCACCGTCGGCCCGGCCCGCGACCCCGAGCACCTCGACGCCGACGCGGTGGTCGTGGCGGTCCCGGCGGCCCCGGCGGCCCGGCTGCTGGAGCCGGACGTCCCCGCCGCTGCGCGCGAGCTGGCCGGCATCGAGTACGCCAGCATGGCGATCATCACGCTCGCCTACCGGGCCACCGCGTTCCCGCGGCTCCCCGAGGGCAGCGGCTACCTCGTCCCGAACGTGGAGTGCGACACCGCCCGCGGCGGGCGCGGGGTCAAGGCCGTCACGTTCAGCTCGCTGAAATGGCCGCACCTGCGCGACCGCGACCCGGGCGTCATCGCGGTGCGCTGCTCCATCGGGCGGTACGGCGAGGAGCACACGCTCCAGCGGACCGACGAGGAGCTCACGGCGACCGCCATGGCCGAGCTCGCCGCGACGTCCGGCGTCACCGAGCTGCCGATCGAGACCCGGGTGACCCGGTGGGGCGGCGGCCTTCCCCAGTACAACGTGGGCCACGCCGACCGCGTGGCCAAGGTCCGGGCCGCGGTCGCCGGCGCGCCGGGGCTGGCCGTCGCGGGCGCCGCCTACGACGGCCTCGGCATCCCCGCGTGCATCGCCACCGCGCGCGCGGCGGCGATCCGGGTGCTGGACCATTTGCGCAGTCGAGAAGGAGTTGGACCATGACGGAGCAGGCGGCCAAGCCGAAGGCGCGCGAACTCAACAACGTGATCCGCTACACCATGTGGTCGGTGTTCCGGGTCGCGAACCCCGGGACGGTCGGCGAGCAGGAGGCGGCGGAGGTCCAGGACCTCCTCGACCAGGCCGCCCAGAAGGACGTCACCACGCGCGGCGCCTACGACGTCGCCGGCCTGCGCGCGGACGCCGACTACATGTTCTGGTGGCACGCGCCCACCTCCGACGACCTCCAGGAGGTCTACACCCGGTTCCGGCGGACGGCGCTGGGCCGGGCGAGCGAGCCGGTGTGGTCGCAGATGGCGCTGCACCGCCCGGCGGAGTTCAACAAGAGCCACATCCCCGCGTTCCTCGCCGACGAGGAGCCGCGCGCCTACGTGTGCGTGTACCCGTTCGTCCGCTCGTACGAGTGGTACCTGCTGCCGGACGACGAGCGCCGCGCGATGCTCGCCGAGCACGGGAAGATGGCCCGCGACTACCCCGACGTCCGGGCCAACACGGTGTCGTCGTTCGCGCTCGGCGACTACGAGTGGATGCTGGCGTTCGAGGCCGACGAGCTCCACCGCATCGTCGACCTGATGCGGCACCTGCGGGGTGCGAGGGCGCGCCTGCACACCCGCGAGGAGGTGCCTTTCTACACAGGTCGCCGCAAGCCGGTCGCCGAGCTGGTCGCCGGGCTGGCCTAGCGGGGCTCATCACGCCGAATCGTGCGTCGGGCGGGGGCGGCCGGCAGTAAAGTGCCGTCCGTGACCAAGTCTCCCGCCCGGCACGCCCGCGGCCGGCACGCCCGGCCGCCGTCCGAGTTCACGGTCCGCCTGCACCGCATGACCGCGTCCCTGACCGGCTCCCGCCGCCGGCGGGCGGCCGCCGCCGGCACGCTGACCGCGGCCGCCGCGGTGCTCGCGGCAGCCGCGCTGGCGCTGCCCGGCGGCTCGCACCCCGCCCCCCGCGCCGCCGTGGCCGCCCGCACGGGCGCCGCCCCGTCCCCGCACGAGCGCGTCGCGGCCGCCGGCGACCCGGACGAGATCACCGACGCGGTGCCCTACTTCGAGACCAAGGACCCCGGCAAGAAGGTCGTCAAGCACGTCACCGACGTCCGGCGCAGCGGCAGCTTCGTGCGCGTCTACACCGACCTCGGAGAGTCCGACGAGAACTCCGAGCCGGCCATCGACCTGTGCAAGTGGACGACCCAGTTCCTCAAGGACGGCGGCGACGACGAGCCGCGCGTCTTCGTCCACGGCAAGAGCGACGACAACGGCAGCGTCGTCCTCGCCAACAAGCAGAGCGACAAGGACGACTGCGGCGTCTCCGACACCCCCTAGCAGGGGCCCGACCCGCCGTTGCCCCCGGTGTCCCAGGCGTCGTAGGCGTAGCCGGAGTACTGCGTGTCGGACAGGCGGCTCTGCTCGGTGTTCCGGTTGACCCCGTTCAGGGCCCAGTCGTAGGGCAGGTCGAGCGGCTTGGGGTTGTCCATCTCCATGACCTGGCGGAGCTTGGCGTCCTCGACGGCGGCCGTGCCCAGCGCGGCGAGCCTGGTGACCGCGTCCGGCGCGGCGCCCTTCAGCGCGCCGAGCCCGGACGGAGCGCCGGACTCGGCGTTCGCGCGGAGCCTGCGCCGGGCCGCCCTCCCCTTGCGCGTCCTCCGTAGTTTGCCGCGGAACCCCCTGCGCAGGAGGCCCCTCTCGACCAGCCCGCCCGCGATGGCGGCCATCTCATCGGATTCGGCGACCGCGTCCAGGACGTACCCGAGCTGGAAGCCGGTGTCGGGGACCTCTTCGAGAAGCGCGGCCTGGATCTTGTCGTCCGCCTCCCGCTTGACGACGGTCACGCGGCGCGTGCCCCGCGAGACCCGCACCCGGCGCCCCTCGTAGAGGGTGAGCAATGCGCACTGGGCGGCGCGGGTGGGCCCGCCGCAGAGTAAGGCGATCTCGTAGGGGGTGAACTCGTCCACGGCGACTCCCCGGGGGCTGACCGTCACTGCTGTGGGCGTCAATGTGACGCGTCAGGGCCCGGGGAGGTTGCGTCATTCGGCGGGTTCGAGGGTGAGCGAGATCGAGTTGATGCAGTAGCGGTCGTCAGTCGGGGTGCCGTAGCCCTCGCCGTGGAAGACGTGGCCCAGGTGCGAGTCGCACACCGCGCAGCGGACCTCGGTGCGGACCATGCCGAGCGAGCGGTCCTCGATCAGCGTGACCGCGTCGGAGTCGGACGGCGCGAAGAACGACGGCCACCCGCAGTGGCTCTCGAACTTGGTCTCGGACCGGAACAGCTCCGTGCCGCACGCGCGGCACCGGTACACCCCGACGGTCTTGGTGTCGGTGTACTCGCCGGTGAAGGGCTTCTCGGTGCCCGCCTCACGCAGCACGTGGAACTCCTCGGGGCTGAGCTGCGCCCGCCACTCGTCCTCACTTTTGCGGATCTTCTCCATGCTTCGACGGTACCCGGCGCGTCCGCCCGGGAGGACTGTCGTGGCCGTGGGTTAACGTGCGGTTATGGCCTCGCCCTACATCGAGATCCCGGTCGGGGATCGGCTCGTCAAGGTGACCAATCCCGACAAGGTCTATTTCCCCGAGCACGGCTACACCAAGCGGCAGCTCGTGGAGTACTACCTGGCCGTGGGGGAGGGGATCCTGCGCGCCACCCGCGACCGCCCGACGACGCTGGAACGCTGGCCCGCGGGGGTCTTCGAGGGCGCCAGGATGGCCACCCGCGAGGACTACGCGCGCGGCCAGGCGGGCATGGGCGCCGGCAAGTCCGACGCGTTCTACCAGAAGCGCATCCCGAAGGGCGCGCCCGACTGGGTGCGGACCGCGCGGATCGCCTTCCCCAGCGGGCGCTCGGCCGACGAGGTCTGCCCGACCGAGGTCGCCGTGATCGCCTGGGCGGCCAACCTCGGGACGCTGACCTTCCACCCGTGGCCCGTCCGCAAGGGCGACGTCGACCACCCCGACGAGCTGCGCATCGACCTCGACCCGCAGCCCGGCACCGACTTCTCCGACGCCGTCCGGGTGGCGCTCGGCCCGGCCCGCGACCTGCTGTCGGAGCTGGGTTGCACCGGGTACGTCAAGACGTCCGGCAAGGGCGGGGTGCACATCTACGTCCGCATCGAGCCCCGCTGGACGTTCACCGAGGTCCGCAGGGCCGCCCTCGCGTTCGGCCGCGAGGTGGAGCGCCGCGCCCCCGCCGAGGTCACCACGAAGTGGTGGAAGGAGGAGCGGGGCGAGCAGATCTTCATCGACTTCAACCAGAACGCTCGCGACCGCACGATCGCCTCGGCCTACAGCGTCCGGCCGGCCCCGCACGCCCCGGTCTCGGCGCCGGTGACCTGGGAGGAGCTGCCCGACGTCGACCCGCGCGACTTCACCATCGCCACGATGCCCGCGCG
The DNA here is from genome assembly GCF_040649235.1 of Spirillospora sp. NPDC049024. Lineage (NCBI taxonomy): Bacteria > Bacillati > Actinomycetota > Actinomycetes > Streptosporangiales > Thermomonosporaceae > Spirillospora > Spirillospora sp. NPDC049024. Next base: position 86,279 of record NZ_JBEZFD010000021.1, read on the forward strand.
CTTCAAGGAGCTCGGCGACCTGCACGCCTCGATCGACGACGCGTCGTTCTCCCTCGACGCCCTGCTCGACATGGCCGACCGCGACGAGAAGGACCACGGCCTCGGCGACATGCCGTACCCGCCGAACTACCCGAAGATGCCCGGCGAGCCGAAGCGCGTCCAGCCCAGCAAGGACACCGACAACCACGCCTGAAGCCGGGCGCACCCAGCGTGCGGCCCGCCGCCCCGGGAGGGACGGCGGGCCGGTCCGCCTCGGTGAGGGCCGTCAGTAGAGCTTGCGCTCCTGGACGGGGAGGGTGACCCTGGCCGGGCCGCGCCAGGTCTCGGCGGGCCGCGGCGGCGCGACGAGGGCGGTCACGTCGTCCTCGGCCGCGACGACCGGGACGCTGACGGAGCTGCCGCGCAGGTCCACCGTCACCTGGGCGCCCGTCGGCGTCTCGGTGTTGTAGTCGGCGTCCGTCCCGGCGAGGACGAGCGCCAGCCGGTGGCCCTTCTTCAGCAGGTACTCCTGGCTGAGCGTCTGCCAGCGGACGCCGTAGTAGCGTCCCGGCTCCAGCGGCGACGGGTTGCTCAGCGACCGGTCGTTCTGTGCGTCGAGCCACCCGCGGGCGACCACGTTCACCGGCGAGGTCACGGTCCTGACCTCGGTCTGCTTGTAGCAGGCGTCGTCGGAGGGCGTGCTCTCACCGTGGCAGTCCTCGGTGGTCAGCGTCCGGATGCCGGAGCCCGGGCCGAGGTAGTCCACGCGGGTGTCGTCGCCGTAGTCGACCAGCAGCGCCGTCAGGTTCGACGTGGGCCGGTCCAGCTTGATCTTCAGGCGCGCGTCGGGGGTGCCGGACAGGCGCCCGGTCCGCGGCAGCGGGGCCGACACGAACGCGGTCCGGTAGGGCCGCGCCGCCGTCGGGTCGGCGACCATGTCGTCCTCCGGGTAGCCCGCGCCCTGCGGGCCCGCGGCGTCGGTGAAGGCGGCGGTCGCGCCCGCCGCGGCCGGCTTCAGGCCGAGGGAGCCGTCCGCGCCGGGGCGCAGGACGACGTTCCGCGCGTCCCGGGACGGCCAGTCAGGCTGGGTGATCCACTGGTCCGGGCCGATCTCGATGTCGGCGCGCGGCTGCCGCATGATGTCGTTGGGGATCCGCTGCAGCTCGTGGTCGAACCACTTGTGCAGGGTCGCCACCCAGGCGTCGCGCCGGGTGTCGAACGGGTCGACGTGGCCGCGCTGGCTCAGCCACACCTTGCGCTGCACGCCGCGCTTCGCGAGGGCCTTCCACCATTCGGCGAAGTGGTTGTCCTTCACGTTCAGGTCGTTGACGCCGTGGGTGGCGAAGATGCTCGCGCGCACGCGGGAGGCGCGGGCGATCGTCCCGTCCCGGTAGTCGGCGGTCTTCCAGTAGGCGTTGTAGTTGCCGGTCGCGTCGTCCTCGCCCTTGTCGAGGTCGGCGAAGACCGCGGCGCACTTCTCGGGCGGGTCGGTGTCGACGTAGTCCGCGAGCCACGGCTGCTCGTCGGTCCAGTACTTCACGCCGTTCATCCGGCTGTAGTCGTACCAGCTGCTGATCGCCGAGATCGGGACGATCGTCTCCAGCCCCTCGACGCCGGTCGCCGCCACGCCGTTGGCGAGCGTCCCGTCGTAGGACTTGCCGATCATGCCGGTGCGGCCGGTCGTCCAGGTCGCCTTCACTGGGCTGCCGTCCGGCCGGTACGCCCGGGCGCGCCCGTTGAGCCAGTCGACCACGGCCTTGCCGCCGAGGACGTCGGTCGGGCCGCCGCTGACCGGGCAGCCGTCGGAGCGGGTCGTGCCGACCATGTCCACCGCGAGGAACGCGTAGCCGCGCGGCACGAAGTAGTTGTCGTAGTACAGCGGGAACTTCACCGGGTTCCCGGCCGCGTCGTAGGTCTTGCGCTCGCTCTCGTTGCCGCGCCCGGCGTTGTCGTAGTAGGGGCTCTCGTCCATGATCACCGGCACCTTGAGACCGTGCTCGGTCTCCTTCGGCCGGATGATGTCCACGTTGACGCGGTCCTTCTTGCCGTCCCGGTCGCTGTCCACGCTCGACTCGACGTAGACGTGCTCCCGGACGGCGTCCTTGTAGGAGAAGACGGGCTGGGTGACCCCGTCCTTCACCACGATCTTGGGGGACGTCCCCGCCAGCGCCGTCGCGCCGCCGCCCGCGCCGGCCAGCGCCGCGCCGGTCAGCACGGCCACCGCCGCGGTCCGCCGGGTTCGTCTCAGGGATCGCCTGGCCAACCCGCACCTCCGAATATGGAAATGATCTCCGACGGGCCACAGGCTCCCTGCCCGCGGGCCGCGGGTAAAGGGCGGCGCACGACGAAGTCGGTCCGGATTTGGTCACGTCCTGCCGTTGCCTCGACGCTGATGTCCGTATTGCCCTTTATGGATGTCCGGGAACGGGTGACGGGGATGCCCGGCGTGCCCGCCGGGCATCCCCGCCGCATGGGTTGGAGCTATCGCAAGTCACTCAAGATGGGCCCGTTCCGCCTCAACTTCTCCAAGAAGGGCGTCGGGCACAGCGTCGGGGCGCGCGGCGCCCGCTACACCAAGGGGGCGGACGGGCGCCGGCAGATGACGCTGCGCATCCCCGGAACCGGCCTGACGTGGAGACGGTCCCTGAAGTCGTCTAACCGCTCTTAGCGCGGTTGACCGCCGACAGGACGGCCTCCACGGACGCGGTGAGCACGGACGTGTCGCGCCCCGCGCCCCAGCGGGTCACGCCGTCCACGCGGCACTCGGCGTAGGCGACGGCCATGGCGCCCTGCCCGGCCTCGGTCGAGTGCTCGGCGTACTGCAGGACGTCCACCTTGATCCCGGCGGACGCGAGCGCGCCGGTCAGCGCGTCCAGCGGGCCGTTGCCGGTGCCGGTGTGCTCGCGCTCGTCGCCGTCGACCCGGACGACGCCAGTGAAGTCGTGCCGCGCCGGGCCGGTGTGGGAGGTCCGCCAGCCGGTCACGCGGACCGGTCCCGGCCGGTCCAGGTACTCGGCGCGGAACAGCTCCCACAGCTCGGCCGCCGTGACCTCCTCGCCGCTGCCGTCCGTCGCCCGCTGCACGACCTGGGAGAACTCGATCTGCAGGCGGCGCGGCAGGGCGAGGCCGTACCCCGTCCGCAGCAGGTAGGAGACGCCGCCCTTCCCCGACTGGCTGTTGACGCGGATGACCGCCTCGTACCCGCGCCCGACGTCGGCCGGGTCGATCGGCAGGTACGGGACCTCCCACGGCAGCCGCTCCGGCGGCACGCCCCGCTCGCCGGCGAGGCGCGCGTGCCGGGCCATGCCCTTGCCGATCGCGTCCTGGTGGGTGCCGGAGAAAGCGGTGTACACCAGGTCGCCGCCGTACGGGTGGCGCTCGTGGACGGGGAGCCGGTTGCAGTGCTCGACCGTCCGCCGGATCTCGTCGATGTCGGAGAAGTCGATCCTGGGGTCGACGCCCTGGGCGTGCAGGTTCAGCGCCAGCGTGACGAGGTCGACGTTCCCCGTCCGCTCCCCGTTGCCGAACAGGCAGCCCTCGACCCGCTGCGCGCCGGCCAGCATCGCCAGTTCCGCGCACGCGACGCCCGTCCCGCGGTCGTTGTGCGGGTGGACCGACAGGATGACCGCGTCGCGCCGGGCGAGGTTGCGGTGCATGTACTCGATCTGGTCGGCGTACACGTTCGGGGTGGCGATCTCGACGGTGGCGGGCAGGTTGAGGATCACCGGGCGGTCGGGCGAGGCGTCCCACAGCGCGGTGACCGCGTCGCACACCTCCAGCGCGTAGTCCGGCTCGGTGACGTTGAACGTCTCGGGGGAGAACTCGAACCGCACGCCCGGCCCGGCGAGCCGCGCCACGTCGGCCGCGCCGTCCAGGACCAGTCGCCGCACCCCGTCCCGGTCCGACCCGAGGACGACGTCCCGCCACACCGGCCCCGTCGCCGTGTACAGATGGACGACCGCCCTGGGCAGCCCTTCGATGGAGGCGAACGTCCGCTCGATCAGCTCCCTGCGCGCGGGCGTGAACACCACGGGCGTCACGTCGTCCGGGACGCCGGCCTCGGCCAGGTGGCGGACGAAGTCGAAGTCGGTCCGGCTGGCCGAGGGGTAGCCGACCTCGATCTCCTTGAAGCCCATGGTCACGAGCAGGTCGAACATGCGGCGCTTGCGGGCGGTGTCCATGGGCTCGGCCAGCGCCTGGTTGCCGTCCCGCAGATCGACCGGCACCCACAGGGGCGCGTACTCGATGCGCCTGGACGGCCAGCCGCGCTCGACGTCCGGCACGGGCGAGGGCACGCGCTCGTGGGCGGACCGGTACCGGTGGGACGGCATGGAACTGCCGCGCTGGGGGTTCCAGAAGGGCGCGCCGTCCGCCACAGGGCCGGTCGGGGTGCGCAGGGTCGGGAATCGCGTGTCTTCGTTCGGTCGCGTGTCGGTGTTCACGGGCCTGTTCCGTTCGATCGCCGGACGACCGGCAGCACCGGACCCCGCGGCGGGGTGCCGGTCCGGATCAGGCCCCGCCGCGGCGACCGAGGAGAAGGCCCTGCCACGACACGCCGCCCACCCAACCACACCTCAGCTCCTCAGACAAGCTGAGGTGGCCTACCCTGGAGGCCCGCCACCGTCCCGGAGGACCCCGATGCCGCTCGGCCCGCTCCGTCCCAGCCCGCTCGTCGAGCAGGCCGCCCAGCGCCTGCGCGACCAGATCTCCGGCGGGGCATGGCCGGTCGGGACGCGGCTCCCCGGCGAGACGACGCTGGCCAAGGAGCTCGGCGTGGGCCGCTCCACCGTCCGCGAGGCCCTGCGCGCCCTGGCCGGAGCCGGTCTCGTCCAGGCCCGCCAGGGCGCGGGCGTCTTCGTCATCGCGACGGAGCCGGCCGAGGACTGGCCCGCCCGGCTCCGCCGCGCCTCCGTCGCAGAGGTCTACGAGATCCGCGAGATGCTGGAGGTCCGCGCCGCCGAACTGGCCGCCGAACGCCGCACCTCCGGCGACCTCGCCGACCTCGACCGGGCGCTCGCGGCCCGCGACGCGGCCCTCGACGGCCCCGCCGTCGAGGGGTTCATCGACGCCGACATCGCCCTGCACACCGCCGTCATCGCCGCCGCGCACAACCCGGTCCTCGCCGACCTCTTCGCCGGGTTCGTCCCGGTCCTGCGCGACGGCCTGCTCGACCTCGCCGCCCTGGTCGACGTCCGCGCGTCCGACGCCGCGCACGGCCGGGCCGCCCACGCCGCCCTGGTCGAGGCGATCCGCGCCCAGGACCCGGCGGCCGCGAGCGACGTGGTCAGGGCCGAGCTCGGCAGGACCCTGACCGGCCTACTCCAGAGCCGATAGCAGGGGCGGCAGGTCCCCGTCGTGGACGACGGTCAGGCGGCGGGTGGCCCTCGTGAGCGAGACGTAGAGGTCCTGGCCGCCCTTGGCGGACTCGCCGAGGATGCCGGACGGGTCGACGACGACCACCGAGTCGAACTCCAGGCCCTTGGCCTCCTCGGCGGTCAGGACGACGACGGGCGAGTCGAGCGCCTCGGGGGTGGCGCCGACGGCGGCGTCCGGGAGGGCCCGCAGGACCTCGGCGTGGCGAGCCGCCGAGGAGATGACGGCGAGGCGGCCCTCCTTGAAGGCGCCCCCGATGTCCTCGCCGCCCGTCACGAGGACCAGCTCCGAGCGGACCAGCGACGGCAGCTCGTCGATCGGCAGCGCGAGCGCGGCCGGCGGCGGCCCGTCGTCGCGGACCGGTTCGGGCGGCGTCTGGTCCGGGGCGACGGCGGCCAGGACGTCCGCGGCGACCTTCATGATGGCGGCCGGGGTGCGGTAGTTGACCATGAGCCGCTGCTCGCGCCACCGCCCCGGGACGTAGCGGTCGAGCATCTGGCCCCACGACGCCGCGCCCGCCGCGCTGCCGGTCTGGGCGATGTCCCCGACGACCGTGAGGGAGCGCGTCGGGACGCGGCGCATCACGGTCCGCCAGGCCATCTCCGAGAGCTCCTGCGCCTCGTCCACGATGACGTGGCCGTAGGCCCATTCGCGGTCGGCCATGGCGCGCTGGGCGGTGGTGAGGCGCGGGCCGCCTTCGTTGTGGCGCTCGGCCAGCTCGCTCGCGGAGATCAGATCGCTGGCCAGGATCATCTCCGTGCCGTCGGTCGTCTGCATGACCTCGCGGGCGTAGCGCTCCTCCTCGGCGAGCTCGGCCTGCGCCGCGCGCTCCCGTGCCTTGTCGGCGGAGTCGTCCTTGCCGAGGAGCTCGGCGGCCTCGTCCAGGAGGGGCACGTCCGAGACCGTCCAGGGCGAGCCGGGCGGGCGGTGCAGGAGTGCCCACTCGTCGGGGGAGAGGCCGGCCTCGGCGCCCACGCGCGCGAGGGCCTCGGGGGAGGCGTAGAGGTCGGTGAAGAGCCGCTCGGGGGTCAGGTCGGGCCAGAGTTCGTCCAGGGCGGACCTGACCGCCGGGTCCTGCCAGAGGGCCTCCTTGGCCAGGCGGAGGTCGGTCTCGTCCAGAAGGGGTTCGTCCTCGGCCTCGTCGATGAGCTCTTGGAGCCAGCCGGGCAGCCCACCGGAGCGGGCCATCTCCTCAAGGGGCTCGTCCATGATGCGGTCGAACTGCTCGGCCCGGTTGACGGCGAGCGCCTCCAGCATGTCGTGGACGAACCGGCGCCGCTGCACGTTGTGCGGCGCGCGCAGGGCCCGGGCGCGTTCCCGGACCTGTTCGCACTTCTCGGTCTCCACGATCAGGGTGAGGCCGTCGACCTCGACGTGCAGCCCGCCGGCGGGGACGCGCTGCCGGTCGTGGACGGCGGCCTTCACGAAGTCGGCCATGCGGAGCCCGCCCTTGACGACGGCGGCCTCGGGGGTCTCGGCGGCCGTCGCCTTGAGCCCCGGGTACAGCTCGCCGACCGTGGCCAGGGCGACGTCCGTCTCACCCAGGCCGGGCAGCACCTGCTCGATGTAGCGCAGGAACGTGGCGTTCGGCCCCACGATGAGGACGCCGCGCCGCTCCAGGACGTCGCGGTGCGTGTAGAGGAGGTACGCGGCCCGGTGCAGGGCGGCGACCGTCTTGCCGGTGCCGGGACCGCCCTGGACGACCAGCACCCCCTGGAGGCCGGAGCGGATGACGAGGTCCTGCTCCTCCTGGATGGTCGCGACGACGTCGCTCATCCGGCCCGTCCTGCCGCGGCGGAGCGTGGCCAGCAGGGCGGCCTCGCCGACGATGCCGCCGCGCTCGGACTCCTCCAGGCCCTCCAGGTCGAACACCTCGTCGTCCAGCCGGACGACCTCGCGGTGGCGCAGGTGCAGGTGGCGGCGGCGCGCGAGCGTGCCGGGCGCCCCCGGCGTGGCGGTGTAGAACGGCCGGGCCGCGGCGGCGCGCCAGTCGATCAGGAGGGGCTCGTGGTCCTCGTCGCGCAGGCCGATGCGGCCGATGTAGAAGGTGTCGCCCGGCCCGTCGGCGTCCGCGCGGTGGTCGATGCGGCCGAAGCACAGGCCGTGCTCGACGGCGTTCAGCCGGACGAGGCGCCGGGCCGCCTCGTCGGTGGCGATGGCGCTCTCCACCCGTGCCTGGAAGGCCGCGCCGCCGCCCGCCGCCGGGCCCTCGCGCAGCGCGGCCGCGGCCTTGTCCCGCTCGGCGTCGAGGCGCGCGTACACGCCGGACACGTACTCCTGCTCGACCTGCACGGCGGCCCGCGTCGCTTTTTCTTCCCGTTCCGGGTTGACAGCGCCCGCTTGACGAAGTCCCATGCCTGGACTACACTCCTATTCATAGGGTGGAGTATCTGTATGCGCTTTTGCGACTCCGGAGTCTACCACCCTTTCGTGCTCCGCGTGATCTTCTAGCTCCGCCCAAAAGATCGTCTTTGTTGTGGCGGGTGTCATCCGCGCGGTACCCCCTGGTCATCGATCTTCGTGAGGCTTTCCGGCGAGCACTGCCGGACCCCTCCGAAAGGTCACTCCTCCATGGCCGACTCCGCCCGCCCGCTGAACCGGCGCGCCTTCCTCGCCACCAGCGGGCTCGCCACCAGCGGACTCCTCACCGCCGCCGCCGTGACCGGCGTGCCCGGCACCGCCCTGGCCGCCCCGCGGTCGCGCGCCCTGCCCTCCGACCCGTTCACGCTGGGCGTCGCCTCCGGCGACCCCGAGCCCGACGGCTTCGTCCTCTGGACCCGCCTGGCCCTGGACCCGCACGCCGAGGACGGCCTCGGCGGCATGCCCGCCCGGACCGTCCCCGTCCGCTGGGAGGTCTCCTCCGACCCCCGGTTCCGGCGCATCGACCGGCGCGGGACCGCCGCCGCCCGCCCCGAGGGCGCCCACTCCGTCCACGTCGAGCTGGGCGGCCTGCGCCCCGGCCGCGAGTACTGGTACCGCTTCCGCGTGGACGGCCACATCTCCCCGGTCGGGCGGACGCGCACCGCCCCCCACCCGGCCGTCTTCGGTCCGGCGCTCGCCATGGCGTTCGTCTCGTGCTCCCAGTTCGAGCACGGCTACTTCACGGCGTACCGGCGGCTCGCCGAGGAGCACCCCGACCTCGTCCTGCACCTGGGCGACTACCAGTACGAGTACAAGAAGGGCGTCTACACGATCCCGGGCGGCAACGTCCGCGACCACGAGGGTCCCGAGACGGTCACGCTGGCCGACTACCGGCTGCGGCACGCCCAGTACAAGTCCGACCGCGACCTGCAGGCCGCGCACGAGGCCGCGCCCTGGCTCGTCGTGTTCGACGACCACGAGGTCGAGAACAACTGGGCCGGCTACATCCCCGAGGTGAACTCCGACACGCCCTCCTACGAGAGCTTCCGCGCCCGCCGCGCCGCCGCGTTCCAGGCCTACTACGAGAACATGCCGCTGCGCCGCCGGTCCGTCCCCGCGGGGCCCGACATGCAGCTCTACCGGCGGATCCGGTGGGGGCGGCTCGCCAACTTCCACATGCTCGACACCCGCCAGTTCCGCGACGACCAGGGCTGCGGCGACGGCTACAAGGACTGCCCCGAGGCCGTCGACCCGAAGCGCTCGATCACCGGGGACCGGCAGGAGCAGTGGCTGCTCGACGGTTTCCGCCGCTCCGACGCCCGCTGGGACGTCCTCGGCCAGCAGGTGTTCTTCGCCCAGCGCGACAACACCGCCGGACCCGTCAAGAAGACCTCGATGGACGCCTGGGACGGCTACGTCGCCTCCCGCGACCGGATCACCAAGGGCTGGCTGGACGCCGGGGTCCGCAACCCCGTCGTGCTCACCGGCGACGTCCACGCCCACTGGGCGAGCGACCTGAAGGCCGACTACGACGACCCCGGCTCCCGGACGGTCGGCGCGGAGCTGGTGTGCACGTCGATCACCAGCACCGGCGACGGCGCCGACTCCGACCCCGCCGCGCACCCCTACCTCAAGATCAACCCGCATCTGCGCTTCTACAACAACCAGCGCGGGTACGTGATGACGACGATCGGCAAGGAGGAGATGAAGGCCGACTTCAAGACCCTCCCGACCGTCCGGACCCCGGGCGCCGCGATCTCCACCAAGGCGACGTTCGTCATCGAGGACCGCGTCCCCGGCGTCAACCAGACCTACCTGCGCCCGTACGTGTCGGCCAAGATGGCGGCGCGGCCGGACGAGGAAGTGATCCGGCAGACCGTCCAGAACGAGACCCAGCCCTGACGGCGGACGGCCGGGACGCCCCCCGACGGAGCGGGGCGTCCCGGCCGGGGCCCGGTGCCGGACGCGGTTCGGCGCCGGGCCCGCCCTCAGCGGTCGACGCGCGGGCTCGTCGCCGGGCCGCCGAAGATGTCGTCGAGGTCGTAGGCCACCGGCACCTCCAGCTGCTCGTAGGTGCAGGAGTCGGGCGTCCGGTCGGGACGCCAGTTCCGGAACCGGGCGGTGTGCCGGAACCGGTCGCCCTCCATCGCCTCGTAGGCCACCTCGACCACCAGCTCGGGGCGCAGCGGCACCCAGCTGAGGTCCTTCTTGCCGGTCCAGCGCGAGATCGCGCCGGGCATGCGGTCGACGGTCGCCTCGGACTGGTTCGCCCACTCCGCCCACGGATGCTCGGACAGGTCCTCCAGCCGGTAGGGCTGCAACTCCTCGACCAGCTCGGCGCGGCGCTTCATCGTGAACGAGGCCGCGACGCCGACGTGCTGGAGGCCCCCCTCGGCGTTGTACAGGCCGAGCAGCAGCGAACCCACGATGGGGCCCGACTTGTGCCAGCGGAAGCCCGCCACCACGCAGTCGGCCGTCCGCTCGTGCTTGACCTTGAACAGGACGCGCTTGTCGGGCTCGTACGGGACGTCGCGCGGCTTGGCGATGACGCCGTCGAGCCCGGCGCCCTCGAACTCGTCGAACCAGCGCAGCGCCAGCTCGTAGGAGTCGGAGGCGGGCGTGACGTAGAAGGGCGCCTTGACGCCGGCCAGGGCGTCGACGAGCCGCTGCCGCCGCTCGCCGAGCGGCACCTCCATCAGCGACTCGTCTCCGAGGGCGAGCAGGTCGAACGCCACGAACGACGCCGGCGTCCGCTCCGACAGCAGCTTGATCCGCGACGCGGCCGGATGGATGCGCTGCTGGAGGCCGTCGAAGTCGAGGCGCGTCCCCTTCGGCAGGACGATCTCGCCGTCCACCACGCACCGCTCGGGCAGCTCGCGCCGCGCCGCCTCGACCAGCTCGGGGAAGTAGCGGGTGAGCGGCTTCTCGCCGCGGCTGGACAGCTCCACCTCGTCGCCGTCGCGGAAGACGATGCAGCGGAACCCGTCCCACTTCGGCTCGTACAGCAGGTCGCCCTTGGGCATGGTCTTGACCGCCTTGGCCAGCATCGGCGGCAGCGGCGGGCTGATCGGCAGGTCCATGCCCCCCATCTTGCGCCCCGCCACCGACAAAAGGACATCCCGGGGGTCCGATAACGTGCAGGTCATGCGCCGTCTGCTCCCCGAGCCCGCCGCCGTCGACCCCTACGAGGCGTACGGCGACCTGCCCCGGCTGCGGCTGGGCATGGTCATGAGCGCGGACGGCTCCGTCACCGACGCCGAGGGCTGGACCGACGGCCTCGGCGGCGACGCCGACTTCCGCGTCTTCCGGACCCTGCGCGCCCTGACCGACGCGATCCTCGTCGGCGCGGGGACCGTCCGCACCGGACGCCTCGGCCCGGCGCGCCTGCGCTCCGATCTGCGCGCGCGCCGCGGCGGCCCGCCCGCGCCCATCGTCGTGGTGAGCCGCTCCCTCGACCTCGACTGGACGCTCCCGCTGTTCACCGAGGCCGAGACGCCCACCGTCGTCGTGACGACCCGGAACGCCCGTACCGGAGTCCCCGGCCACCTCCAGGTGGTCGCCGAAGGCGAAGACGACGTCGACCTGCCCGCGGCCGTCAGGGTGCTCCGCGAAGAGCTCGGCTACGAGCACCTCCTCTGCGAGGGCGGCCCGTCGCTGGCCACCGCGCTCATCAAGGCGTCCCTCGTCGACGAGCTGTGCCTCAACATCGCCCCGACCCTCGTCGGAGGCTCGCGCCACACCCGCCTTCTGGAGGGGCTCGGCGCCGAGGTGCCGCTCGAACCGTCCGCCCTCTACCTGGACGAGGGCGTGCTGTTCGTCCGCTACCGGCTGCGGGTGTAGCGCAGGAAGAGGAAGTCGTCGTCCTGCAGGGCGTCGGCGAGCGTCATCTCCGGCGGGACGGGGAGGGGCGGCCCGTTCAGGATCCCCGCCGGATGCCCGGCGAGCAGCAGCGGGCTCAGCGTGAGGCACAGCTCGTCCAGCAGCCCGGCGGCCGTGATCTGCGCGAGCAGGGCCGGGCCGCCCTCGCACAGCAGGCGCCGGTGGCCGCGCGCGGCGAGCTCCGCGACGGCGGTGGGGAAGTCGAGCGAGTCGTGCCCGGCGACGATGACGTCCGCGCGCTCCCGCGCGGTCTTCAGCCGCACCGGGTCGGCGGTCGCGGTCGTCAGCACGATCGTCGGGACCCGCGCCTCGGTGAAGACGGGCGCGTCGAAGTCCAGGTCGAGGGACCGGGACGCGATGGCCAGCGGCGGCACGGGCGTCCGGCCCTCGCGGACGCCGTCCCAGCCCTCGCTCGGCCGGACGGGCCCGTACCCCTCGGCGCGCACCGTGCCGGCGCCGACGACGACCGCGTCGGCCAGGCCGCGCAGGAGCAGGAAGAGGTGCCGGTCGGCGGCGTTGCCGAGGCCGCCGCTGCGCTCGTCGCGCTGGGCCGCCCCGTCCAGGCTGGCGACCATGTTCGCCCGCAGCCAGGTGGTGCCGTCCGGATAGGCGTAGCGCTCGGCGAGGTCGGCCTCGCCCGGCTCGGGAGAAAGGATCCGCATAGGAGTCTCAAGCTACTCGACGGTCGCTCGCGGGCCGCCCGGCGGCCGACTTGACCAGTGGAATTACGGGTTGTCCTTCAATGTGTGCGAATCCGTCATGCCGGAAGCGCTGTGGAGCGACACTAGGCGTCGGGGGACGGGGGAGAATCTCACGAAAGGAGCGGGGGTGGAGTACGCCGCATTGGGCGCGTGGATCATCGCCGCCGTCGCGGGCGGGTACCTGCTGGTCGTGTGGCTGGTCAACGGGGGGCGTTCGACGAAGGTGACGCGGTTCCCGCTGCTGGTCGTGGCAGGGCATCCGCTGTCGGCCGTCGGGGGCCTGGCCGTGTGGATCGCCTACGTCGCCACCGGGGAGGCCGCCTACGCCTGGACCGCCTTCGCGGCCCTGTTCGTCGTCATCATCCAGGGGCTGCTGCTGTTCACCCGCTGGCTCGTCGGCGGCGGCGGCCGCCACGCCAGGGGCGCGGAGCAGGCGTTCCCCGCCGCGGCGGTCGCCGTCCACGGCGCGGTGGCGGTCACGACGTTCGTCCTGGTCTTCCTGACCGCGATGGAGGTCACCCGGACGTGAGCCCGGCGGCTCACGCCCCGCGCCGCAGGACCACGAGCGCGCGGTCCGCGACCGCCACGGCGTCGCGGGCCTTGAGGCGGGGCCGCTCGCCGACCGTGCCGGGCTCGGCGGTGTCGAGGGCGAACTCCCAGCGCTCGCCGAACTCGGCGCCGGGCAGCGTGAACTCGACCGGCTCCGACCCGGCGTTGATCAGGAGCAGGAACGAGTCGTCCCGGACGCGCCGGCCGCGCGGGTCGGGCTCGGTGATGGCCTCGCCGTTGAGGAACACGCCGAGCGACTTGGCGAAGCCGACGTTCCAGTCGTGGTCGGTCATCCTCTCGCCCGCCGGGGTCAGCCAGGCGATGTCGGCGGCGGCGCCGCGGCCCGTCCCGGTGAAGAAGCGGCGGCGCCGGAACACCGGGTGGTCGTGCCGCAGCCGCGACAGGAGCCGGACGAACTCCATGTCGCCGGAGTCCTCCCAGTGGACCCAGGCGATCTCGTTGTCCTGGCAGTAGGCGTTGTTGTTGCCCCGCTGCGTGCGGCCGAGCTCGTCGCCGTGGGAGAGCATCGGCACGCCCTGCGACAGGAACAGCGTCGCGAGGAAGTTGCGGCGCTGCCTGGCCCGCAGGTCGAGGACGCCGGGGTCGTGCGAGGGCCCCTCGACGCCGCAGTTCCACGACCGGTTGTCGTCGGTGCCGTCGCGGTTGTCCTCGCCGTTGGCCTCGTTGTGCTTGTGGTCGTAGGAGACGAGGTCGGTGAGGGTGAACCCGTCGTGGCAGGTCACGAAGTTGATGGAGGCGAACGGGCGGCGCGCGCTGTGCTCGTAGAGGTCGGAGGAGCCGGTCAGCCGGGACGCGAACTCCGGCATGGTCGCGTAGGAGCCGCGCCAGAAGTCGCGGACGGTGTCGCGGTACTTGCCGTTCCACTCCGTCCACAGCGGCGGGAAGTTGCCGACCTGGTAGCCGCCCTCGCCCACGTCCCACGGCTCGGCGATGAGCTTCACCTGGGAGACGACCGGGTCCTGCTGGACGAGGTCGAAGAAGGCGGCGAGCCGGTCGACGTCGTGCAGTTCGCGGGCCAGCGCCGAGGCGAGGTCGAAGCGGAACCCGTCGACGTGCATCTCCAGGATCCAGTAGCGCAGCGAGTCCATGATGAGCTGCAGCGCGTGCGGGTGCCGGACGTTCAGCGAGTTGCCGCAGCCGGTGTAGTCGAGGTGGTAGCGCTTGTCGTCGTCGCGCAGCCGGTAGTAGGAGGCGTTGTCGATGCCCCGGAACGACAGCGTCGGGCCCAGGTGGTCGCCCTCCGCCGTGTGGTTGTAGACGACGTCCAGGATGACCTCGATGCCCGCCGCGTGCAGGGTGCGGACCATCGCCTTGAACTCCAGCACCTGCTCCCCGGACTGCCCGGACGAGCTGTAGGAGTTGTGCGGCGCGAAGAAGCCGATCGTGTTGTAGCCCCAGTAGTTGTCGAGGCCCCGCGCCACCAGCGCGTGCTCGGGGACCGACTGGTGCACCGGCATCAGTTCGACCGCCGTCACGCCGAGGTCGAGCAGGTGGTCGACCATCACCGGGTGCGCGAGGCCCGCGTAGGTCCCGCGCTGCTCCTCCGGGATGCCGGGGTGCAGCTTCGTCAGCCCCTTCACGTGCGCCTCGTAGATGACGCTCTCGTGGTAGGGGACGCGGGGCGGCCGGTCGTCGCCCCAATCGAAGAACGGGTTCACCACCACGTTCTTCGGCATGTAGGGGGCGCTGTCGTCCTCGTTGAGCGCGTCCGGGTCGGCGAACCGGTAGGAGAACAGCGACTCGTGCCACCGGATCAGCTCGTCCGGGGCGGCGCCCGCGACGGCCTTGCCGTACGGGTCGAGCAGCAGCTTGGACGGGTTGCAGCGGTGCCCCTCGCGGGGGTCGAACGGCCCGTGCACCCGGTACCCGTAGCGCTGGCCGGGCCCGATCCCCGGCAGGTACCCGTGCCAGACGAACCCGTCGACCTCGGGCAGGTCGCGCCGCGTCTCGCGGCCGTCGGCGTCGAACAGGCACAGCTCGACCCGCCGGGCCACCTCGGAGAACAGCGCGAAGTTGGTGCCCGTGCCGTCCCAGGTGGCGCCCAGCGGATAGGGATCCCCGGGCCAAACCTCCCGCATGCTCCTCCACCCCTCGACCGGTTCGTTCTGGCCCGTCGATTGTGGCCTACCCGCTCACGTCCCGCGCGCCACGGCCCGCCACCAAGGGTGTCACGGCGGAGCGGGGCGGGGGAGGCGCCAGACGATCTCGCCGTCGCGGGTCTCCCCGGTCCGGCGCAGCCCGATCCTGGCCGCGACGGCCGCGGACGCGCGGTTGTCCGGGTGGACGGTCGCGACCACGTCGCGGACGCCGTGCTCCGCGAGCCGGTCCAGCAGCGCGCGGGCGGCCTCGGTGGCGAACCCGAAGCCCTGGTACGGCATGCCGATCACCCAGGCGACCGACGCGGTCAGCCGCGGCGGGCCCGGCGTGACCGTCGACCCGGCCGCGGCGGGGGTCACCGTGAACTCCGGCGCCGCCGGCGTGACCGTCGCCTGCACGTAGCCGATGGCCTGGCCGTCCCTGGCGCGGCGGACGATCCAGTTCAGCCAGTACTCCTGGTGGAAGGGCGCCGGGCCCGCGGCCAGATGCGCGTAGCGGGCGCGCAGCTCCTCCAGGGTGAGGGGCTCGCCGCCGATGTAGCGGTGCAGGCGCGGATCGTCCAGGACGGGGGCCATCTCGTCCGCGTGGTGGACCGCCAGCGGCTCAAGGACGAGGCGCTGGGTGCGGATGGTGTCGGCGATGGGCCCGTACACCCGCCGATCGTACGCCCTGGCCGGGCGGCGGGCCGGGGAAGCGGCCGCCGGGGCGGCGCCGCCGGTCACCGCCGCCAGTCGGACCGCTTGTCGGACAGCCGCCGGGTCCAGGCGCCGGCCGGATGCTGGCGGGGGTGGAGCCACAGCCACGGCTGGGAGTGCCGGAACGGCAGGTCGGTGCCGGGCTGCCATGGGAACAGGCCCTCCCCGTTGGGCCAGACGACCTGGAGGATCGGCAGCGGCGGGCGCCGGTAGAACGCCACGGCGCCGCCGAACAGGCCGTCGAACCAGTGCGGGTCGGCGTCCCGGAACGCCGCCTGCTGCCCCCGGACGACGCCGTCGCGGCGCTCGCCGTCCGCGGGGCCGCGCCCCTCGGCGGTCTCCCTGCCGAGCATGTTGAGGATCTCTTCCGTCTCGTACACGTCGCCGCCGAACATCGCGAGCTCGGGGGCGCGGTGGCTGTGCCACAGGCCGACCGTGTAGGCCCAGCCGGGCCCCTCCTCGTCCGGCTGGACGAGGACGACGCTCCACCCGTACTGGGTGATGTGCACGATCGTGCGGAGCTGGAAGTTGTCCAGGCGGTCGCGGTCGCCGTAGTCACGGCACATCACGCATGTGCATGAGGGGCGGTCGCCGGACATGACCCTCAGTTTACGATCAATCGACCCTGGGCGAGCATGCCCGGCCGTTCAAGATCACCAGAAGACGCCGGTGTCGCGCGGCGGCGCCTCGTGCTCGTGCCGGGCGGGCGGGCCGAGCAGCCCCCGGACGGCCATGGCGACCAGCAGCATCGCCGCAGGCAGGCCGAGGGGGATGGCCGTGAGCGGCGCGACGGACGCCACGTCCAGCGCCGTCCCATGGAGCAGGCCGGCGACGCCGAGATCGGCTCCGCGCCGTCCCGCGCCCAGCGGCGTCGCCAGGACGGCGGCGATGACGGCGAGCGCGGCCGCGGGGACCGCCAGCGCGCGGCGACGGACGAAGAAGGCCAGCCCCACTCCCAGCGCGCCCAGCACGGGCAGCACCATCACGCCGTACCAGCGTCCCGGCTCCGGCCGCATATCGACGCGGACGACGGGCGCCGGGGCGCCTTTGCGCAGGTGCCAGAGGCGGGCCCCGGATTTGTCGGGCCGCACCGTCGCCGGTACCGGCGGAAGCCGCAATTTCATGGCCGTGTCGTCGAAACCGCGTGCGGCGAGTTCGCGCGCCGCGCCGGAAGTGTCGATTAGCAGGGACGGACTCCGTCCCGTCCGGTAAGCGCGATCGGTTTCCGCGCGGGTGAACGGCACCCCGCGGCTTTTCCGCGTCCGGACGCGGAGGCTCTTCGCGCCGGGGAACATCGCCCTGGCGATCCGTCCCGCCAGGGCCCGCGCATCGGCGTCCGACCGCAGCCGCCCCGCCGCGTAAAGATCGACGTGCGCGCCGCCGTCGACGAGCAGGACGACCTCCACCCGGGCCCGCTGCTCCCTGGGCGGCGCCCCGCCGCAAGCCGCGAGCACGGCGAGCAATAGCAGGGTCGTCCCTATCGCGGCAAGCCGCCGAAAACACACCGGAGGCCTCGCTTCGTCGGTCGGTATCGCGGCGCCGGAAGATGATCTATTTTATGCGCGACCACCGGTGGAGCACAGTAGGGAGAAGACCATGGCCGACGATCCGGTCAACGCGATCGACACCTCCGTTCCCCACTCGGCGCGGATATGGAACTACTGGCTCGGCGGAAAGGACAACTACCCGGTCGACCGCGAGGCCGGCGAGCAGTACGTCAGCATCTATCCGGGGATCGTGGACATCGCGCGGACCGGCCGGCACTTCCTCGCCCGCGCCGTCCGGTACCTGGCCGGGGAGGCGGGCGTCCGCCAGTTCCTCGACGTCGGCACCGGGCTGCCCACCGTCGACAACACCCACGAGGTCGCGCAGCGCGTCGCGCCCGAGGCGCGCATCGTGTACGTCG
Organism: Spirillospora sp. NPDC049024; assembly: GCF_040649235.1. Lineage (NCBI taxonomy): Bacteria > Bacillati > Actinomycetota > Actinomycetes > Streptosporangiales > Thermomonosporaceae > Spirillospora > Spirillospora sp. NPDC049024. The sequence goes on from NZ_JBEZFD010000021.1 coordinate 103,840, forward strand.
ACAACGACCCGCTCGTGCTCTCCCACGCGCACGCCCTGCTGACGAGCCGTCCCGAGGGCGAGACCAGCTACATCGAGTCCGACATGCGGGACCCCGAGCAGATCCTCCGGGTCGCCCAGGGCAAGCTCGACTTCGACCGCCCGATCGCCCTGATGCTGATGGGCGTCCTCGGGCACATCGACTCCTACGACGAGGTCCTGCACATCATCCGGACGCTGATGGGCGGCCTGCCCTCCGGCAGCTACCTCGCCCTCTACGACGACACCGACACCGACGAGGCCCACAACAAGGCGCAGCAGGAGTACGACGACACCGGCGCCGTCCCGTACCGGCTGCGCCGCCCGGAGCAGATCGTCGGGTACTTCGACGGCTTCGAGCTGATCGAGCCCGGCGTGGTGGCGTGCGAGAAGTGGCGCCCCGAGCCGAGCCCGTTCGGCGAGACGCCCAACACCTCCACCCTCTGCGGGGTCGCGCGCAAGCCCTGACCCCGCGGCGCGGCCGGACCGGGCCGACGGCCGGATGAGGCCACCGGCGGCCCGGTCGGCCGCGCGGTCAGAGCGCCACCAGCTCCACCGGGATGTTGCCGCGGGTGGCGTTGGAGTACGGGCACACCTGGTGGGTGGCCTCGATGAGCCGCTCCTTGGTCTCCGCGCCGAGGGCGTCGGGCAGCTGCACCCGCAGGACGGCGTCGAGCTGGAAGCCCCCCGCGCCGTTCGAGCTGAGGCCGACCTCGGCGGTGACCGACAGGCCGGACACGTCGACCTTCTGCTTCCGCGCCACGAGTTGCATGGCGCTGGCGAAGCACGCGGCGTAGCCGGCCGCGAACAGCTCCTCGGGGTTCGTGCCGTCGCCGCTGCCGCCGAGCTCCTTCTGCAGGGCCATCTGGAGGTCCAGCCGCCCGTCCGGGGTGAACGCGCGCCCGTCCCGCCCGGTCGCGGTCGCGGTGGCGGTGTACTGCCTCATGAGCTGCCTCTTCTCCTAGCTAGACAGACAGTTCTGTCTGCCTCCGTGCCCAGGAGACTAGACCGATCTGTCTGGTAGCGTCAAGGCGTGACCACGAGCTCGCCCCCGCGCCGGAGCGCGGCCTGGACCCGCGTCTTCGACACCGCGATGCGCCTGTTCTACGCCGAGGGCGTCCACGCCGTGGGCATCGACCGGATCATCGCCGAGGCCGGGGTGGCGAAGGCGACCTTCTACCACCACTTCCCGAGCAAGGACGACCTCGTCCGCGCCTACATCGTGGAGCAGAGCCGGCGGCAGCGCGGCCTCGCCGACGTGCCCGAGGCCGCGACCCCCCGTGAGGCCGTCACCACCGCGTTCGAGCGGATGTGCCGGGTCGGCGCCGACCCCGCCTTCCGCGGCTGCCCGTTCATCAACGCCGCCGCCGAGTACCCCGACCCCGCCCACCCGGTGCGCCGCGCCATCGACGAGCACCGCGAGTGGCTCCGGACCCTGTTCCGTGACCTCCTGGCCGCCGACGGCCACCCGACCCCCGACCGCACCGCGCAGGCCCTGATGCTCCTCAAGGACGGCCTGGCAGTCGGCTTCGACCTGGACGATCCACACCAGGTCCGCGCCGCCGTCCAAGAAACCGTAACCCGCCTCCTGGACGCCCCACCCCCTCCGCCGGAGCCCGCCGCACCCTGACCGCCCGCGACTCCCGCTAGTGTGCGCCCGTGAACGGAGCCCCACAGCGGCCGCTGCTCTTTCTCGACGTCGATGGTCCGCTCATCCCTTTCGGGGCACGGGAGCATCCGACCTACCGGTCGGCCTCATCGCCGCACGCCGAGTCGAACCCGCTGCTGGCCCGTCTCGATCCCGGGCACGGAACCAGGCTGACGGCGCTGCCCTGCGAGCTGGTGTGGGCCACCACCTGGATGGACGACGCGAACGAGTGCGTCGCACCGCTCCTGGGACTGCCGCGGCTGGCGACGGTGGAATGGCCGGACGAGCCCGACGCCGAAGAGCAGGACCAGCGGCGCGGCTTGCACTGGAAGACGCGCACCCTCGTCGCATGCGCGGCGGGACGCCCCTTCGCCTGGGTCGACGACGAGATCACCGACCGGGACCGCGCCTGGGTCGCCGCACGGCATCGCGGACCGGCCCTCCTCCACCGGGTCGACCCGGCCATGGGAATCACCGAGGCCGACTACCGGGTGCTGGGGGAGTGGCTGCGCGCGCTCGTCGTGTGAGTGCGGGACGAGCCTTCCGTCAGCGGTGGAGGAGGGTTTCTTGGGTCATGCGGGAGAGTTTTTCGGGGTTGCGGACGGCGTAGAGGCCGGTGACGCGGCCGTCGTCTATGCGGGTCGCCAGGACGGTGTCGAGCTCGCCGTCGCGGGTGAGGAGCAGGGCCGGGTGGCCGTTGACGCGCGTCGGGTGCAGGGAGACCGCACCGGAGAGCCTGCCCAGCAGGTCGGCGACCTTGCCCGCCCCGACGACCGGCGCCAGCGCGGCGCGGACGACGCCGCCGCCGTCGGTCAGCAGGACGACGTCCGGCGCGAGGACGTCGAGCAGGTTCTGCAGGTCGCCCGTCTCGACCGCCTGCTGGAAGGCGCGGAGCGCGGCCCGCGTGTCGGCGGGGGAGGCGGTCTCGCGGGGCCGGCGCGCGGCGACGTGCTTGCGGGCCCGGTGGGCTATCTGGCGGACCGCGTCGGGGTTCTTGCCGACGGCCTGGGCGATCTCCGTGTAGTCCAGGTCGAACACCTCGCGCAGCACGAACACCGCCCGCTCGGTCGGTGCGAGGGTCTCCAGCACCAGCAGCATCGCCATCGAGAGGCTCTCGGCCAGTTCGACGTCCTCGGCCACGTCGGGCGCGGTCAGCAGCGGCTCGGGCAGCCAGGGCCCGACATAGGACTCCTTGCGCCGGCGCAGCGTGCGCAGCCGGGTGAGCGCCTGCCGGGTGGTGGTCCGAACCAGGTACGCCCGGGGTTCCCGGACCCCTTCGAGGTCGACGCCCGTCCACCGCAGCCAGGTCTCCTGCAGGACGTCCTCGGCGTCCGCGGCCGAGCCGAGCATCTCGTAGGCGACGGTGAAGAGCAGGTTGCGGTGCGCGACGAACGCCTCGGTGGCGGCGTCCATGCGGCCACCGGTCGCGTCCTTTGTTCGTCCGTCCATGGCCCTCTCCCGTAGCGCGTCACTTGACGTGCACAGGACGCCGAGCCCCGTCCGTGTGTGACATCAAGGGGCAGTGGCGCACGTCACAAGCGCGCTCTGTCACGGAGCGGGGGGCGCCGTCATCTCGTGTCCGGAGCCGCGTGGAGAGCCCGCGCGGGCCACGAGAACGGGAGATCCACATGAACGAGGACGCCGGGCGCCGGACGGTCGCGATGGTCACCGGGGCGAACAAAGGGATCGGCCGGGCGGTCGCCGAGGACCTCGCGGGCCGGGGCATGACGGTCCTGGTCGGTGCGCGGGACCGGCGGCGCGGGGAGGAGGCCGCCGAGGCGCTGCGCGCGGCGGGCGGCGACGTGCACTCCGTCCTCCTGGACGTCACCGACGACGCCACCGTCCAGGACGCCGCGAAGTGGGTCGAGGAGCGTTACGGGCGCCTCGACGTCCTGGTCAACAACGCGGGCATCACCGGGTCGGGGCAGGTGGCGCCCCAGGACGCCGTGGACCAGATCCCCAGCTCGGTCGACCTGGAGATGGTCCGCGCGGTGTTCGCGACCAACGTCTTCGGCGTGATCGCGGTGACGAACGCCATGCTGCCGCTGCTGCGGAGGTCGCCGGCGGCGCGCGTCGTCAACGTCAGCAGCCACGCCGGGTCGCTGTCGCTCACCAGCGACCCGGACGGCCCCTTCACGGCGCTGCTCCCGTCGGCCGCGTACACGCCGTCCAAGGCGGCGCTGAACGCGCTGACCGTCCAGTACGCCAACGAGCTGCGGAAGGACGGAGTGCTCGTCAACGCCGTCGCCCCCGGCTTCGTCGACACCGACAGCAACGCCCACACCGGGTATCTCACCCCCGCGCAGGGCGCCGCCGTCGTGGTGCGCCTGGCCACGCTCGGCGCGGACGGGCCGACCGCCGGCTTCTTCGGCGAGGACGGCCCGCTGCCCTGGTAGGGCCTCAGGCCGGGAGCATGCCGTGGCGTAGCTGGAGCAGGGACTTGCTCAGCAGGCGCGAGACGTGCATCTGCGAGATGCCGAACCGCTCGGCGATCTGCGTCTGCGTCTGGTTCCCGAAGAAGCGCAGCAGGACGATGGTGCGCTGGCGTTCGGGCAGCTCGCTGAGCAGGGACCACAGGGCTTTCCGCTCGACCACGTGCTGGAGGTCCGGGTCCTCGGCGCCGAGGTGGTCGACGACGAGGCTGGTGTCGGTCTCCGAGGCGCTTTCCGCGGGCGCGTCCAGGGACAGCGGGTTGTAGGAGTCCCACGCGATGATGGCCTCGGTGACCTCCTCCAGGCTGAGCCCGAGCAGGTCGGCGAGTTCGCGGGGCGTGGGGGAGCGGCCGTTGTCCTGCGAGAACCGCTGGGTGGCGTCCACCAGCCGCGGCCGCAGTTCCTGGATGCGGCGGGAGACCCGGATGCCCCAGGTCCTGTCCCGGAAGTGCCGCCGCACCTCGCCGAGGACGACCGGGTAGGCGTAGGCGTGGAAGCTGTCGCCGCGGGCGGGGTCGAAGCGGTTGATCGCCATCACCAGGCCGAGGTAGGCGACCTGCCGGAGGTCCTCCAGCGGCTCGCCGCGGTGCGCGTAGCGCCGCGCGATCGATTCGACCATGGCGGCGTGCTTCTCGACGAGCACGGCTCTCAGCCGGTTCCGCCGTCCGGGGGCGGTCTCCGGGCGGTTCATCTCGTCCAGCAGCACCTCGGCGGGGGGCGGCTCGGTCGCGCGGCGGGCGGCGAGCGCGCCGTCCCTCACCGGTGCCTGGGCATGTGTCACAAAGACCCCTTCCTGGGGCGGAGTGCGGGCGCGGTGGGCGGTTCAGCGGCGGAACCGCCTCTGGGGATGCGGACGGGGGCCGCGGGAGGCGGCGGTCTCGGGCTCTTCCACGGGGACGCGGCGGCTCACACCCGTGGTGGCGCAGACGCGCGGCACCGTGCCGGACGGCGGGAGCCGCACGGTCAGGGGAGTGTCCACCTCGGCGGCGTGGACGTGGACGCGCAGGATCGCGCCCGCGGTGTCGGGGTCGCAGGACCTGCACCCGGTCAGGTCGAGGACCATGGCGGGGACGCCGTCGTCCAGCAGCCGCCGCGAGCACTCGCGCAGGTCGTCGGAGTCGTCGGGGCGGGGGTCGGGCGGCAGGCGCAGGAGCGCGTGCCGTCCGGTGAACTCCACGGAGATGCCGCTCGGGGTCGTGAAGGGAGTGCGCATGACCACCTCACTCGGAACGTCGAAGTGAAGGCGGAGCCGCGCTGTTGGACTCCGAGGGGGAAGAAATCGGTCTTCCCCTCCCATCTACCCGCCGAGGCGACTTCAAACAGGCGCGGTGGTTATTCGTGGCCTCGGCCTTGGGCCGTCCGGTACGCAGGAGTTACGCAATACATGCGATTGCGGTGGCTCTCATCGGGGACACTGCGGCCGTCAGCCGCCGAGTGGAGGGAGAACCTGGTGACCGACCGGCTCGAATCGGATTCCGACCGCTTCCCGGACTCCGCGGGCCACATGGTCGAGCTGACCCGCTCGCTTCTGGACGCGGAGACGGTCGCCGGGGTCCTGCGGCGCATCCTGCTGGCCGCCCAGATCCTGGTCCCCGACGCCGACATGGCCAGCATCACGCTGCGAGACCGGGACGGCGACCTGCGCACCCCGTTCCACAGCGACCAGGCGGCGATCGATCTGGACCGGCTCCAGTACCGGCTGGGAGAGGGGCCGTGCCTGGACGCCGCCGACCCCGCCGGCGCCGCGTTCGCGCGCAGCGGCGATCTGGCCGCCGAGCCCGCCTGGCCGGAGTTCGGCCCGGCCGCCGCCTCCTACGGCTACGCGTCCGTCCTGGCCACCGCCCTGCTGCTTCCCACGGAGTCGGACGAGGCCGTCGGCGCGCTCAACATGTACTCGCGGGAGCGCGGGACGCTGGACGGCGTCGCCTGCGACACGGCGCTGCTGCTGGCCACGCACGCCTCCCTCGCCCTCGCCGCCGTCCGGACGGCCGCCGACGGCGCTCGCGACCGGGCCGACGCCGACAACCAGATGGCGAACCTGCGCACGGCGCTCGACACCCGGACCGTCATCGGCCAGGCCACCGGCATCCTGATGGCCCGCCGCGGCCTCGACGCCGCCAAGGCGTTCGAGCTGCTGTCCCGCACGTCGCAGAACCTCAACGTCCGGATCGGCAGCCTGGCGGAGGGCATCGTCTCGACCCCCGAGACCGCCGACGACCTCTGAGCCCCGTCAGCCGCGCTTCGGGACGGCGCGCTCGACGGCGGTGGTGCATGCCCGAGCCTCGTTGGCTTCAGGACGCGAGGACGAGCGGTGACGGTACGTGCACGAACACTTGTTGGCGCCGGCCGCAGACCAGGACGCTGTAGTGGGGGCGGTAGTCACTGGCGTCGATGCCAACGTACTCGTGCCTGACGATCCCCCAGTAGATCTCACTGGAAACGGCTAAGACCATCGGCGTCGGCACGGAGCGTAAGACCGCTTTGAGTTTCGGGGAATCCAGCATGCGGCATGCGACGTCCACAGCTTCCCCTATGCAGCCCGTTTCGTCGCACAGGATGTCTCCGGCGTGTATGGCCGCACGTACGCGCAGTTCCCTTCGCATGCGTTCGACAGAGGCCAGTCCGAGGTTGTAGTCGGTGAGCTGCCGAGTCAGTTCCGGCACGAGCCGGGACAGCAGAAAGGTCTTGGGTACATCGTCCACCGGGTGTATCGGCAGGAGGATCCCGTCGCCGCGGTCGTCGAAGGGATCATGGCGCTCCTCGCCCACGCCCGCGTACTCCATCGCCTGGATCAGGAACCCGTAGAGCAGGTCACGCAACTCTTTTTTGATCGGGTTGGTGCGCAGCGGGGCGGTCGAACTCTCGATATCGAGGGCGAGGATGCTCCTGTGCACCGGATGGCTGGTCACTGAGCCGCTCCCATTCACACCCCGTGTCCTCCCGGCAGAGGACGTCGATCCCAGTGTCCGTACGGAGGCCGGAGTGTGCAACATGCACGTCGTGGAAGGATCCGGACGGCAAGGCGCACCTATCTGACGTGGCTGCGACTTCTGACACCCGTAGCCATAAACATGCCTGTTTAGTGCTGGTATGTCGGCAATGAGCCCCTGTGGAGGAGGCCTGAGAATCTCTCTCTGATTTGTGCAACTTGCGTTGCAATCGCCGAAGCCGCCCACGAGGATTGAGGTAGTCGACAAGAGCGCATGCTACTGGAGGGTGGAAGCATCGTGGCAGCGGCACCGAGTGTCCGACGGCGTCGTCTGGGTGCCGAACTCCGACGGCTTCGCTCCCAACGTGACCTCACCGCCGATCAGGTCGCCGCCCTGCTGGACTGGTCCACGTCCAAGATCAGCAGGGTGGAGACGGCCAAGATCGGCATCAGCGTCTCCGACGTGCGCCTCCTGCTCGAACTCTACGGGGTCGCGGGACAGCACAAGAGCGAGCTTCTGGCGCTGGCGGATGCCGCCACCCGGCGGGGCTGGTGGGCGCGGTACTCGAAGGACCTGATCTTCGCGGAGTTCGCAGCCTATGTCGCGCTCGAAGACGAGGCCGACTCCGCGGCGAACCATGTCACCTACAACATCCCGGGGCTTCTGCAAATAGAAGAGTACGCCTATCACATTATAGAAGGCGGAAGGAGTGCGTTTCAGGGCATTTCCCAAGCCCAGGCCGACCGACTCGTCGAAGTGAGGATGCGTCGCCAGCAGATCTTGTATCGTGAGCAGCCGCTGCACTTCTCGAGCGTCCTCGATGAATCAGTGCTGATGCGCGCTATTGGAAATCGCGGGACGATGCGACGTCAGTTGACGCAGTTGATCGAGTTGGCGGAGAGGCCCAACATCGAACTACGCATACACCCGTTGAAGGCCGCTCACGTACCGGTTTTCAACGAATCTTTCACGATCCTCAACTTCTTGCCCGCCCATGACGTGAATTTTCCGGAAGTCCTCTTCATCGACAGCGTCCAGTCGGCAGAGGTTCTCGATACCGGCATCACTCGGCACTATCGTCTCGCGTGGGAAAGCATCAAGGCGAGTTCTCTCCCGCCCCAGAAGTCCAGAGAGCGCATCGCCGAGGCCGTCAAGGAACTCTGACAGAGCCTCGGCGATGCGCATGGGTGAAACTATGCGGGCCGCGAAGGAAGTTCGGTCCTTACCCGCGTGAGCAGGGCGTCGAAGGCGGCGGCGGAGAAGGTGAGGACTGGTCCGTTCTCGCCTCGCTTGGTGTCCCGGACGGCGATGCTCCCGTCCGGCGTGCGTGCCGCTTCCACGCAGTTTCCGTCACCAACACAGAAACTACTTCTTCGCCAGAAAAGGGCATGTGCCGCCTGCATCGGCTGCTCGCTCTCTATCAAAGTGGTCTTATCGGACATTGTGTGACAAGACCGCCCAAACTCCATGTGACTTTAGGTATTCATCAAGCCGACGCCGATTCGTGACGCGCTCACCGGCCAAAATATCCTGCCAGCTGCTCCGTTGGCGAATCGAACTGGCAAAGATTGCCTGCCCTTCAGAAAACGAAACCAATTCCGGGCGCGCCTTCCTGGAGTCGCTCCAGGAGCCCTGCGAGATATCCGGTCGTGGTCAGTAGTAGAGGCTGATGGCCGTGATGAAGGTGAACGGTATCGGCGCTCACGGGTGCCCGGCTGATCGAGTGGCCATGCGGGCCGGCGTGGTCGGTAAGTCCTACTTTGGTGCCACAAAGCCTGCGCGGGCGGGAAACGTGAGGTTCCCGCAGGAATCCCCAGAGGATCAGGGCTTGCGGCCGACGCCGCCGGTCATGAATCGGACGTCGATGGTGCTGGCGTCCAGGACGGGCTCCTCGGGGCGCCACAGCGGGAGCGGGACGAGGCCGGGCTGCAGGATCTCCAGGCCGTCGAAGAAGCCGGCCAGCTCGGCGGGGGTGCGGACACGGCCGGAGCCGAGCTGCTCCAGGAGCTGCTTCTCCAGCGCGACGGATTCGGGGGCGTCGCCCAGGCGGGTGAAGTTGGTGATGAAGAAGTAGGAGCCGCTGGGCACCGCGTCCCGCAGGACCTGGACGATCCGGCCGGGATTCTCGTCGTCGGCGAGGTGGTGCAGGATGCCGACGAGCATCACGCAGACGGGCTGGTCGAAGTCGATGAGCGCGCGGACCTCGGGACGGCCGAGGAGGTCGTCGGGCTCGCGGATGTCGGCGGTCACCACAGTGGTGTCGGCGTTGTCGGCCAGGATCGCACGGCCGTGCGCCAGCACGATCGGATCGATGTCGACGTACACGACGCGAGCCTCTGGGTTGACCTCCTGCGCGACCTCGTGGGTGTTGCGGACGGTCGGCAGTCCCGATCCCAGGTCGAGGAACTGGGTGATCCCCTCGTCCGCGGCGAGATGGCGGACGACGCGGTGCAGCATCGCGCGGTTGTGCAGGGCGATGTCCCGCAGCTCCGGCATGATCGCGAGGCTGGCCTCCGCCACGACCCGGTCCACCTCGTAGTTGTCCTTGCCGCCGAGCATCACGTCGTAGACGCGTGCCGCGGTCGGAACGCCGGTGGGAATCTGCGGGGACGACTCGGCCATGTGCACCTCAGGGCTCAGGAGATCTTGCTCCGCATCGTAGCTTCGCGAAGCCGAGCAAAATGCGAAAAACCCCTATGCCAAGGGGCTTTCCGCGAAATGTGGAGTGAGACTCCGAGCCCGGCCCTACTCGCCGAGGGCCTCCCGCTCTCCTGACGGCGGCGTCGAGGCCGAGCGGTGCACTTCCGGGGCGCTTCAGCGCTGGGCGGGGACGGCGGTGATGACGAGGTTGTCGCGGTAGTGGCCGGTCCGGGCGTCGAAGGGGCCGCCGCAGGTGATGACGGTGAGGCGGGGTCCTCCGTCGCGGGCGAACAGTTCCCGCAGCGGCATCGCCGTCTTGCCGATGGTCTCGCGCGCGACCACGCGGTACGCCAGGGTGCGGCCGTCGGCGAGGCGGACGGCGAGCCGGTCGCCGGGGGAGACGCGGCGCAGCGCGGCCAGGGCGCCGAGCCCGCGTTCGCGGGAGTCGACGTGCCCGGCCAGGACCGCCGATCCGGTGGGCGAGCCGGGACGGGCGCCGTAGCTGTACCAGCCGACGCGGGAGACGTCGCCTGGAAGCGCCATGGCTCCCGTGGAGTCGACGCCCACCGGCACCACCGCCGCGCGCAGCCCGGCGGACGGCACCGCGAGTTCCGCCGGCCGGGCCGGCACTGCGGTTCCCCGTCCGGGCGTCCCGCCCGCGCTCCGGCCCGTCGCGGAGGTGGAGTGGAAGGAGGGCCGGTGCCCGCTGTTCGCGGGGCCGTCCTCGGTCGCCGAGTGCCAGAGCCCGGCCCCGCCGGCGCCGGTCAAGAGGAGGCCGGTGCCGGCGAGGGCGAGCGCTAGGCGCGAGGATCCGGTCATCGGGACGCCCCGGCGGTCAGTGGTGGTCGCCGCGCGGGGTGCCGCGCCGGCGCACGACGAGCAGCCGCGTGCCCGCGCCGATCGTCACCAGGAGGGCCAGTCCGGTCGCGCCGACCAGCCACCCGGGCGGACCGCCGTCGAGTCCGGCGGCCTGACCGCCGGTCCCGCCGGGCACCCCGCTGGGCGCGGTCTGCAGGCCGGGGATGGTCTGAACCGCCAGCTTGAGGTTCCCCTCCTTGGCGCTGCCCCAGGCGTAGACGATGGTGTTGGTGCCTTCGGCCACGGTCAGATCGGTGGGCCCGATCACGACGTTGTCGGTTCCCGCGAGGGTGACGTCGGCTTTGACCGTTCCCGCCGGTGCTTCGGTGACGGCCTCGTCGGGGTTGGACAGGTTCTTCACGATCGCGGTGCCGTTGGCCCGCACGTCGACCGCGGGCGCGGCGGCGATGTGCCGGACGGTCAGCCGGCCCTTGCCCGCCGGGACCTTGGAGGTGTCGTTGGCGTAGGCGTTGAGCGCCGGGCTCCCGCTCTCGGTGAGGTTGGCGGTCAGCGTGACGTTCGTCCCCGCGGTCACCTCGACGGTCTTCTCGATGGCCGGGGTGCCGCCGGGCCCCTGGCCCGCCTTGAACACCTTGATGTCATAGCTGCCCCCGGGAAGCTTCAACGGGGCGCTGAGCGAGCCGGGCGTGAAGTCCGACAGCACCTTCTTGCCGTTCGCGTAGACGTCCACGGTCAGGCCGGGCACGCCGTGCAGGACGCGGACGGTCGCCGTCGTCTGCGCGGCGCCCGGCATCCGGTCGGCCCGCGTCGGCGCCGCGAAGGCGGCAGGACTCGCGGACACCGCGAGCGCGAGTGCGGCCACGGTGGCCATCACCAGTCTGCGCATGTGCAGGACCCCCTCATCGCGAGGATTCATGATCTTGGCTGACGAGCGCTCATCGATGGAGACCGGAGGGGGACGTTCCGGAATTTCCCCTATTCGGCCTCCAAAGGTGCTTTCCGGCATATTCGGCCATACGCGCCCAAAAGGTAAAAAGAGTCGCAGGGCAGGGAAGGGAAAGCGTGACCTGCTCATCCGACTTCGGGCGTCGCAGATGTGCTGAACCAGGTCGTCGTAGCCAGCCCCCGGGCGGCCGGTTCGTGGCAGAGTGGCGGGATGCCTGGTGCGCGGTATGGGATGGATGCACCCTATGGGTTCGGCTTCGTGGGCCTGGTCGTGCTGGGGTTCTGGGTGACCGGGCTGGTGATGGCGGTCACCGCCGATCTGGCCGCCGCGCTGCCCGCGCTGGTCTCCGGCACCCTGCTGGCGGGATGCCTGGCCCTGAGCCTGCACGCCACGCTGCGCGGCAAGTTCCTGGTCTGGCGGGAAGTGCTGGACGAGTTGGACCTGCGTGGCGACGAACGGCTGCTCGACCTCGGCTGCGGACGCGGCGCCGTCCTGTTGGCCGCCGCCCGGCACCTCCCGCAGGGCCGGGCGGTCGGCGTGGACCTGTGGCGCGGCAGGGACCAGTCCGGCAACACCCCGGCGGCGACACTGCGCAACGCCCGCGCCGAAGGCGTAGCCGACCGCGTCCGCGTGCAAGGGGGTGACCTGCGCAGACTCCCGTACGCGGAGGCAAGCTTCGACCTGGTCGTGTCCAGCCTGACGGTGCACACCATCTTCGGAGCGGACGCCCGCGCCCAAGCGATCGCCGAGGCGTACCGGGTGCTGCGGCCGGGCGGCCGCCTGCTGATCGCCGACCTGGCGCGGACCCCCCGCGAATACGCCGCGGTGCTGGCCCGGCTGGACGCCCAGGACATCCGCGTGCGCGGCCTCGGCTGGCGCGCGTGGTGGGGCAGTCCGTGGGTCCCGACCCGCCTGCTCACCGCCCGCAAACCAGCCACCCCCTGAACCCACCTACCGGCACGATCCTGGCCCCATGGCCACCTGGCGTCCGACGAGCAGTGAGTGAGGAGTCAGCCGACCTTCGGGGTGGCGCGGTCGATGATCGGGGTGACGTCCAGGCCTGGCGGGAGGGTGCCGAAGGCGCCGCCCCAGTCGCCGGCCAGGCGGGTTGCACAGAAGGCGTCGGCGACGGCCGGGTGGCCGTGTCTGACCAGCAGTGACGCCTGTAGGACTAGCGCCAGTTGCTCGGCTACTCGGCGGGCGCGGTACTCGATTGTGGACGTGTCGGTGAAGCTTTCCTTGGTCTCCTTGATGGCTGCGTCCAGGCGCTTGTCGGCTCCTTCGGAGAGGGCCACTTCTTCGAAGAACGCCTCTAGGGTTTGCGGTTCGCGTAGCGTTGCGCGTAGGAGATCGAGCGCCGCGACGTTGCCGGAGCCCTCCCAGATTGAGTTCAGGGGGGATTCTCGGAAGAGGCGGGGCATGCCGGATTCTTCGACGTAGCCGTTGCCGCCTAGGCATTCGAGGGACTCGGCCGCGTGGGCGGGCCAGCGTTTGCAGATCCAGTACTTGCTGACCGCCAGGGCCAGGCGCTTGAAGGCGGTCTCGGACTCGCTGCCGCGGAACGAGCGGTCGGTGGCGCCCGCCAGGCGGAGCATCGTGGTCGTGGCGGCCTCGGACTCGATCGCCAGGTCGGCGAGGACGTTGCGCATCAGCGGCTGGTCGATCAGTGCCTTGCCGAACGCCCGGCGGTGCGCCGCGTGGTGGGCGGCGGTGGTGACGCCGAGGCGCATGCCGGAGGCGGCGCCGATCACGCAGTCGAGCCGGGTCATGTTGACCATCTCGATGATGGTGCGGACTCCGCGGCCCTCGTCGCCGACCCGCCACGCGACCGCTTCGTCGTACTCGACCTCGGAGGACGCGTTGGACTTGTTGCCGAGCTTGTCCTTGAGGCGCATCAGGCGCAGCGGGTTGAGCCCGCCGTCCGGCAGGACGCGGGGGACGAGGAAGCAGGTCAGCCCGCCGGGCGCCTGGGCGAGGGTGAGGAACACGTCGCACATCGGGGCGCTGGTGAACCACTTGTGGCCGACGAGCCGGTACGTCCCGTCCGGCTGGGGCGCGGCCGTGGTGGTGTTGGCGCGGACGTCCGAGCCGCCCTGCTTCTCGGTCATGGACATGCCGGCGAGGAGCGCGGTCTTGGTGAGCGGGGGACGCAGGCCGAAGTCGTACTGCCGCTCGGCGAGGAGCGGCTCGTACCGGGCCGCCAGCTCCGGCGACTGGCGCAGCGCGGGGACGGCGGCGTAGGTCATCGAGACGGGGCAGCCGTGGCCGGCGTCGACGCGCCAGGTGTAGAACTTCGCGGCGCGGGCGACGTGGGCGCCCTCGCGGGAGTCGGTCCAGGCGGAGCCGTGCAGGCCGTGCGTCACCGCGACGGTCATCAGCTCGTGCCACGCGGGGTGGAACTCGACCTCGTCGATCCGGTTTCCGAAGCGGTCATGGGTGCGAAGGACGGGCGGGTGCTCGTTGGCGAGGCGGCCCCACTCCTGCGCCCGCTCGGTGCCGGCGAGGAGGCCGAGCTCGCGCACCTCGGCCTCGGCCCATCCGGCGCCCTCGCGGTGCAGACCGTCCAGCAGGGCCGCCTCGTCGGACACGTCGTGCCCGGCGAGCGGGGGGACCTGGTTGAACACCTCGTGCGTCACGCGCTCTCCCAACGTTCGTGCCGTCCACCCGCAGAATACAGAACGGGGTTCGGGCAAGAACTTGATCATGCCTCTGGGGTGGCGGGACGTCCATCCTCCTCAGGTGGTGGGGCGATCTCGTCCGCGCGGCGGATTGTCCGGCGCCGCGCGGGGCATACCGTCGAAATCATGAGTCAGTCCAGTCCGCAGCCCGAGCGGCCCTGCCCGAGCCGCCCGCTGGAGCGGCGGCAGGACGCCGGACCGGTCCCCTCGGCGGCCGAAGCGGCCGGCGCGCCCGACGCGGTGCGGGCGTCCGACGACGAGCGCGAGGCCGTGGTCGAGCGGCTGCGGATCGCCTCGGTGGAGGGGCGGCTCACCTTCGAGGAGCTGACCGAGCGCACGGAGGCCGCCTACGCGGCCGTCACCCGCGGCGACCTCGAACTCATCACCGCCGACCTGCCCGGCATGGGCGCGCCCGGCGCCAACCCGGCGCCCGCGCAGGTGAAGCGCAAGTTCACCGCGGTCATGGGGGACTGCAAGGAGCGCATCGTCGGCCGCATCGACGGCCCGCTGGAGGCCGTGTCGGTGATGGGCGACGTCGTGCTCGACCTGCGCGGCGCGCAGGTCCCCACCGGCGAGGTGCACATCTCCGCGACCGCCGTGATGGGCGACGTCAAGATCATCGTCCCGGACGGCGTCAGCATCGAGCTGTCGGGGCACAACTTCCTCGGCGACCGGCGGGTCGCGGTCCGCGACCCGCACCCCGGCGCCCGCGTCCCCGTCGTCCGCATCACCGCGAACGCCGTGATGGGCGACATCAAGATCGTCGACGACGAGCACCACGCCCCGCTCCGCCGCGCCGTCACCACCTGGTGGAACGACCGGACATGACCCGGGAGCGGCGGGAGTGTGGCACGGGGACGATTCGCGGGCTACACTGGCCCTGCGGCAGCTACGCTGCCCGCCCAGTCTGAGTTGACCAGTCCGCGTCTAAGTCCTGCAGTCGCAGTCGAGCAGTCGCATTTCTGAGTCCCAGTCGCCAGTCACCAGTTCGTGTCTCAGTCCTGCCGTCATGAAGTCGTAGTCAGCAGTCGACGTCTGAAGTCGAAGTCCGCCAGGAAGTCGCTGTCCCAGTCTGAGTCGCCCGAGAACGACGCGTTAGAGGCGATCATGGACCGAGAGACCGAATTCCTGATCTGTGCGGTGGTGCTCACCGGAACAGCCGTGGCAGCGACGATCTTTCCCGCGCAGACCGTGAGTCTGCTGCTGGGTATCGTCGCCGGCGCTTTCCTGAAGTGGGCCCTCCATAAGCGGGCATAGCCACGAGGCGCTCGCTCACTAACTTCCACTGGGGACCTCATTACTCGATGATGAGGTCCCCAGTGTTAACGGAGGACGAGATGTACAGACTCATCGATCTGACGCGCGCGCACGCGGGGACCGAGACTGCGATCCTGGAGGCGTTCGAAGCCGCCTACCCGGGTGTGCCGGCGACCACGACCGAATACATCACGGTCCCCGAACGGGCCAGGCCCGCCGGGACCGACGACCACCTCTGGACCGAGATCACCGGGACGGTGGACGACGCCGCGGTCACCAAGGTGGTGTACGAGCGGGTGGCCGAGGCCCGCGGCTCCGGCGGCCCCATCTGCGTGGCGTCGTTCCGGGCCAGCGTGAAGAACGTGGCGGAGATGCTCGACGCCGTCCACGGCGGCGTCGAATTCGTCCACCTGAGTTCGTTCGCGCCGCCCTCGACCGGCGGTGAGACCTTCGACTGGGACGACACGTGGATGCGGCGCGAGGACGCCGTCAACACGCTGGTCCATGTGATCGGCCATTCTTCCGCGCGGGTCCGCATGACCGATCTGCGCAAACTCCTCGCCGCCCACGACCCCCGTTTCAGGAAGCAGGTCGGCACTTTCACGGCGCGGCCGAAATTCATGTCCACCCTGGTGTCCCTCGCCGTGGAGAGAAAACTGGTGGCCATTACCACGACCACCGCGGGCGACAACAACCCGTACGTCGAACTCACCCCCGCAGGGCGTTCCCGCCTGGCCCCCGCCCCCGCCCCGGTCCAGTCCCCGCCCCCGGTCCCCACCGCCGCCCATGTCGTCCCGCCGCCGCAGGAGCCCCGCTCGCTGTCGCACCTGTGCGTGGACGTGCTGCGGCAGAACGACATGGGGCCGTTCCAGGAACTGCGCGAGAGGATCTACAACGAGATCGAGCGGCTGGTGGGGGAGAAGTCCCGGACCCCGGACCGGCTCATCAGGGACGCCGTGCAGGCGGTCCGCGACAAGAGCGACGACGCCCCCAGCAAGTCGGGCAGGAAGTTCCCCTGGGGCAGGGTGCGCGCGTTCCTGGCGAAGCTGACCCGGCAGGTGCCGGTCTTCCTCAGCCAGGGCGAGCCGGTCGCGGTCTCCCTGGGCAACAACGGGGGCGTGGTCGACGCCCTCGCCGACGACTGGTGGCGGATGCTCGACGGCGAGCTGGTCTGCTTCATCCTCGGCAAGGGCGTCGTGATCACCCAGTACGACTACGAGGAGCTCGCCGGCGCCCTGTACAACAGCCGCCAGCCCCAGTACTACGACAAGGCCCAGGAGGTCGTCGACTACCTGGCGGGCGCCGGGCGGATCACCGAGGCGCCCGGCGACGAGATGCGGATCGTGCTCGCGGCGCCGCCGGAGCCGCCGCGCCCGTTCGACGGCTGAGCCGGGCGTCAGCGGGTGTCGTCGTGGGCTTCGGCCTCCTCGACGCCCGCCTCGTCCGGCGGCAGGGTGTCGGGGTGCTCGTACCGGACGCCGGGGGTGCCGGTGCCGCTGGTCTCCTCCCCGTCCGGGACGGTGCGGCCGCGGGCGTCGGAGCCCTCGTTCACCGGGGCGAAGCGGCGGTCGTCGGTCTCTCGGGGCTCGTGGCCGGGTTCCTCGCGCGTCATGGCACCCGCATACCCGGCCGGCGGCGTGTCGAACGCCCGATCAGACCGCGGCCGCCGTGCGGGGGGCCTCCAGCGCCCCGGTGTAGCGGCGGACGATCAGGTCGGCGATCTCCGGCGCCGCGCCGAGAGCGGGGGAGACGACGGCGGCGCCCGCCGCCAGGGACTCCCGCCGCACCTTGTCGGCGAAGTGGCCGGGCGCGAGGATGTAGGACGCCACCGCCACGCGCGGCGCGCCCGCGGCGAGCAGGGCCCGCACCGCCTCGCCCGGCCCCGGGCGGGCCGCCGTCGCGTACGCCGGCACCACCTCGCGCAGGCCCCGGGCACGCCACTCGCGGGCCAGGCCCGCGACCGTCGCGTTGGCGGACGGGTCGCTGGAGCCCGCCGAGACGAGGACGACCGCCGTGTCCGGGTCGCCGGGCGCCGCACCCGCCTCGGCCAGGCGCCGCTCCAGGGCGTCCAGCAGCAGAGGGTGCGGGCCAAGCGTGTCCGCAGTGCGGAGGGCCAGCCGCGGGTGTCGGCCCCGCACCCGGTTCAGGACGCCCGGGATGTCGGTCTTGCTGTGGTAGGCCGCGGTGAGGAGCAGGGGCAGCACGACCGCCTCGTCCGCGCCGTCCCGGGCCACGCCGTCCAGCACCCGGTCGGGGGCGGGCGGCGCGTGGTCCAGGAACGAGGCGTGCACGGGCACGTCCGGGCGGCGCGCCCGGACGGCGTCGAGCAGCGCGGCGACGGTCGCGGCGGCGCGGGGGTCCCGGCTGCCGTGCGCCACCGCGACCATGGGGGCGCTCACAGGTGGATGCCGCACTCGGTCTTGCCCATCCCGGCCCACCGGCCGCTGCGCGGGTCCTCGCCGGGCGCGACGGGGCGGGTGCACGGCGCGCAGCCGATCGAGGGGTAGCCGTCGTAGTGCAGCGGGTTGACGAGCACCCCGTTGTCCTCGATGTAGTTGTCCATCTCCTCCTGGGTCCAGTCGAGGATCGGGTTCACCTTGACCATGCCGCGCTTGCGGTCCCACTCGACGACCCTCCGGTCGCGGCGGCTCGCGGTCTCGTCCCGGCGGATGCCGCTGAACCAGGCCATGTAGCCCTCCAGCGCGCGGCCGAGCGGCTCCACCTTGCGCAGGTGGCAGCACAGGTCGGGGTTGCGGCCGTGCAGGCGGGGGCCGAGCGCCGCCTCCTGCTCCTCGACCGTGCGGGACGGGGTGACGTTGATGACGTTCACCGGGTAGACGGCCTCCACGGCGTCGCGCGTCCCGATCGTCTCGGCGAAGTGGTAGCCGGTGTCGACGAACAGCACGTCGATGCCCGGCTTCACCTTCGACACGAGGTGGATGAGGGCCGCGTCCGACATGGACGAGGTGAGGCAGATGCGGTCGCCGAACGTGGCGACCGCCCAGCGGATCACCTCCAGCGTGGGGGCGCCCTCCAGGGCGGCGGCGGCCGACTCGACGATGTCCTGGAGGTCGAGCGTGGGTCTGTCGGTCTCCAGCAGGGTCACCTGGGGTTCTCCTTGCTCGCGGTGCGGGGCGTGCCCACACCGAGGAACTTCAGGCTGAAGGAGCGGAGGCAGTCGGGGCAGAACCACGCCCCGGGCGCCTCCCCGCCGGGTTCGAGGCTCTCCTCGCCGCAGTACGGGCAGTAGAAAGGCGTCATCCGTTCGCTCATGCGCGATCGGCCCCGCTCACTGGAGGTCGGCGTCGTCGGCGCGGTGCACCCACTCGGCGAACGTCTCGCCGTCGGAGCGCTGCTCGTCGAACCTGCGCACGACGCGCTCGACGTAGTCGGTGAGCCCGGCCGAGGTGGTCTTCAGCCCGCGGACCTTCTTGCCGAACGACGCGCCGAGCCGGCCCCCGAGGTGGATCTGGAAGCCCTCGACCTGGTCGCCGTCCTCGTCCACGACGAGCTGGCCCTTCAGCCCGATGTCGGCGACCTGGATGCGGGCGCAGGCGTTCGGGCAGCCGTTGACGTTGATCGTCAGCGGCTGGTCGAAGTCGGGCAGCCGCTTCTCCAGCTCGTCGATGAGGTCCATGGCGCGCTGCTTGGTCTCGACGATCGCGAGCTTGCAGTACTCGATGCCCGTGCACGCCATCGTCTGGCGGCGGAACGTGGACGGCCGGACCTGGAGGTCGTGCTTCGCCAGCTCGCCGGCGAGCGCCTCGGTGTTCTCCTCCGGGACGTCCAGGATGACCATCTTCTGCTCGTTGGTCGTGCGGACCCTGCCGGAGCCGTAGCGCCCGGCGAGGTCGCCGATGACGCCGAGCAGCTCGCCGTTCACCCGCCCCACGCGCGGGGCGAACCCGACGTAGAAGTTCCCGTCCTTCTGCGGGTGGATGCCGACGTGGTCGCGGTGGGCGAGCGGCGCGGCGGGCTCGGGGCCGTCCGGAAGCGTGTAGCCGAGGTACTCCTTCTCCAGCACCTCGCGGAGCTTCTCGGCGCCCCAGTCCTTCATCAGGAACTTCAGCCGGGCGCGGCTGCGCAGCCGCCGGTAGCCGTAGTCGCGGAAGATCGACGTCACGGCGTGCCAGACCACGCTGGTCTGCTCCGGCTTGACGAACACGCCGAGGCTCTGCGCGAACATCGGGTTGGTCGACAGGCCGCCGCCGACGAACACCTGGTAGCCGGTCTCGCCCGCCTCGTTCACCACGCCGACGAACGCGATGTCGTTGATCTCGTGGACGGTGCAGTGCGAGGTGCAGCCCGACATCGCGGTCTTGTACTTGCGCGGCAGGTTGGAGAACTCCGGGGAGCCGATGTACTTGTCGTGGATCTCGCGCAGGTCGCGGGTCGCGTCGATGACCTCGTCGGCCGCGATCCCGGCCAGCGGGCAGCCGATGATCACGCGCGGGACGTCGCCGCACGCCTCCGTCGTGTGCAGCCCGACCGCCTCCAGGGCCTCCCAGATGGCCGGGACGTCCTCGATCCGCACCCAGTGCAGCTGGACGTTCTGCCGGTCGGTGATGTCGGCGGTGCCGCGCGCGTACCGGGTCGAGACGTCGGCGATCGTGCGGAGCTGCGGGCCGCTCAGCTGCCCGCCGTCGATCCGCACCCGCATCATGAAGTAGCGGTCCTCGAGCTCCTCGTCCTCCAGCGCACCGGTCCTGCCGCCGTCGATGCCGGGCTTGCGCTGGGTGTAGAGGCCCATCCAGCGGAACCGGCCGCGCAGGTCGGACGGGTCGATCGAGTCGAAACCGCTCTTGGAGTAGATGTCGATGATCCGGCGGCGGACGTTGAGCCCGTCGTCGTTCTTCTTGTTCTCTTCGTTCTTGTTGAGCGGTTCGCGGTAGCCGAGGGCCCACTGGCCCTCGCCCTTCTTGCGTCTGGTCGCGGTTGGCACGGCGCGCGTCCTCATCTGTTGTCGAGAGGGACGCGCGGCGCACCGGCGCTCTGAGGCAGCCGGCTCTACGCTGAGCAGGATGAAGTCAAAGGTGACGCCGATGCGCCACGCGCCCGGCTGTACAGGGGCGTGGTCGGAGCGTCACCGACAGATCGCGCTGCGGACGCGGAGGAAGTCGACGTGCCGGCGCTTGGCCAGCAGCGGGTCCGCGGCGTTCATACCTGAAGGGTGACATGCCGTCTCGCGGACTGTCCAGTTACGTCCGGCATGCGGACGCGTGACATGCGTCATCCCTGCCGCCTCCAGTTCACCCGAGGCTCGGCCTCCGGGCTGGTCGCGGATTCCCCGCCCGGCGGGGCCGCCTCGGCCCCGGGCGCCGGCGGCTCGCCGGGCGCCGGGTGGTGCTGGCAGTCGCACCACGACCCGCCACGGCACTTCTCGTGGTGGCGTTCGCGGCACGACTGGCAGATCATGTCTTCTATTGTCACCCATGAAGGCAAATGCCCGGTTTTCCGTGGTAGGGCGCATATGATCATGGTCCGGACGACGTTCCGCACCGTCTCAACGGGTATGGGCCAAGGGATGTGCACGGATCGGGCGGCACGCCTGCGAGACGGCCGAGCGGGGGAGGCGAACGCCATGCCACGCGCGAAGCGGACCAGTGAAGTGGGCGATGCGGCATGCGCCGGGCGCGCAACCCTCTACGGTGGGGCGGTGTGACCACCGTCTCCGACGCAGCGGGCACCCCCCGGGCCGGGGACTCCCCTTCCGGACAGGACCCGGAAGGCCCGCGGCGGCGCCTGCGCGACCGCCGCGACCGCCTCGCCGCGCGCGTGCGCGCCGACGCGCGGACCGCGGCGGGCGTCGGCTGGACGCTGGTCAAGGGCACCGCGATCGGCGGGTTCCGCTACCGGGTCACCGGCCTCGCGGCGGAGGCCGCGTTCTTCGCCCTGCTGTCGCTGCCGCCCCTCGTCATCGGGCTGATCGGCACGATGGGCCACCTGCGCGGCCTGTTCGGCACCGAGACGATCCGCGAGGTGCGCTCCTGGGTGATCGACCAGGCCCAGACGGTGCTGACCGGCCCGGCCGTCGACTCGGTCGTGATCCCGCTGATCGACTCCGTGATCAGGGGCGGCAGCCCCGACATCGTGTCGGTCAGCTTCCTGATCTCGTTGTGGGCGGGGTCGCGGGCGACGAACGTCTACGTCGACACGATCACGATCGCCTACGGGCTGTCGGGCGTCCGCGGCGTGATCCGCACCCGGCTGCGCGCGTTCGTGCTCTACCTCATCGGGCTGCTGACCCTGATCATCGTGATCCCGATGCTGGTGGCCGGGCCCGCGCTGGTCCGGCAGGTGCTGCCGGAGAGCGCCGAGGCCGTCCAGGTGCTGTACTGGCCGGTCGTGGTGAGCCTCTCGATCATCTTCCTCTCGCTGCTCTACCACATGAGCGTCCCGGTGCGGACGTCCTGGTGGCGCCAGACGCCCGGCGCCGCGCTGGCGCTGCTGATCTGGATCGTGGGCAGCTTCGTCCTGCGGATCTACCTGGCCGGCTCGCTGAGCGGGGTGTCGGTGTACGGGTCGCTGGCCGCCTCGATCGCGCTCCTCGCGTGGCTGTACGTGGCGGCGCTCGCGGTGCTGATCGGGGCCGCGCTGAACGCCGAGATCGACCGGCACTGGCCGAGCGGGGACACCGCCCGGATCCGCGCCGAGCTGGAGGCCCAGGGCGACCAGGTCCCCCGGGACCAGGGGGCCACGAGTAAAAACCACCCCGAATGAGGTCCTGAAAAGGGCAAACATGTCGTAGCCTCGCGTGACATGACCCCCCGTGAGGAGACCGGCCGGCTCCGGACCGTGACCGGCACGATCGCGACGTCCGACATCACCGGTCCGGTGCTCTCCCACGAGCACCTCCAGCTCGATCTGCGCTGGCCGGCGCGGCCCCAGCTGGCCGCCTCCGACCCCAGCCGGTGGCTGGACGAGGAGAAGGCCGTCCAGCGCGAGCTGAACACGCTCCGCAAGGACCACGGCCTCGGCCTCGTCGTCGACCTCACCTGCTCGGGCATGGGCCGCAACGCCGCCGCGCTCGCCCGCATCAGCGCGGGCGCCAGGGTCGCCGTGGTGGCCGGGACGGGCGTGTTCACCGAGCCGTTCCACCCCCCGTTCGTCCGGGAGGTCCTCGCCCCCGGAACGGCGGTCCCCTTCGAGGGGACGAGCTCCCAGCCCACGGGGACCCCGCAGTACGAGGCGCGGGGGTCGATCCCTCAGTCCGAGCCGCGTCGGTCTGGGGGGACGCCCCCCCAGTACGAGCAGCGTCATTCTGGAGGGGCGACCCCCCAGGCCCCCCGGTACGACTACTCGGGGGGCCCGTCCGCCGTCGACCGCCTCGCCGAGCGCCTGCTGGCCGAGGTCGGCTTCGGCATGGACGGCACGAACTCGCTGCCCGGCGTCATCGGCGAGATCGGCACCTGGGGCGAGGCGCCGACCGAGACCGAGGAGCTGTGCCTGCGCGCCGCCGCCCAGGCCGCCCGCTACTCCGGGCTGTCGGTCGCGACCTACGGGCGGGCGGGCCTCGCGCAGTTGGAGATCCTGGCCTCCGCCGGGATGGCCCCCGACCGCGTCGCGGTGGGGCAGCAGGACCGGGTGGACGACCCGGCCCAGCACCGCAAGATCGCCGAGTTGGGCGGCTACGTCTCGTTCGGCACGCTCGGCCTCGCCGGGACGGACCCCGCCGCCCTCGGCGCCGGCGTCCGACGCGTCATGGACCTGCTGGAGGCCGGGCACGCCGACCGGGTGCTGCTGAGCACCGGGGTCTCCCGGATGGCGCAGGTCGCCCGCTACGGCGGCGCCGGCTTCGGGTACCTCTTCGACACGTTCCTGCCCGCGCTGCGCGCCGCGGGCGCCGACGAGGCGACCCTCGGAGCGGTCCTGCAGGACAACCCGCTGCGGTGGCTCACGGGTTCCTGAGTGGGTAGGGGACACCCCGGAAGGGGGTATCCCCAATGCCCTGGAGCAGATCCGCGGGCGGAGGCGTCCGGCACGCGGGCACCGTCCGGCTCCCGTACACCGACCGCGCCGAGGCGGGCCGGGTGCTCGCCGCCCGCCTCGCCACGATGGGCCTTGAGGGGGCCGTGGTCCTCGCGCTGCCGCGCGGAGGCGTCCCCGTCGGCCACGAGGTCGCGCGGCGCCTCGAGGCCCCGCTCGACGTGCTGGTGACCCGCAAGATCGGATATCCGCGGCAGCCCGAGCTCGGCGTCGGGGCGATCGCCGAGGGCGGCGCCCCGGTGTTCGACGGCGGCCTGCTCGCCCGGCTCGGACTCCGCGCGGACGACCTGGCCCCCACCGTGGCGGCCGAGCGCGCCGAGCTGGACCGCAGGGTCGCGGCCTACCGGCACGGCCGCCCGCTGCCGCGGGTCGCCGGGCGCCCGGTGATCGTCGTGGACGACGGGCTCGCCACCGGCGGCACGGCCCGCGCCGCCGTGCGCGCGCTGCGCGAGCGGGGCCCGTCCCGGCTGGTCCTGGCGGTGCCCGTGGGCGCCGCCGAGACCGTCCGGAGCCTGGAGCCGGAGGTGGACGACGTGGTGGTGCCCGCGGCGCCCTCGGACTTCCGCGCCGTGGGGCAGTGGTACCGCGACTTCGACCAGCTCACCGACGCCGACGTGACGGCCTGGCTGGAGCACGCCGCGCGGGCGGGCGGCGGGGCCCGGGGCGGGGGCCCCGAACCGGGCCGGGCGTGATCTCCGCGGAACCGGGTCCGGAGTGAGCCGCCGGGTGCGCCGCGTGAATGGCGCCCCGTGGATTTTCCGGAACGTGGATTTCAAGAAAATGGCCTCATCGGCGAGGCCGGTGCGGTAAAAGGCGCCGGGGGAATACCGCGGTCCGATGTGACCGGGTCGTAACGCAGATGTGACGAAGCGCCCGGGCCCGGTCGTGATGGACCGGGCCCGGGCAACGCAAACGGCCCCGCGGAGCGGGGCCGTGACGTTTTAGGTGGCGTGCCGGGGATCGCGATGGGAGCGTTCTGGCGGCCTGTGCCTTCTCGCTCAGGCGGCGTTGGCGCGACGCATGCGGCGACGGCGCTCGGACGCGCGCTCGTCCTCGTTCAGGCCGCCCCAGGTGCCGTACTTCTCGGGCCGGGACACCGCGTAGTCCAGGCAGTCCGTACGGACCGGGCAGCCCATGCAGATCTGCTTGGCCTTGCGCTCGCGGATCTCGCGCTCGGGCTGGCGCTCGCCGTCGGGGCCGAAGAAGAGGACGAGGTCTTCCCCCCGGCACGCCGCGGCGTCCTGCCAGCCCCAGCTGGGACGAGGGAGGTTTGCCTGCCGACGTACCTGAGCCATGGAACACCCACCTTGATTGGTTTCGAACAAAATCGGGACATGGACGCTCGACGTACTTCGGATGACAGAGTCAGAGAAGCGCCGAATGTTCCAACGTCTGGAGTTGCCGCTCTGTTCCCCGTCCGGTTACTCCGGAAACCTGGGGACGTGCGACAGGAGACCCTCGAATGGGGCCTCAGAGAGATTACACGAGGGCCGCCTCGTTGAGAAGGGTGAGTTCCCTAACAACGTAGGTTCTCTGGTTCTCCCCGCAGTCGGCCCCGCACGGGTCGGGCTGCTGGACGGCTTCGAGGACCACCCGGTAACGGCTCCGCCTCAACAGAACGACGGCTTCGTACCGGGTTGTTCCTTGGAGCGCCGTGACCGACACCACGGTCGCGTCGTCCACCCCGAGCCGGCCCGTGTGCGCGCGGGCGAAGTGCTCCGCGGCCTGCGCGGTCTCGGGCGTGCCCGCCCGTCCGCGCAGCCTCGGCAGGAAGACCTCGCCGCGCAGGTAGGCGTCCGCCGCCGCGTTCGCCTCCGCCTCGCCGAGGTCGCCGTACAGGAATCCGTGGGGAAGACATACCAAATTCGCCGCAAATCGGTCACCGCCGACATGGGTGGTTTCCCAGATAAGGCGGTCGAAACGCGTTGCGAGAGAACGCGCGAGCGGGGCGCCGGTGCGAGCGCAGCAGGCGTTGCGGCGCCCGTGCGTGCAGACCAGCAGGACCGGCTCCGCCACCCGCTCCCCGAGGCCGGGGGACCGGCCCCCGGCGAGGGCGGCCAGGTCGAGCGCCGCCAGCTCGGCCGGATCGGCCAGCTCGCGCCCCTCGATCCAGACCTCGTCCCCGCGGGAGGAGGCGGCGTAGACCTGGAGCGGCGGGATGGCGCGGCGGCGGCCCGGCCGGCGGATCAGCTGCGGCCGGACGCCCGCCTTCTTCGCGGCCCGGACGGCCTCGGCCACCGGGCCCGGGCCGGCGAGGTCCTCGACCCGCTCGGGCCAGGGGCCGGGATGCTCGATGAGCAGCCAGGCGCCCGCCTTCGCGGTCGCGGTCGCCAGGCACGGCCGCTCGCCGGTGTGGCTCCCCGGGCAGTGTCCGCAGCTTCTGCCGCGCGTCACGCGTTCCCCCCGCCGATCCTCGTCATCCCCGTCGATGTCGCCGGTCCGCGCCGAGCGATTAGGTAAGGGTAACCTAAGGGGTGACGGGCAAACCGGGCGGGGTCGCCAGCAGCGCCTCGGCCGCCGGAAGCGCGGCCTCCCGGTCGGCCGCCACGAGGCCGATCCGGGTGCGGCGGTCCAGGAGGTCCCCCGCGTCCAAGGCGCCCTCGTGCAGCACGCCCCAGGCCAGCTCCGCGCCGGTCACCGGGAGCCCGGGGACGACCGGCTCCAGCAGCGACGCGTCCCGCCTCCCCAGGGCGGCCAGCAGCGGCGCCTCGGTGCCGTACCGCTGGACGAGCCGGGTCGGCGCGTCCAGGGCGTCCAGGCGGGCGCGTGGAGCCGCGCCCACGAGGGGCAGACGCGCGGTCCGGCTGGGGCCGGCGGCCAGGCCGCGGGCGCGCACGACCGCGTCCACGGCGTCCTCGGCCATGCGGCGGTAGGTGGTCAGCTTGCCGCCGACGATCGTGACGATCCCGTCCGGGGACGTCAGGACGGCGTGCCGGCGGGAGATGTCGGCGGTGTCGCCGCCGCGCCCGAGGTCCAGCAGCGGCCGCAGCCCGGCGTACGCCCCGATCACGTCGGCGCGCCGCACAGGGACGTCCACCGCCGAGTCCAGGACGTCGAGCAGGAAGCCGATCTCGCCCTCGGTCGGCTCCGGCACGTCCGGGACGGGCCCGTCCGCCGGCTCGTCGGTGAGGCCGACGTAGACGCGGCCGTCGCCCTGCGGCAGCACCAGCATGAACCGGTTGCTCTCGCCCGGGATGGGGACGTGCATCGCGGCGGTGAGCCCGCGCAGGGTCTCGGCCCGCAGCACCAGGTGGGTGCCGCGGGAGGGGCGCAGCCGCACCCCGTCCACCAGGCCGCCCGCCCACACCCCGGTGGCGTTCACCACCGCGCGCGCCCGCACGGTGATCTCCCGGCCGGTCGTCTCGTCCCGGACGAGCGCGCCGTCGCCGGCCAGCTCGACCGCGCGGCAGCGGGTGAGGATCCGGGCGCCGTGCCCGGCGGCGGTCCGGGCGAGCGCGGTGACGAGGCGGGCGTCGTCGGCGAGCTGGCCGTCCCACGACAGCAGCCCGCCGCGCAGCCCGTGGGGGCGCAGGGCGGGCGCGAGCCGGAGCGTCTCGACCGCCGACAGCCGGCGGGGGCCCGGCAGGACCGAGCGCGGGGTGCGGGCGGAGAGCCGCAGCAGGTCCCCGGCGCGCATGCCGCCCGCGGCCAGCAGCGCCTGCGAGCGGGAC
The DNA here is from genome assembly GCF_040649235.1 of Spirillospora sp. NPDC049024. Taxonomy (NCBI): domain Bacteria; kingdom Bacillati; phylum Actinomycetota; class Actinomycetes; order Streptosporangiales; family Thermomonosporaceae; genus Spirillospora; species Spirillospora sp. NPDC049024. The sequence goes on from NZ_JBEZFD010000021.1 coordinate 130,864, forward strand.
ACCAGCGGTGTCAGCGGCAGCACGAACGGGAGCGCGCGCACCAGGTGCGGGGCGGTGCGCCGCATCAGCGTGCCGCGCTCGACCGCGCTCTCGTACGCGACGTCCACCTGCCCGGAGGCCAGGTAGCGCAGCCCGCCGTGGACGAGCTTGGAGCTCCACCGGGACGTGCCGAACGCCAGGTCCCGGGCGTCGATCGCCGCGACGGTCAGGCCGCGCGACGCCGCTTCCAGCGCGGCGCCCGCCCCGGTGGCGCCGAGCCCGACGACCAGCACGTCCACCACCTCCCCGGGCAGTGCGGCGAGCTCGCGCTCCCGGCGCGCGGCGTTGAGCGAGGTCCGGGGGTCGGGTCCGGCTGCGTTCATGGCGCGAGCGTCCTTTCCAGGATGTGGCGGAGTTCGGCGTCGAGCGCGTCGGCGTCGACCTCGGGGTCCTGTGCGTCGATCATGATCTGCGCCGACAGCCCGAACGACTGGACGACCAGCAGCAGCGCGCGGGCCTGGCGGGCGGGATGGCCGGCCCGGATCGTGCCGTCCCGGTGGCCGGCGGCGACCGCCTCCTCGAACCACGCGAGGAAGGCGCGCTGGCTGGCGCCGCAGCGGTCCAGCAGGTAGGGCAGCAGCAGCTCGGGGTCGACCTCGATGATCTTTCGGAGCAGCGGGTGGTCGCGGAACGTCCGCACGCCGGTGACCAGGCCGTCCACCAGCCGGGGCCGGACGGGGCGGCCGTCGTCGAGGGGTTGCAGCGCGTCGCCGATCGCCGTCCACTCGCGGGTCATCAGGTCGGCGACGATGGTGCGGACGTCGGGCCAGCGCCGGTAGAGCGTCATGCGGGAGACGCCGGCCCGGCGCGCGATGTCGGTCAGCGTCGTGCGGCGCACCCCGACCGCGAGCACGCAGTCGCGCGCGGCGTCCAGCACGGTGTCGTCGGCGGTCCGCGCCGCCATCCTGTTGTGACGATTCGACGTCATGTGTCACAGTGTAAGCCACCAGGAACCCGGGGCGGCGAGGGAGGCGGGCGTGGAGACGCGCGACATGCTGTGGAGCGGCTGGGGCGACCCGGCGAAGGCGGCGCCGCTGCCCGAGTCGATGGTCGGCCTGCTGCGCGACCTGCTCGGCGTGCGGCCCGCCGAGGCGCCGCCCGCCGACCTGACCGGCGTCAAGGTCGCCCCGCCCCGGCTCTCGGGGGACGACCTGACCGCGCTCGCCGCCGTCGTGGGCGACGGGAACGTCCGCGCCGACGCCGAGTCCCGGCTCCGGCACACCCGCGGGAAGTCCACGCCCGACCTGCTGCGCATCCGGGCGGGCGACGCCTCCGACGCTCCCGACGCGGTCGTCCTGCCCGGCACGCACGGCGAGGTGCTCGCCGTGCTGCAGGAGTGCGCCGCGCGGCGGATCGCGGTCGTCCCGTTCGGCGGCGGCACCTCGGTCGTCGGCGGGCTGGCGCCGCAGGGCGTCGACTCCTTCGTCGCCCTCGACCTGAGGCGCATGGACCGGCTGGTCGAGCTCGACGAGGTCTCCCGGACCGCCGTCCTGCAGCCGGGACTGCGCGCCCCGGCGGCGGAGGCCCTGCTCAACGAGCGCGGCTACACGCTCGGGCACTTCCCGCAGTCCTACGAGTGGGCGTCGGTCGGCGGGTTCGCCGCGGCCCGCTCCAGCGGGCAGGCGTCGGCCGGGTACGGGCGGTTCGACGACATGGTCGTGGGCCTGACCGTCGCCACCCCCGAGGGCGGCCTCGACCTCGGACGCGCGCCGAAGTCGGCCGCCGGGCCGGACCTGCGCCAGCTCGTCCTCGGCTCGGAGGGCGCGCTCGGCGTGATCACCTCCGTGCGGGTGCGGGTGCATCCCGTCCCGGAGGCCCGGGAGTACGAGGGCTGGCGCTTCGCCTCCTTCGACCAGGGCGCCGCCGCGCTCCGGCGCCTCGCCCAGGACGGCCCCCTCCCCGCGGTCCTGCGCCTGTCGGACGAGACCGAGACCATGGTCGGGCTGGCCGATCCGGCGGCGATCGGCGGCGGGTCGGCCGCGGCCGGGGCGCTGGCCGTCCTCGGCTTCGAGGGCGCCCGCGGCCCGGTCGCCGACCGGCGGGCCGCGGCGGCGGAGGTGCTGCGCGGCGCCGGCGGCGAGCCGCTCGGCGCCGGGCCGGGGGAGAAGTGGGAGCACGGCCGCTTCAGCGCCCCCTACCTGCGCGACTCCCTCCTGGACGTCGGCGCGTTCGTCGAGACGCTGGAGACCGCCGCGTTCTGGTCGGACGTCCCCGCGCTGTACGAGGCCGTCCGGCAGGCCCTGATCGGGACGCTGTCGGGAGCCGGGACGCCGCCGCTGGTGATGTGCCACATCTCGCACGTGTACCCGGCCGGCGCGTCCCTCTACTTCACGGTCGTGTCCGCGCAGGGCGAGGACCCCGTCGACCACTGGGCCGCCGCGAAGCGCGCGGCCTGCGACGCGATCCTCGCCGCGGGCGGGACGATCAGCCATCATCACGGGGTGGGCACCGACCACCGCGACTGGTACGCCCGGGAGATCGGGCCGCTCGGCGCCGCGGTGCTGCGCGCCGTCAAGGACCGGGTCGATCCCGCCGGGATCCTCAACCCGGGGGTCCTGGTGCCCCCCGCGGGAAGGGAGTGAGCGCCGTGCGCGCGTTCACCGCGATCGTCAACCCGGCGGCGGGCGGGTCCGCGTCCGCCTCCTGCCTGATGCCGCTCGCCCGGCTGCTGCGCGAGGCGGGCGCCGAGGTCGACGTCGAGTACAGCCGCGGGATGGAGCACGCCGCCGACGTCGCCCGCGCCGCCGGCGAGGCCGGCCGCGTGGTGCTCGGCGTCGGCGGGGACGGCCTGGTCGGCTGCGTCGGCGGGGCCCTCGCCGGGACGGGCGCCCTGTTCGGGATCGTCCCCGCCGGCCGGGGCAACGACTTCGCGCGGCAGCTCGGCGTCCCGTCCGAGCCGGAACGGCTCGCCCCGCTGCTGCTGGAGGGGGAGCCGCGCGAGGTCGACGCCATCGACGCCAACGGGACGGCCGTGCTCGGCAGCGTCTACGCGGGCGTGGACGCGGTCGCCAACGACAACGCCAACCGGACCCGGCTGCTGCGCGGCTCGGCCGCCTACTACGTCGGGGCGCTGCGCGCGATTGCCACGTGGCGGCACGCCGACTACCTGATCACGGTGGACGGCGAGGAGCACCGGCGGGAGGGCTACACCGTCGTCGCCGCCAACTCCGGCTACTACGGCTTCGGCAAGCACATCGCGCCGGACGCCCGCGTCGACGACGGGCTGCTGGACGTCGTGCTCATCCGCAAGGCGCCGAGGACGCTGTTCTTCTCGGTCATGCGGGAGCTGGAGGCCGGGACGCACGTCCGGCGGCCCGAGGTGGAGGTCCTGCGCGGCCGCGAGGTGCGCATCGAGCTCGCCGGCGGGACCGGCAGGACGCTCCCGTACGGCGCGGACGGGGAGCTGCCGGGGGTGCTTCCCGTCACCGCGCGGGTGCTGCCCGGCGCCCTGCGCGTCCTGGCGCCCTGACCGGCCGCGACGAGGATTTGGCCGCGTGTTTAGGGCGGTTTACGCGCCCATTACGGCTCTCCGGATAGTGTCGGTTACGTCCCGCTACGGGACCTTGGGGTTGTCTGTGGAGGCATCATGAGAAGGCGACTTTTCGCCGTTCTGGGGGGACTCATGATGACCGCAGGCCCCCTCGTCGCGGTGGCGCCGGCGTCTTTGGGGGTGGCGCCGGCGTCAACCGCGCTCGGCTGACGGTCTGTCGGCTACCTGGCGTCGTGTCGGCTTGACGCCGAACCTGCCTCTGGAAAGGCTGTGAGGACCCCCTCACAGCCCGGAGGCATTCTGTGTCTGCCGAGGTCCCCCCCGGACCCGCCAACTCGCGCAGCTCGGAGGAGGGAGCCGGCTGGGCCTGCGGGAGGCCGGGCGGCTTCAACGAGCTGCTCCCGGCCCGCGTCCCCGACTTCTCCTGGCGCCGCCCCTCGGTCCTGTGGCGCTCGCGCAACGACGTGCTGGCGCGGCTGTTCGGCGACCCGACGAACGCGATCCGCCGCCGCTGCGTGGCGGCCCTGCGCGAACGGGGCACGCCGGCGGCGTTCACCGTGCACCGCCCGGCGCCGGAGTTCTCGTTCGCGCTGGTCGGCGACACGGGCGAGGGCGACCGGTCGCAGTACGCGGTGGTCCCGCCGCTGCTGCACGCCGCCGCGGGCACCGACTTCATGGTCATCGCCAGCGACGTGATCTACCCGACCGGCGACGCGGCGGACTACCCCGAGAAGTTCTTCCGCCCCTACAAGGACTACCCCGCCCCCATCTACGCCGTGCCCGGCAACCACGACTGGTACGACGGGCTGCGGGGCTTCCTGCACGTCTTCTGCGGTCTGGACGAGAACTGCTCGCCGCCGCCGTGGCGCGGCCCGCTCGCGTTCGTCCCGCGCACGCTGTGGCGCCACTCGGGGGAGGTCGACGCGGAGGCGCTCGCGGAGGCCCGCCGGCTGTACCGGGGGGCGCCCGGCCAGCAGGCCGTGCAGCCCGGGCCGTACTGGGCGATCGACACCCCCTCGCTGCGCATCATCGGCATCGACACCGGGATCACCGGCCGGCTCGACCGCGCCCAGGGCCGCTGGCTGCGCGAGGTGTCCGGGGGGCCGAAACCCAAGCTGCTGGTGACCGGAAAGCCGCTGTACGTGGACGACGAGCACCGTCCCGGGCCGATCGAGGGCGGCGGGACGGTCGACGAGATCGTCCAGGACCCGGCGCACCACTACGTGGCCGCGATCGGCGGCGACATCCACAACTACCAGCGCTACCCGGTGCGGACCGGCGACGGCCGGACCATCCAGTACATCGTCTCGGGCGGCGGCGGGGCCTTCATGCACGCCACGCACGTCATCCCGCGGACCCGGACGGTGGAGGAGGACGAGTTCCGCTGCTACCCGCTGCGCGGCGACTCCCTGTCGCGCTACAGCAAGCTGTACGGCCGGTGGCTGCGGATGCCGGGGCTCTTCGAGCTCACCCCGGAGGAGGCCACCGCCGCGGTCCAGCGCCGGCTCGGCATCAGGCCGGGGCGCGGGTACGACGGCCCCGCCCCGTCCCGCCGCGCGCGCTTCGTCGCGGCCGTCCTCGGCGTTCCGCGCAGCGCCCGGGGCCGCCGCCGGCTCCTGCGGCTCCCCGTCCGGAGGATCCCGCAGCGGTTCCGCTCGGAGCTGGCCGACTGGGACCGGCCGCCGTTCTTCAAGAATTTCCTCCGCCTGGACGTGACGGAGTCGCGGTTGCGCATCCGTTGCTTCGCCGCGACGGGGTGCGGCGACCACGAGACGGCGCCGCCGTGCGAGGACGAGGTGACGATCCCGTTGCGCTAGCCCGAACGCTTTGGAGATTCCGCCAGTAATAGATGAAATCTAGGCGATCTTGCCTCGCGACGTGCCCCGATGCCGTTACAGTCGTGGCTCACCACACCGGTGAACGGTAACGGACGGTCGGCCGGAGAACGACCGCGTCCTTCAGGAGAGCTTCTCAAATGAGTTACCCCCAGCAGGGTCAGGGCCAGCAACAGCAGCAGGCGTACCAGGGCGGCTACTCGCCCGCCCCGGCACAGCAGCAGGCGCCCGCCGCCGTCGGCACCGGCCTCAACATGAAGCGCCGCAACCCCGTCGGCGCCTGGCTCGGCCTGCCGATCATCACCTTCGGCATCTACGGCCTCGTCTGGTTCTTCAAGGTCCACAACGAGCTGCACGAGTACGACCGCCGCATCGACAACGCCGCCACCAGCGCGCTGCTGTCCATGCTGTTCGGCGGCATCACCCTCGGGATCTGGCCCCTCGTCATGTGGGTCAAGCTCGGCGGGCGCATCGCCCAGGCCCAGCGCGCGGCCGGCCTCCAGCCGAGCTGCAGCGGCGGCATGGGCTTCCTGCTCGGCATCTTCGGCTTCGGCGTGCTGTACTACCAGCTCCAGCTGAACAAGGTCACCGACCGCTACGGCGACACCCCGGCCGGCCAGCAGGTCTCGCTCGCGGCCTGAGAAGCGTAGGGGCTACGGCCCTGGCCCCCCGCTGAAGACCACGCCGAACCCCTCCGCGATCGCCTGTCACGGAGGGGTTCCGCATGTGCGGACCTGTGCGGGGGCGGGTTTGTCGGTGGGCGGGGTCAGAATGGGCGCGTGAGGATCGCGGTTGCGGCCGGGGCGGGGGGCGGGGGCTCGCTGCGGGCGGTCGCCGAGGACGGGGCGCCCGCGGGGCCCGTCCAGGACGTCCCCGATCTGGTCTCGGCGATCGCCGAGCGGGAGCGCGACGGCGCGCCGCGGTGGGTGTGGCCGTCCACGGCGCGGCTCTATCCCCGGCTGCTGGAGGCCGGGGTGCGGGTGTCGCGCTGCCATGACCTCGAACTGGTCGAGAACCTGCTGCTCGGCCATGCCGGGCGGTACGGGGAGCCGCGCTCGGTCCGGGCGGCGTGGGCGCGGCTGCGCGGCGAGCCCGTCCCGGCCGACCCGCCGCCGTCCCGGGAGGAGTCGGCGCAGCCGTCGCTGTTCGACGACGACGCCGGGCGGGAGGAGGCCGCGGACGACCTCGGCCAGATCGTCGCGGTGCACGCCGAGCAGCAGCGCGCCATCGCCGGGCTCGACGGGTTCGCGCTGCTGGCGGCGGCCGAGTCGGCCGGGTCGCTGGTGGCCGCCGAGATGGGCCACGACGGGCTGCCCTGGTCGGCCGCCGAGCACGACGCGCTGCTCACCGAGCTGCTCGGCCCGCGCCCCTCGGGCGGCCTGCGGCCCCGCAGGCTGCAGGACCTCGCCGACCGCATCAGCGCCGCGTTCGGGGCGCGCGTGCACGTCAACCCCGACTCCCCGGCGCAGATCCTGCGGGCGTTCGCCTCGGCGGGGCTGCCGATCCCCTCCACCCGCGCGCACGTCCTCAAGCAGCTCGACCACCCCGCCGTCCCGCTGCTGCTGGAGTACAAGGAGCTGTCGCGGCTGCACACCGCGCACGGCTGGACGTGGCTCGACACGTGGGTGAGCGGCGGCCGGTTCCGTCCCGAGTACGTCGTCGGGGGCGTGGTGTCCGGGCGGTGGGCGACGAGCGGCGGCGGGGCCCTGCAGATCCCGCGCGTGCTGCGCAAGGCCGTCGTCGCCGACCCGGGCTGGGCCCTGGTCGTGGCCGACGCGGCCCAGCTCGAACCCCGGGTGCTGGCGGCGCTCGCCGGAGACCGCGCGTTCGCCGAGGCCGCCGCGCACGGCGACCTCTACGCGGCCCTGTCCGACGCCTTCCAGGACGACGCCGACGGCGGGCGCACCGCGCGCGACAAGGCCAAGATCGCCCTGCTGTCCGCCATGTACGGGGGAGGGACGGCCGACGCGGTGCAGCTCCTCGCCGTCCTGCGGAGCCGGTTCCCGCAGGCGTTCGAGTACGTGGAGGCCGCCGCGCGGGCGGGGGAGCGCGGCCGGCTCGTCCGGTCCCGGCTCGGCCGCACGTGCCCGCCGCCGTCGGCCGGGTGGCGCGAGCTGACCTCGGCGGGCGACGACGACGCCCCGGGCCCCCGGCAGGGGACGGCCGCCCAGGCGCTGCGCGGCCGGGGCCGCTTCACCCGCAACTTCGTCGTCCAGGCCACCGCCGCCGACTGGGCGCTCGCGCTCCTGGGCTCCCTGCGCCGCCGCCTGACCGCCCTCGGCTCGCCCCGCCTGGTGTTCTTCCAGCACGACGAGGTCATCGTGCACGGCCCCGCCGAGCTGGCCGAGGAGGTCGCCGCCGCCGTGCGCGCCGCGGCGGAGGAGGCCCGCGGCCTGCTGTTCGGCGACACTCCGGTCGTCTTCCCGATGGAGATCGCCGTCGTCGACCGCTACGCCGACGCCAAGTGAGCGGCCAGCGCGCGGATCGTGTTGGCGGCGGCGAACGCGTGCCCCCGGGCGTTCAGGTGCAGCTGGTCGCCGCAGTAGATGCCCGGGTCGGCGGCGACCGGGTGTCCGTGCGGATTGTCGACGTGGCAGGCGCCGTGCTCGGCCGCGACCTCGGCGGTGAGCTCGGCCAGCCGCCGCGTCCGCGCCGAGATGACCTCCCGGTGGCGGGACGGCCCGAGCCCGGCGGCCGTGATGTCCAGCAGCCCGATCGTGACGACGTCGGCGCCCGCCGCGCGGAACGCCGAGACCATCGCGGCCAGCTCGCGGCGCACGCCGTCCGCGTCGAAGTCGGGGCGGAGCATGTCGTTGCCGCCGGCCACCACGAACGCCAGGTCGGGCCGGAACGCCAGGGCGGGCCGGAGCTGGTCGGCCGCCACCTGCGCGGCGACGAGGTTCCGGCGCCCGAGGTTCAGCGCGGTGAACCCGGGGTTCACCGCGCCGAGCGCCTCCTCGACGCGGTCGGTCCACGACAGGTCGCGGTAGCCGGGGACGGGCTCGCGGACGCCTTCGGCGACGCTGTCGCCGATCGTCACCATCCGGCTCCACGGGGCGTCGGCCAGTAGCGCGGTGGCGTCGGCGGCGGGCAGCACGGAGGGGTCGGTCCACTCGGTCGGAAGCGTCTCGGTCATGGTCTCCTCCTTCAGGGCTTCGCCGGGCGCGCGGCGAGGAGCAGGCCGGCGGCGGCCGCGCCCGCGGCGGCGATCGTGCAGAACAGGTAGACGGAGGTGTAGTCGCCGGGCGCCGCCCGCTCCGGCAGCAGCGCGGCGAGGACGGCGATGCCGAGCGCGCCGCCGAGCTGCCGCGCCGTGGTGTTGAGCCCGGTGGCGCCCGCGAACCGCAGCGGGCCGGCCGACAGCGCGGCGCCCGTGGCGGTGCCGGTGGTCATCATCCCCATCCCCGTCCCGACCACGAGGCCGAGCGGGAGCCAGAACGTCAGGAAGTGCGGCTCGGCGGGCAGGGCCGCGACGGCCCAGACCCCGCACCCGACCATGATCAGCGCGCCGCCCGTCACGGCGGGGCGGACGCCGAGGCGCGCGGTGAGCCGTCCCGTCGCGATCGCCGCCGCGGTGGCGGTGAAGGCGCCGGGCGTCGAGGCGAACCCCGCCTTCACGATCGAGTAGTGCCACTCGGTCGTCAGGTAGAGCACGCCGACGAGCAGCCACGCGTACAGGGCCGTCCCGTACAGGAACGAGGCGGCGTTCGCGGCGGCGAACCGGTGGTCGCGCCACAGCGAGATCTCCAGCGCGGGCACCGGATGCCGCGCCGAGCGCCACAGCGCGAGGGCGGCCAGGACGGCGCCGCCGAGCAGCAGTGCGAGCGTCCGGGCGTCGGTCCACGCCCAGTCCCGGCTCTGCGTCACACCGAGCGCGACGCCGCCCACGCCGGCGGCGAGCAGCACCGTCCCGGCGAGGTCGGGCAGCCGGCCCGCGCCGCCCTCGGCCCGGGGGAGGCGGCGGCCGCCGAGCAGCATCGCCAGCCCGATCGGCACGTTGATGACGAACAGGGACCGCCAGCCGGACAGGTCGACGAGCACCCCGCCGAGGCCCGGGCCGATCGCGGCGGCGAACGCGCCCGCCGCGCTCCACAGCCCGATGCTGCGGGCGCGCCGCTCGGGGGGCGTGTCGTGCAGCAGCAGCGCGAGGGAGGCGGGGATCAGGGCCGCCGCGGCGGCGCCCTGCGCGGCGCGCGTCGCCAGCAGGACGGGCACGTTCGGCGCGACCGCGCACGCCAGCGACGCCAGCGTGAACAGCCCGGTGCCCCACAGGTACAGCGACCGCCGCCCGACCAGGTCGGCGAACCGGCCGGCGGGGGCGAGCAGCGCCGCGAACAGCACCGCGTACAGGGTGATCACCCAGGTCAGGCCGGACAGCGTGCTGCCCGGGAAGTCGGCGTGCAGGTCGGCGACGGCCAGGTTGGCGGCGGTCGCGTCGAGCATGGCCAGGAACGTCGCCCCGGCGGCGAGCCAGGGGACGTCCCGCCGCGCGGTCGGCCCCGGCGGCGCGCCGGTCCCGGCGGTGCTGGTCCCGGCGGTGCTGGTCCCGGCGGTGCTGGTCCCGGTCGGCTCGGTCTCGGTGGTCATGGGCGGACCTCTCCAGAAAAATAAACGAACGGTCGTACACTCTTCTGGCCGAGGGGTCCGCGTCAAGGGGTTCGCCGCATTGACTTTGAACGAACGGTCGTGCAGATTAATCGGTGTGACCATCGACGGACGGCTTCTCAAGGGAGAGCAGACGCGCGGCACGATCCTGTCCCGCGCCGCCGACATCGCCTCGGCCGAGGGGCTGGAGGGCCTGTCGATCGGCCGGCTCGCCACCGAGCTGCGGATCAGCAAGAGCGGCGTGTTCACCCACTTCGGCTCCAAGGAGGAGCTCCAGCTGGCGACCGTCCGCAAGGCGGTCGAGGTGTTCCGCGCGCACGTGACCGAGCCCGCGCTCGCGGTGCCCGAGGGGATTGGCCGCGTCCGCGCGCTCCTGGAGGCCTGGCAGCGCTACCAGCGCGAGCCCGTCTTCCCCGGCGGGTGCTTCTTCCACTCCACGATGGCCGAGTTCGACGCCCGGCCCGGCCGCGTCCGCGACGCGATCGCGGCCTCGCAGCTCGACTGGCGCGCCTTCGTGGAGCGCTGCCTCCGCGAGGCGCGCGACCTCGGCGAGATCGACGCGGCGGCCGACGTCCCGCAGCTCGCCTTCGAGCTGGACGCCCTCTGCCGCACGGGCGCCGCGCAGGCGCTGCTCCACGACGACCCGTCCCTCTACGACCGCGCCGCCCATGCCGTGAACACGCGGCTGGCCGCCGTTACCGCCGCCTGAGCCGGAGGCCGGCCTCCGCGCCGCGCGGGCAAGGGCGCCGGTGCGCGGCTCCGACGCGGCCGGCCGGTTCCGCGAAAGCCGAGGGCGCGGCGAGGCCGCCGCCTCGCCGCGCCCGTCGTCGTGGGCGCGCCGGTGCGGCCGTCAGCTCGCCACCGTGTAGGAAGGGCGGGAGTTCAGGGCCTCCACGTCGGAGAACGAGGTCTGCCGGTACGCGTTGGTGATCGTGTTCAACTCGTCGGGGTCCAGGACGTCCTCGATCGACGTGAAACCGTCGGGGGCCCGCTGGCCGACCGTGTGCAGCACGCGATCCGCCGGCATGTCCCGGCAGGCCAGGACGATGGCGTTGACCGGTTCGCGGCGGTCGCTCTCGTACTGGAGCAGGCCGTCGGCGGGGTCGGCCGCCCCGGCCAGCCGGTGCGCCAGGACCCGGGCGTCGAGGACGGCCTGGGAGCCGCCGTTGGAACCGATCGGGTACATCGGGTGGGCGGCGTCGCCGAGCAGGGTGACGCGGCCGAACGTCCAGCGGTCGAGCGGGTCCCTGTCCACCATGGGGTACTCCAGGATCTCCGCGGAGCGGGACAGCATCGCCGGGATGTCGAGCCAGTCGAACTTCCAGTCGGCGAAGTGGGGGAGCACGTCCTCCAGCCGCCCGGTGCGCTTCCAGTCGGCGGTGTGGTCCAGGCTGTCGTCGCGGAGCTTGACCTCCGCGACCCAGTTCAGCAGTGCCTTGCCCTCCCGCTCCGCGCGCATGGAGATGGGGTAGACCACCATCTTGGAGGCGGCGTTGCTGCCGGCGACGGCCAGGGTCCGCCCGGTCAGGAACGGTTCGCCCTCGGTGAGACCGCGCCACATCCGGATGCCGTTCCACAGCGGTGCCCGCTCTTCGGGGTACAGCTGCGCCCGGACGGCGGAGTGCAGCCCGTCGGCCCCCAGCAGCACGTCGGCCTCGGCGGTGGAGGCGGTACCGGACGCCCGGTCGAGCAGCCGCACCCGGACCCGCTCCGCGTCCTGCTCGAAGCCCTCGAACACGGTGCCGGTGCGGACGGCGTCCTTGCCGAGCCGCCGCAGGACGGCGTCGAGCAGCGCCACCTGCAGCTCACCGCGGTGGATCGAGTACTGCGGCCAGTTGTAGCCGAGCGCGCGGCCGCGCGGCTCCCCCCAGATCCGGCCGCCGTGCCGGTCGAAGTGCACCATCTCGGCCGTGGGGATGCCGAGCTCGGCGAGCTCGTCCCCGAGTCCGAGTTCGGTGAGCTCGCGGACGGCGTGGGGGAGCAGGTTGATGCCGACCCCGAGCGGCCGGAGCCGGGCGGCGGAGTCGACGACGAGCGCCTCGATGCCCGCCTCGTGCAGGCTCAGCGCGGCGGTGAGCCCGCCGATGCCGGCCCCCACGATGAGTACGCGCATGAATCGTCCCTTCACTGGTGCCGGGACCGGACCGGGCCTGGTGAGGCCGCCCGTCCGATCCCGGTCTCGTTCCTACGTGCGCCCCTACTTGTCCAGCGAGGGCACCGAACCCGCGGGGGCCGCGCCGGCCACCCTCGCGCCGCCGCGGACGAGCCGCCCGACCTCGGCCCGGAGGCGGACGAACTCCGGCAGCCCGCGCGTCTCGATCTGGTCGCGGGCGGTCGGCAGGTCGACGGGCAGATCGGCGTGCACCCGGGCGGGCGAGCGGTTCAGCACGACCACCCGGTCCCCGACGTAGACGCTCTCGTCGATGTCGTGGGTGACGAGCAGGATCGTCATCTTCTCCGTCCGGTGGACCTGCAGGACGAGGTCCTCCAGGTCCTCCCGGGTCTGCGCGTCGACGGACCCGAACGGCTCGTCCATCAGCAGCAGCGACGGACGGTAGGCCAGGGCCCGCGCGATCGACACGCGCTGCTGCATGCCGCCCGACAGCTGCCAGGGGTACTTGCGGCCCGCGTCGGGAAGCCCCACCGACTCCAGCGCCTCCTGCGCGGCGGCGCGCCGCTCCGAGCGCGACTTGCCGCGACGCCGCAGCGGCAGGGCCACGTTGTCGCGGACGGTGAGCCAGGGGAACAGGGAGCGGCTGTAGTCCTGGAAGACCACGGCCAGGTCGTCCGGCACACCGACGATGGGCGTCCCGTTGAGGGTGAGGGTCCCGCCGGTGGGGCGGATCAGTCCGGCGATGCAGCGCAGCAGCGTGGACTTCCCGCAGCCGGACGGGCCGACGATGCTGATCAGCTCACCGTCGGGGACGGTGAGGTCGAGGCCGTCGAGAGCCTTGTGACCGTCGGCGTAGGAGTGGGTGAGGCCGGTTATCTGGAGCATCGCGGCCGCCCTTTCTGTGTGTACGTCATGAGGTTCGTCGGCATGCGGGCCACCGTCAACCCGCGAGCCGCCGGGCACCGGCGTGCCAGGCCAGCAGGCGCCGTTCCAGCAGCATGAAGACGGTGTTGAACAGGAAGCCGAGGACGCCCAGCATCACGATCCCCGCCCACATGCGCGGCAGCTCGAAGGTGCGCTGCGCGCCGATGAGCTCGGACCCGATGCCGGACGTGCTGCCGAACAGCTCGGAGATGACCATGAGGATCAGCGCGAAGGACAGCGCGACGCGCAGCCCCGCGAAGATCTTCGGCGCCGCCCCCGGAAGGATGATCGTCACGAGCCGCCGCAGCCGGCCGACGCCGAACACGCGGGCGGTCTCCAGGTGCAGGGGGTCCACCGTGCGGACGCCGTCCGCCGTGTTGAGCAGCACCGGCCAGACGACGCCGAACGCGATCGTGACGACCTGCATGGTCGCGCCGAGCTGGAAGACCATGATGAAGAACGGCACCAGCGTCGGGGGCGGCACGGCGCGCAGGAACTGCAGCACCGGGTCGAACAGGTCGTTCAGCGTCCTGGACCGGCCGATGGCCGCGCCGACGACGACGCCGGCGGCTCCGGCCGCGGCCCAGCCGAGGAACAGGTGCGCCAGGCTGGTGGAGAAGTCGTCGACCGCCTTCTCGGTGAGGAACAGCCGCGAGGCCGAGCCCGAGAACCACAGCTCGTGCAGCGCCTTGACGATCGTCGTGGGCGGCGGGAAGTAGGTCTCCTTCACCGCACGGGTGACGAGCTCCCAGAGCACGACGGCGAGGACGACGAGCCAGGCGCGTTCGGCGAACGCGCGCAGTGCCCTCAGCGCGCTCGGACGCGCGCTCTTCCCGAGAGCGGTTTCCCGCGCATTCAGGTGGGCTTCGCTCATGAGACGCCCTCCACGCGCGCCGTCCGCCATCGGAACGCCATCCGCTCAGCACCGAGAAGGGCGAGGTTGGCCAGCAGCCCGAGGACCCCGGCCCAAACGGCGCCGGCCAGCATGAGGTCGGTCTGGCCGCCGCCCGCCTGGGTGTCGCCGAGGTAGATGCCCACGCCGTCGAACCCGCCCGCCAGCAGCTCGGTGCTGATCACGACGATGAGGGCGACGGAGGCGGCGATCCGGACGCCGGTGGCGATGAACGGCGCGGCGCTCGGCAGCGAGACCCGCCACAGCACCGACGGGGTTCCGAACCCGAAGCTGCGCAGGGTGTCCTTGGCCACCGGGTCGACGTCGCGAAGCGCGTACAGGGTGTTGATGAGGATCGGCCACAGGCAGGCGTAGAAGATCAGTGACATCTTCATCTGCAGGGGATCCGCGAACAGGATGATGGCGAGCGGGATCAGTGCGACCGAGGGGATGGGCCGCATCATTTCGACCAGGGCGCGGGCGGCGGTGCCGAGGAACGGGACCGAACCGAGCAGGATGCCCAGCGGGACCGCCACGAGCACCGCCAGCGCCAGCCCGCCGAACCAGGCCTTGAGCGTGGCCCCGACGTCGACGAGGAACTCCTGGTCGACCGCCAGCTTCCCGGCCTCCCGCAGGACGGTCGACGCCGGGGGCAGGGCGGTCGCGTCGACGAGGCCCGTGCGGCTCACGAGCTCCAGGACGGCGATCACCCCCGCGCCCCCGGCGGCGCCGAGAACGATTCGGCGTGGGTTCATGAAGAAGCGGGCGAGGCGATGTACTGCTTGGCGTCGATCCGCTGGGTCACGTAGCCGAACTGCTGCATCAGGTCGGCCACGCGCTGGATGCGGGTCGCGTTCAGCGTGGTCGGGTACGAGCCGTAGCTCATCGTGGAGGCGACCTTGGCGTCGATCCCCTTGGCGTAGGTCGGCAGGATGTCCTGCACGACCTTGCGGTCGGCGGCCATGCCCTGCGCCTTCGTCAGCGCGCGCTGGAACGCGGCGACCGTCTTCGGGTTCTCCTTGGTGAACTTCTCCGTGGCGGCGTAGCCCGCGATCGGGAAGTCGGCGGTGGCGCCGCTGGACAGGTCGGCGACCATGCGGGCGCCCATCGACTGCTGCATCTGGGTGCCGAACGGCTCGATGGCCTGGACGGCGTCGACGCTCTTGGACTTCAGGGCCTGCTCCATGGCCGGCGGGGGAATCTCGACGAAGTTCTTGTCCTCGTCGAGGTCCATCCCCTGGGGCTTGGCGGCGGCGCGCACCAGCAGCGTGCTGATGTTGCGCTTGGTGTTGACGCCGATCTTCTTGCCGGCCAGGTCCTTGACCGTGTGGTACGGAGAGTCACCGCGCACCATCAGGGTGTGGGTCTTCGAGGCGCTGTTGAAGCCCTCGGCGACGATCTTCGGCTTGAAACCGGGGTCCTTGGTCGCGGCGGTGAGCAGCGACACGTAGTTGCCGAAGCTGAAGTCCAGGCGGCCGCTCTTCAGCAGCGGGATGCCCGCGGCGCCGCCCTGGATCACCTGGGTCTTCACGGTGAGGCCCTCGGCCTTGAACAGGCCCTTGGAGATGGCGAGCTGGACGGGCGCGGTGTCGGCGACGGTCATGACACCGAGGGTGATCTGGGACTTCTCCAGGCCGTTGGCGGACTTGTCCTCCGAGTCTCCGCAGGCGGCCGCGGAAAGCGCCAGCGCGATGGCAAGCGAGCCACTGATCGCGGCACGGCGGTGGGAAGCAGACATGAGCAACGCTCCATTTGCGGGGGGAAGCCGGTCGAAAGGATCTTTCAACGAGCGGGGAGCGTAGCGCACCGGAAGCCCACCATGGGGGAGATACGAGCTTCACGTGCACGTATGTGCACATGCGTAAACAAGCTGTGACATTTGTGTCTTTCACATCACAACTCCCAGACTTGTGTGATCATTCGGGTTGGCCATGGTGGTGGCTCTGTGTTGCAATGTTCGGCGCTTGCCCGCAGAGGTGCGGGGAGGCGTCACGACCCGAATCTTGTTCTGGTCACTGTGCGCCGCGAGCGGTCGACCCACGGAGAGGTAGCGGAGGGCAGTGCGCAAAGCCGAAGGGGCCGAGTCGGCCCCGCAGTCCCCCCAGCCGACCATGCCTGCCAGCAAAGACGCCTCCGGGGGCGGCTCGCTGGGAGGCCGGTTCAGGCTGCGCAACTGGCGCGTGCGCACGCGTCTGTTCGCCGTCATCGCGGTGCCCACGATCGTGGCGGCGCTCCTCGCCGGCTACCGCGTCTCGGTGTCCATGGACAACGCGCAGGCGTACGCGGAGACGGGCCAGATGGCTACGCTGGGTAACCAGCTGACCGTGCTCGCGCAGGAGCTCGAGGACGAGCGCGACGCGATGGCCGAGCGGTCGGCGGGCGGCACGCGTGCCGTCAGCGACGAGGCGCTCAAGTCCCAGCAGGCGTCGGTGGACGCCGCCGCGCGGAAGGTGCGGGTCGCGGCCGCGGACATCCCGAAGGGCACGCCCGGGCTGCGGCTGGCCGTCGGCAACATCGTCAACCGGGTCAACGAGCTGCCCGCGCTGCGCTCCCTGGCCGTGCGTCTCGCGCCCGGACCGATCACCGACAAGTACTCCGAGTTCATCGAGGACTTCACCGGCTTCCACCTGCTCATCTCGCAGGACGCCCCGACCCCGGAGCTCGCGCAGTCGGCGCTGGCCCTCGCCGACCTCGCCAGGGCCAAGGACGCGGCGTCCCGGGAGCGCGCCCTCATCGCCGCCGCGCTCTGGCAGGGGCGGTTCGAGCCGCTCGACCGCGCGGCGGTCGACGGCGCCCGCGCGGACATGAGCACGAGCATCGACGCGTTCCGCAGCTCGGCCACACCGGCGCAGCTGCGGCTCTTCGAGGACACCGTCACCGGTCCGGAACTGGACCGCGCGGAGGTCACCCGGCTGCGCGCGCTCGCCGTCGCCGACGAGTCCCCGCAGCTGCAGGTGAAACTCGGCGCGCGCAACGCCCACGGGTGGACCTCCGACTCGGGCACCCGGGTCGACCGGCTGCGTGCGGTGGAGCAGAGCATCGCCGCCGACCTCGCCGCCTCGGCGCACGACGCCGAGTCCGACGCGCGGACGGCCGCGATACGTGACGGCGTCCTGCTGTTCCTCGTCCTCTTGATCGTCTTGGTGACCGTCATCGCCGTGGCCCGGTCGCTGGTGCGGCCGCTGCGCCGGCTGCAGTCGGGCGCGCTCGACGTGGCCAACGCGCGGCTGCCCGGCCTGGTCGACCGGCTGCGCGATCCCGAGGCCGCCGCCGGCGGCATCGAGGTCAAGCCGATCGAGATCGACTCCACCGACGAGATCGGCCAGGTCGCGCGGGCCTTCGACGAGGTCCACCGGGAGGCGGTCCGGCTGGCCGCCGACGAGGCCGTGCTGCGCGGCAACATCAACGCGATGTTCGTCAACCTCTCCCGCCGCAGCCAGTCCCTGATCGAGCGGCAGCTGCGGCTGATCGAGGAGCTGGAGCAGAGCGAGCGCGACGAGGAGCAGCTCGGCAACCTGTTCCGGCTGGACCACCTCGCCACCCGCATGCGTCGCAACAACGAGAACCTCCTCGTCCTCGGCGGCCAGGAGCAGGTGCGCCGGTGGAACCAGCCCGTCCCGCTGATCGACGTCGTCCGCGCGTCGCTGTCCGAGGTGGAGCAGTACGAGCGCGTCGCGCTGCGGGTTCAAGGCGACATGACGGTCGCCGGCCCGGTCGTCAACGACCTCGTCCACCTGCTGGCGGAGCTGGTCGAGAACGCCACCGTCTTCTCCTCCGACAACACCAGGGTGACGGTGTCGGGGCAGATGCTGAGCGGCGGCGGCTGCATGCTGCAGATCACCGACAACGGCGTCGGCATGTCGCCCGAGGAGCTGGAGCAGGCCAACTGGCGGCTGGCGAACCCGCCCGTCATCGACTTCTCCGCGGCCCGCCGCATGGGCCTGTTCGTGGTCGGCCGCCTGGCCGTCCGGCACGGGATCCGCGTCGAGCTGCGGGCCGCCCAGGGCGGCGGCCTCACCGCGTTCGTGGTGCTGCCGGACGCGGTGGTCACGCCGGGCGAGTCCGGCGGCATCGGCACCCGGCCCGGCCTCGCCCCGCGCGAGGCGGGCTCCCACCAGCTCGCCGCGCTCACGACCGCCGGCGAGCCGCCCGCGGGCGCGTTCCGGCAGGACGACTACGGGCCCGCCCCCGCCATGGGGGGCGGCACCGGTCCGCAGCCCATGGCCGGCGGCACGGGCGCCCACCCCATGGTCGGCGGCACCGGTCCGCTGCGCGCGGTCCGGGGCGCCACCGGCCCGCAGCCGAGCGTCACCGAGACCGGGCCGATCCCGGCCCAGGGCATGCACGACCCCTACACGACCGGCGCGCAGCCCGCGGTCCCGCCCGCCGAGCGGCGCCCGTCGCGGGACCGGCGGAGCCCGTCCGACGATCCCTACGGGACCGCCGAGCGGCAGGCGCCGCGCAGGCCGGGGGAGCTGCCGGTCCGCGAGCCGGGCACCCATCTGCAGAACCGCCCGTCCGGAGGCGGCTCCTCGAACGGGCTCTTCCAGCCGCGCAACGAGCGCCCGCAGGAGGCCGGGGACGCCGACGCCAACGGCGCCTACGGGCCGGGCGGACGGACCGGGCCGCAGTCCGTCGTCCCGGAGGCGCAGCCGATGGTGCCCGAGTCCGGCGGCGCGCGGCAGATCCCCTGGGAGACCGGGCCGTTGGAGCAGGTCGACCCGAACCCGGCGGTGTCCGACCCCTACGCCGAGGACGTCCCGCCGATGTCCGCTCCGAACGTTCCGGAGGGCCTCATACCCGAACCACCGTCCGGTCCCGAACCGGCCGTGCGGGCCGCGGCGGCCGCACAGCCGGAGCCGAAGGCCCCGCCGCGGCTGCCCGAGCGCTCGCCCATCTTCGACGCGATGCAGTCGGAGTGGTTCCAGCGCAGGTCGGGCGACGCGGGCGGCGAGGATCCGTCCAAGGGCTGGGAGTCCCCGGCCGACGCGGGCTTCCGCGCGGCCGAGGCGGCCCGCGAGCCGGTGGCGGCGACCCGCACCACCGTCGGACTGCCCAAGCGGGTGCCCGGCAAGAACCGCATCCCCGGGGCGGTCGGCCGCGTGCCGCAGGACGCGCCCCAGGCGCCGGCGGGCCCGCCGCAGGGCGCCCGGCGGCCGCAGGGGCAGCCGGTCCTCGGGCAGCAGGCGCAGGGCCTGCCGCCCGAGATCCCGCAGGGGCAGCAGGCGCAGGGCCACGGCCAGTCGGCCGACGTTGTACGCAACCGCTTCGCGAGCCTGCAGCGGGGCGTCCACCGCGGACGCCACGAGGCTCGCGGCGCAGGCACGTCAGGTGAGGCGCCGTCACAGGGTGACGGCGAGACAGGAGGCACCCGGTGAGCGGGCAGGATCTCAACTGGTTGGTGACGAACTTCGCGGACCGTGTCCCGAAGGTCGCGCACGCCGTCGTGGTCTCCTCGGACGGACTGCCGATGGCGTACTCGGCGGGCTTCCCGCCCGAGCGGGCGGACCAGCTTTCGGCGATCGCCTCGGGACTGATGAGCCTGACGCAGGGCGCAGCGAAGATCTTCGACGCCGGCGGGGTGAGCCAGACCGTCGTGGAGATGGACCGCGGACTGCTGTTCGTCATGTCCATCACGAACGGGTCGGTCTTCGCGGTGCTTGCGGCCCCCGACTGCGATCTCGGACTGGTGGCCTACGAGATGACGCTCCTGGTGGAGCGGGTGGGGCGGGTGCTGACTCCCGCCCTGCGCGCCCAGGGGCCGCAGCAGCCCCCGTACTCGGGGCCTTCCGTGACCGAGATGGGCGCGGGGCCCGCCCGCTACTGACCGTGACTGACTCTGACGGAGGTCGGCGACATGGATCGAGGCAGTCCCTTCGGGGGCGGTCCCGGAGGCGGCGGCCGCTGGCCGGGTGACCAGGGGCGCGTCCCCGTGCAGGGCCGGCCCCCGGAGCGGGAGGAGAGCGAGGGCAGCTCGCTCGTGCGCCCGTACGCGGTCACCGGCGGGCGCACCAGGCCGCGCTACGACCTGGCCATCGAGGCGCTGGTCACCGCGGCGCCCTACCCGCCGCGGGACGTGGCCGTGCTGACCCCGGAGTACCGGGCGATCATGGACCTGTGCCGCTCGGCGCGCTCGGTCGCCGAGGTCTCCGCGCTGCTGCGCCTGCCGCTCGGGGTCGCGCGGGTCCTCGTCGCCGACATGGCCGTCGAGGGGCTGCTGCGCCTGCACCAGTCGCAGTCCCCCACCACCGCCGGCGGACAGCCGGACCTCCGCTTGCTAGAAAGGGTGCTCAGTGGCCTTCGGAAGCTCTGACCAGGTCCCGGGGCCGCACGGCGGGGAGGCCGAGCTGACCTCGGTCAAGATCGTCGTCGGTGGCGGCTTCGGCGTCGGCAAGACCACGTTCGTCGGCTCCGTCTCGGAGATCATGCCGCTGACCACCGAGGCGGTGATGACGGCGGCCAGCGCCGACGTGGACGACCTGTCGGCCGTCCCGGACAAGACGACCACCACGGTCGCGATGGACTTCGGCCGCGTGTCGCTGGACAGCGAACTGATCCTCTACCTGTTCGGCACCCCGGGGCAGCACCGCTTCTGGTTCATGTGGGACGACCTGGTGCGCGGCGCGATCGGCGCCGTCGTCCTGGTCGACACCCGCCGGCTGGAGGACTGCTTCGCCGCGGTGGACTACTTCGAGGAGCTCGGCCTGCCGTTCGTGGTGGGCGTCAACGGGTTCCACGGCGAGTTCCAGTACGCCGTGGAGGACATCCGCGAGGCCCTGTCGATCAGCGCGCACGTGCCGATCGTGCAGTGCGACGCGCGCAGCCGCGAGTCCACCAAGCAGGTGCTGATCACGCTGGTCAAGCACGCGATGACGGTGCACGCCGCCGGAGCGCACGCCGCCGCGCCCGCGCCGGGCGCCCCCGCGCCGGGCGCGCCCGGCGGTCAGCTCGGCACCACGTCTCCGAGCTGGACCTAGGCCCGTCCTCCCAGTGACGCGGGCGCCGCGCGCGGGGGCGCGGCGCGGCCCGGCCGCCGGGCTACGGTCGCGTAGGTCGTGTGCACGATGCATGATTGTTCGTCGTGATCGACCATGAATCCGCGTTGGGGGCTGCGATGAGCGAAGTGGAGCAGATCGGCAAGTACGTGGCCATCGGTGACAGCTTCACCGAGGGCATGAACGACCCCTATCCCGGCCAGGACGACGTCTTCCGCGGCTGGGCGGACCGGCTCGCCGAGCACATCGCCGTGCTGAACCCGGGCCTGCGCTACGCCAACCTCGCCGTCCGCGGCAAGCTCGTGCGCCAGATCGTGGACGACCAGGTGCCGATCGCCGTGGACCTCGCGCCCGACCTGGTGACGCTCTGCGCCGGCGGCAACGACATGATCCGTCCCGGCGCGGATCCCGACGCGGCCGCGGTCGTGTTCGACGACGCGGTCCGGCGGCTGCGCGGCACCGGGGCCCGCGTCGTGGTCTTCACCGGGTTCGATCCGCGCGGGCTGCGCTCCGGCGGCCGCATCCGGGGCAAGGCCGCCACCTACAACATGCACCTGCGCGCGATCGCCGACCACCGCGGCTGCTCGGTGGTGGACCTGTGGCCGCTGCGCGTCTTCCACGACCCGCGGGCCTGGTACGAGGACCGCCTGCACCTGTCGTCCGAGGGGCACCGGCGCATGGCGCTCTACGTGGCGGAGGCGATCGGCGTCCCGGTCGAGGGCGACTGGCGCGAGCCCTGGCCGCCCCTGGACCGCGCCGACTGGCTCACGATGAGGCGCGAGGACGTCCACTGGGCCCGGACCTACCTCCTGCCGTGGATCGGCCGCCGGGCCACGGGCCGCTCCTCGGGCGACGGCCGCGGACCCAAGCGCCCCACCCCCCTGCCGCTCTAGGCGGGGGCCCGCCGGCCCGGCCGCCGCCGGGCCGGTCGCCTCAGGCGGGGTCGGGCTCGGCCGTGAGGGCCTCCTGGAGGGTCCGCTTCACGGGGATGCGCCGGTGCAGCCCCGTGATCTCCAGGGCGCGGCGGACGATGGGCCGGGGGCCGGCGAGGACGAGGCTGCCGCCCGCCGCGGTGGCGGCCTTGTAGCAGGCGACGATGACCGAGAGCCCGCCCGAGTCCATGAACTCGAGGTCGGTGAGGTCCAGCACGAGGTGGTCGCCGTGCTCGCGGCGCGCCTCCTCCAGTCGGACGCGCAGCTCCTCGGAGCCGGCGACGTCGAGTTCTCCGCACAGCCTGAGGACGGCGCGTCCACCGTCCGACCGTGTGGTCACTTCCAAAGGTGACACGGGGGGTTCCCCTCTTGTGTGCTGCCTTGGCCGGACTTCGTCCGGCGAATAGTTTCCGTCCGACAACTATCGCGGACGCCGGGCCGCCTGCCAACCCGCCGCAACGGGGGTGTGCGTGATCGTGACGCGCCGTAAGGTGCTGTCGGATGTGATTGCCTCGATCCGCTGCGTAGGAGACGACCCCAGGTGAGTTCCCCCCGGCTGCCGGACCATCTCGAAGTGCTGCTCACTGAGGAGCCGGTCCTCGACGTGTACGCGTACGGCCCCTGGCGCGTGCCTGACGGCTTGTACGAGAAGATGCGCGAGCGCGCGGTCGCCTACAACACCGACCAGCGCGCTCTCGTGCTGACACGGCAGCTCAGCGACTTCTACGGAAGCGACACCAGCGCCGCGGGGGCGGAGCAGTGGTCGCTGCTGACGTTCCTGCTGGGCGCGTCCGCGGTGCGCGGCGGGTCGCGCGGAGATGTTGACTACGAGCTCCTGTCGGACTTCCTGGCGACGCCCGAGTCGGCGGTGCGGGACCCGGTGGCGTGGTTCACCCAGGGCGGGCGGTGGCGTCCGCCGGGCCTGTGGCTGCCCGAGCCGGCCGGAGACGACCGGGAGCGCCGCGCGGTGATGTACGAGCTGGCGCGGGCGGGGCTGGAGGTCTTCGAGGGCCTGGAGCCGCTGGAGCGGCGCCGGCGGGCGCTGATGGGCCTGTTCGACCGGCGCGCCGCCGACCCGGCGCTGCGCGAGGCGGACATGACCGTCCCCAACCGGCGGCTGGAGGAGGTGTGGGTCTCCGGCCTGACCGACGAGGAGCTGGCCGTCCTGCCCGAGCTCGCCGGTCCGGTGGGCTACCTGGGCTGGGTGTGCGAGGGGCTGGACGCCGCGCACGAGCGGCTGGCCGGAGCCGTGGCCGACGGGGAAGGGCCCGACGACGCCCTGGCGCGCCTGCTGCTGGCGGCGGACGCCGCGGTCGTCCCGGCCGAACTGGCGGTCGTGCTGGGCGGCCCCCGCTACGAGAACGTGGAGGAGCGGTTCCGCGCGGCGCGGGAGGGCTTCGCCGCCGAGGCATGGCAGTACGACGTGCGGGCGTGGCTGGCGCGCGGCCTGGTCGCGGGCGAGGCGGACGCGGCCCGCGCCTGGCTCGACATGGCGGTGCGGTTCACCGGCGCGGTGCAGGGCCTGCCGGAGGCGCCGGTCAGCCCGCGCTGCCGGGTGCCGGTGCGCCCGTTCCAGGTCGACCTGCGGCGCCTGTTCACCGTCCGCCGGGTCTTCAACACCCTGAAGTTCGGCGGCGGCGAGGGCGACGAGCGGACGTCCGGGACCGGGACCGAGCCCGAGCCCGTGACCGAGGGCGGGGCGCGGCTGGTCGGGCAGCCGGAGCTGGCGCGGGCGGTGCAGGACGCGGTGGCGGCGCGGCTGGCCGACCAGCGGCCGGTCCGGCTGCTGATCGCCGGGCCGGAGGGCACCGGGAAGGGCACCGCGGCCGAGATCGTCGAGGAGCTGCTGGCCGGGCGCGGCGCCGTCCGCGAGGCGCTGTGGATCTCCGACCAGGTCTTCGCCTCGCTCGGCGTGAGCGAGGCCGTCCTGTGGCTGCAGGCCCGCGTCCGCGAGTGCCTGGAGCACCGGATGCTCCTGGTCGTGGACGACCTGGAGAAGCTCGCCGCGCACGAGCGCTGCGGCGCCGCCGCGGCCGAGGAGCTGCGCCGGCTCATGGCGCGCTCGCCGTCCCTGAACGTCGTCGCGCTGTGCCGCCCCGGCGGCGACCGGCGGCTGTTCGACGCCAACCCCGCGCTGGTCCGGGCGTTCGAGGCCGCCCGCACCCGCGACTTCACCGAGGACGACTTCGCCGAGCTGTTCACCCTGGCCGTCGCGCGGCGCGGCGCGCGGGCCGGCGAGCAGGTCGCCGCGGCCGCGGGCGCCCTGCTCCGCCGTACCCCGCCGCTGCTGAACCTGCGCGGCGCCCGGCTGGTGGAGCACATGGCGGCCCAGGCCGTCGCCGCCGCCGACCGCCGGGCCCGCCAGGAAGAAGCGGACGCACCGGATGTATCAGATGTACCGGACGGACCGGACGGACAGGACGGACCGGACGGACCGGACGGGACGGACGCCGGGCCGCTGGAGGTCACCGCCGCCGACCTGCCGCAGCGGCTCATCGCGGGCCGTCCCGACGAGTCCGACCCGCTCGCCGAGCTGGCCGCCTGCGTCGGCATCGAGCCCGTCAAGAGGGAGGTCGAGGCGCTGATCGCCGAGGCCAACGCGGCGCGGCTGCGCCGCGAGGCGGGCATGACGGCGCGGACGCGGCTGCGGCACCTGGTCTTCACCGGGAACCCCGGCACCGGCAAGGGCAAGGTCGCGCGGATCCTCGGCCGGATCTACGCCGACATCGGCGTGCTGTCGTCCGGCCACATGGTCGAGGTGGAGCGCGCCGACCTGCTCGGCGAGTACGCCAGCGAGAGCGTGCTGCGCGTGCGCCGGGCGGTCGAGCAGGCCCACGGCGGCGTCCTGGTCGTCCGGGACGCGCACGCCCTGGTGTCGGCCGCGGCCGACGCGGCGCGCGGCCGCGAGGTGCTGGACGTGCTGCTGACCAGCGTCCAGGCGCACACCGACGACCTCGTCGTCGTGCTGACCGGCCCGGAGGCGGAGATGAACGGGCTGCTGAAGGCGCACCCCGACCTCGCCGCCGCCTTCCCCCGCACGCTCCGCTTCCCCGACCTCACCGACGAGGAGCTGGTGGAGGTGTTCACCGCCAAGGCCGCCGACTCGGGGTTCGAGCTCGCCCCCGGCGTCCTGGACAAGGTGCGCGCGCTGGTCGAGGCGGCGCCGCGCGAGCGCGGGATCGGCAACGTCCGCATCATGACGAACCTGCTGGAGCGGGCCGTCGCGATGCAGGGGCGCCGCGTCCTCGCGGACGGGATCGTCGACGAGGACGAGTCCCTCGACGTGATCCTGACGGAGGACGTCCCCGACACCCTCACCCGCGGCCGCGACGACGTCCCCGGCGACCCGCTCGCGGAGATCGAGCGGCTGATCGGCCTGGCCGACATCAAGCGGGAGGTGGCCGCGCTGGTCGCCGAGGTCCGCGCGGAGCAGCTGCGGCGCGATGCCAAGGTCTCGCCGGCGCCGCCGGCCCGGCACATGGTGTTCTCCGGCAACCCGGGCACGGCCAAGACGACGATCGCGCGGCTGATCGCCGCCGTGTTCGCCCGCCTCGGCCTGCTGTCGTCGGGGCACCTGGTGGAGGTCACCCGCGCCGACCTCGTCGCCGAGTTCATCGGGCAGACCGCGCCGCGGGTGCGGGACGCGGTCGGCCGCGCCCTCGGCGGCGTCCTGTTCGTGGACGAGGCGTACACGCTGGCCTCCGGCGGCGGCGACCGGCGCGACTTCGGCCACGAGGCGATCGCCGAGCTGCTGCGGCTGATGGAGGAGCACCGCGGCGACCTCGTGGTCATCGTCGCGGGCTACGACGCCGAGATGGAGCGGTTCCTGGACGCCAACCCGGGGCTGAAGTCGCGGTTCCCGAAGCGGCTGCGCTTCCCCGACTACACCGACGACGAGCTCGTCACGATCTTCGAGTTCATGGCGGCGGAGGACGGGTTCGCGCTCGCCCCCGGGATCCTGGAGGAACTGCGCCGCCTCGTCGCGGCCCAGCCGCGCGGCTCCTCGTTCGGCAACGCCCGGCTCGTCCGCAACCTGCTGGAGGCGGCGATCTCCCGGCAGGCGCAGCGCATCACCGCCAAGGAGGACGCGGCGCCCGGCGAGATCGACCCGGCCGAGGTGGCGCTGCTGCGCCCCGAGGACCTGCCCGAGGCGCCGCCCCGCGAGGACGAGGGAGGCTACGGCCCCTACATCTAGGGCGGCCCGGCCGCCACGCCGTCGGCCCCGTAGGCCGACGCCTGGAGCGAGTACAGGTCGGCGTAGAGGCCGCCACGGGCCATCAGCGCGGCGTGGCCGCCCTCCTCGATCACCTCGCCGTGCTCCAGGACGTAGATCCGGTCGGCGTAGCGGACGCTGGCGAGCCGGTGGGTGATGAGCAGGACGGTCCGGCCGTCGGCGTGCGTGCGGATCCGCTCGAACAGCTGGTGCTCGGCGCGGGCGTCCAGGGCGGCGGTCGGCTCGTCGCAGATCAGCAGCGGCGCGTCCCGGTAGAACCCGCGGGCCACGGCGAGCCGCTGCCACTGCCCGCCCGACAGCTCCGCGCCGCCCTTGAACCGGCGGTCCAGCAGCGTGCCGTACCCGAGGGCGAGCCCGGCGACGACCTCGTCGGCGCCGGAGGCGCGGGCGGCGCCGAGCATCGCCGGGTCCTCGTCCCCGCCCTCGGCGGGCTCGCCGCCGCGGCCCATCGTGATGTTCTGCCGCGCGGTCATCGGCCAGTGCGTGTACTCCTGCGCGATGACCGCGATGCGGTCCCACACTTCGGCCGGGTCCACCTCCGCCAGCGGCACGCCGTCCCAGCGCACCTCGCCGGCGTCCGGGTCGTACAGGCCCGCCATGATCTTGGCGAGGGTCGTCTTGCCGGAGCCGTTCTCGCCGACGAGCGCGACCACCTCGCCCTTGCGCAGGTCCAGCGAGACGCCCCTGAGGGACGGCGTCTCGGCGCCCGGGTAGGTGAACTCCACGTCCCGGACGCTGATCAGCCCGAAGTCGTCGGGGAGCCGCGCGCGCCGCTCCGCCGCGGCGGCGGGCAGCGCGCGGCGCGGGATGCGCCGCTCGGCGGCCTCGCAGAACGCCAGGTAGTCGCCGAAGTACAGGCCCTCCTCGTAGCACCGGTTGACCGCGAACACGAGGTTGGCCAGGGACGACTGGCCCGAGCGGATCGCGAGGACCGCCGTGCCCGCGACCGCCAGCGGCACCGCCCCCTTCCACAGCATGACGCCGAGCGCGACGTAGACCAGCGCCGTCGCCACGCCCTTGCCCACGTCTCCGGTGACCTTCACGACGGTCTGCCTGCGGGCCACGTCCAGCTCGACCCGCCGCTGGTGGGAGGCGGACCGGTCGTACTGGTCCAGCAGGAAGCGCCGCATCGTGAACGAGCGCACCTCGGCGGCGTGCCGCCGCTCCACCATCAGGTCGGACAGGATCCACTTGCGGCGCGTCACCCCGATCAGCGAGAGCATCATCAGGTACCGCATCCGCGCGCTGCGGACCGACGCCCAGCCCTCCGGCACGGCGGTGAGGAGCAGCAGCGGCAGCAGGATCGGATGCAGCACGCCGAGCGTCCCGGCCGCCGCGACCATGCCGATGAGGCCCGTCAGGACGTCCACGGCGTGCCGGACCACCTGGGGCGCCGACATCATGCCGCGCCCCTCCGCCCGCTTCAGGTCGTCCAGGAAGTCCGAGTCGTCCAGCGCGGTCAGGTCCACCGCGGTCGTCGTCTCGTACAGCCGCAGCTCGACCAGCCGCTCCACCTGCGGCTCCAGCCGGGACTGCGCCCAGCCCGCGCCCGCCAGCAGCCCCGCCCGCAGCGCCACCGCCCCCGCGACCATCGCCAGCGACGGCAGGGCGTCGCGGACCCGCGAGGGGGTCGGCGCCTCGCTGAACAGCGCGGTCAGCACGCCGGTCGTGGCCAGCAGCCAGAACGCGGTGAAGAACCCCGCGGCGATGTTGAGAGAGACGGTCGCGAGCGCGTCGGCGCGGCTCGCCCGCCAGGCCAGCCCCGCGGCCTGGACGATCATCGACGGGAGCCGCCGCGCGATCGTGGCCATCCCCGTCTCGGTGAGTTCCCTGTCCTTCGCGTGCCAGGTGAGGATCACCTCGGGGAACCCCTGGTCGGGGACCGCCTCCGGGCGGTGGCGGCGGCGCCGGAACGTCCGGCGCGGCCTGGATCCCCTGGGAGAAAGCCGTCGTGTGCCCATGCGCCGCCCCTCCGCGCGTACTACCGGCCACGGGCAGTGTGCGCCCTTAGGGGGACGATGTCCGCTTCTTTTCTCACAGAGGGCGGTGATTTGTGGGTGTGGACAATCATGCGCCGGACGGACGCGCCGCGCGCCCGGGTTGTCTAGGGTCTACGCCATGACGGACGGCTGGCCGGACGGCCGGACACGTAAGGAGGGCGGCCGCGTGGCGCGCAGCAGAGACCACTCCGCACGCGCGGAGCACCACCACGCCGCCTACGGGCGGGACACCTACGAGGACCCGTACGACGACCCGTACGCAGGCGACCAGCTCGCCGGGGGACGGGTCGAGCAGGGCGGCCCCTACGGCGGCGCGCCCTACCGGCGGCGGCGCCGGCGGCGCTGGCCGCGCGTGCTCGGCGCCCTGCTGGCCGTGCTCCTGGTGGTCGTCGTCGGCGGCTACTTCTACCTGGACTCCCGGCTGAAGCGCGAGTCGGTCCTCGTCGACTACCCGGGCCGGGTCGCCGACACCCCGGGCACGAACTGGCTGATCGTCGGGTCCGACAGCCGCGAGGGCCTGTCCAAGGACGACCAGAAGCGCCTCGCGACCGGATTCGCCTCCGGGCGCCGCACCGACTCGATGATGCTGCTGCACTACGGCTCCGGCGGGACGTCGCTCATCAGCCTGCCGCGCGACTCCTACCTCCCGATCCCCGGGCACGGCTCGAACAAGCTGAACGCCGCCTTCGCCTTCGGCGGCCCCAAGCTGCTCGTCCAGACCGTGGAGAAGGCCACCGGGCTGCACATCGACCACTACGCCGAGATCGGCTTCGGCGGCTTCGTGGGCGTCGTGGACGCCGTCGGCGGCGTCGACATCTGCGTCAAGGAGAACATCAAGGACCGCAAGGCCGGGCTGAACCTCAAGGCCGGGTGCCAGACGCTGAACGGCGGCCAGGCGCTCGGCTACGTCCGGACCCGCGCCTTCGCCCGCGCCGACCTCGAACGCGTGGAGCACCAGCGGCAGTTCTTCGGCGCGCTGATGAAGAAGGCGACGAGCCCCGGCACGATGCTCAACCCGTTCCGCAGCGTCCCGCTGGCCATGAACGCCACCAGCAACTTCCTGGTGGACGACGGCGACCACCTGTACGACCTGGTCCGCATGATGTGGGCGATGAAGGGCGTCAGCGGCGGGAGCGGCGTGACGACCACCGTCCCGATCGGCGGCAGCGGCAGCTCGGCCGCTGCGGGCTCCTACATCACGTGGGACAGGTCCAAGGCGTCCACGCTGTTCGGCGCGCTGAAGCAGGACCAGGAGATCCCGCCGAACGTCATCACGAAGTGACGGGCAGCGCCCGGCGCGGAGTGACGGGTCGGGCGCTGCAATAGAGTCGGGGCATGTCCGAAGCGACGCCAGACGGCGGGAACCTGGACGAGTTGACGTCCAAGGAGCTGTACGAGCGAGCGATGGGTCTCGCCAAGGAGCGGCACGACGTCGGCTTCCTGTGGGACCTGCTGCGCGCCATCCCGGCCGCCGCGGCGGCCACGGGTGAGGTCGACCGGGCCGAGTTCGACCTCTTCCACGGCCTGTCGCTGCTGGAGGAGTTCACGCACGCCGGAGAGGGCGAGATGGCGGACGCGCTGCGGCCCTTCTACATCGACTACCTCGCCCGGCACGCCAAGGGGACCTGACCCGCCCTTTGTCCCCTCTTGATCTCTCATCGGCCACCCTGGGGAATCACGGAGAGTAAGTGATCCAGTGCAGAGGGTGGTCGTAGTGAACAAGAAGTACATGAAGGTCGCCGCCATCGCCTTCGTGGCGTGGTACGTCATCAGCCGCCCCCAGGGGGCGGCGCACCTCGTCAACAACGCACTGAGCGGGCTCGGGAACGCCGCCGAGTCGTTGTCGCAGTTCATGAGCGCCATTCCGAACTGACGGCCGGCTCTCCGGCGCCATCCCCCGCCGGTGCGGGGGTTCTCAACGGGACGCCACCAAGCGGTTGCCCGCGCGTCACAGTAAAATCGCGCTTTGCGGGCAGACGCGGCGGGGCACAATGGGATCGGGTCGATTGTGTCGCGCGCTACAAACAGGGACGGCGTTACGGATGAAGAAGAACCTCCGCTATGTGGCGATCGCCTTCGTCATCTTCTACTTGCTGAGCTCACCGACGGATGCGGCAGGAGTGGTCAACAACGCCTTCGACCAGCTGGGGAACGCGGGCAACCAGCTCGCCGCCTTCGTGAACGCCTTGGGCAAGTGACGGGCGCCCTGGGCGCGTGAGCGCGGCCGGCGGCGCGGGCACCCCGGCCGCCGCCGGCATCGACGGCGTGGACGGGGCCGATCCGCGGAGCGATCTCCTAGGATCGGCCACATGTCTGTCTTCGACGTAGAGATCGAGGCCCTGCGGGGCGGACCCGCGGACCTCGGGCAGTACCGGGGCAAGGCCGTGCTGATCGTCAATGTCGCCTCCAAGTGCGGCCTCACTCCGCAGTACTCCGGCCTGGAGAAGCTGCAGGAGACGTACGCCGGACGCGGTTTCACCGTCCTCGGCGTCCCCTGCAACCAGTTCATGGGCCAGGAGCCCGGCAGCTCCGAGGAGATCGCCGAGTTCTGCTCGACGACCTACGGGGTCACCTTCCCGATGACCGAGAAGGTCGAGGTCAACGGCGAGGGCCGCCACCCGCTGTACCGCGAGCTCGTCGACGTCCCGGACGCCGAGGGCCACACCGGCGACATCCGCTGGAACTTCGAGAAGTTCCTGATCGCCCCGGACGGCGCCGTCGCGGCGCGCTTCGCGCCCCAGACCGAGCCGGAGTCCGCCGAGGTCGTCGCCGCCATCGAGAAGACCCTCCCGGCCTGACCACCCGCTCCCCGCGCCGGGCCGCGTCCCCGCGCACGGGCCGCGTCCCCGCGCACGGGCCGCGTCCCCGCACACGGGCCGCGTCCCGTGTAGGGACCGCCTCCCGCGCACGGGCCGCGTCCCGTGCAGGGACCGCCTCCCGCGCACGGACAGGGTCCGTGCGCGGGTTCGGCATGCGCGGAGCGCAGACGTGCTCTGGGGCGGCCTCCCGGTCAGTGACGAGGGGACTGCGCGGGCGTGGTCTCGGCGAGCGGGGGCATGCGTCCGGGTGTGAATCGCGCCACAGCGCGGAGGCGTTGCCTCCTATTCGATGGCGCGTCTAGCTTGTGGGTTCGCGATATGACGTGGAGGTGCCCCCATGGGCGGATGGACGGCCCGCGACATCCCGGATCTGCGCGGGCGGCGGGCGATCGTGACCGGCGCCAACAGCGGCATCGGCTACCACACCGCGCTCCAGCTCGCGCGGCACGGCGCCTCCGTGGTGCTGGCCTGCCGCAGCGCCGAGCGCGGCCAGGCCGCCGTCGAGCGGATGAAGGCCGCCGCGCCGGACTCCGATCTCGTCCTCGCCTCCCTGGACCTCGCCGACCTGGCGTCCGTCCGGGACTTCGCGTCCCGGCACGGCGAGGCCCCGCTCGACATCCTGGTCAACAACGCCGGGGTCATGGCGATCCCGCGCCGCCCCACCGCCGACGGCTTCGAGATGCAGTTCGGCACCAACCACCTGGGCCACTTCGCGCTGACCGGGCTCCTGCTTCCCGCGCTGCGCGCCGCCCCGTCCGCCCGCGTCGTGACCGTCACCTCGGCCTTCGCCTGGACGGGCCGCCTCGACTTCGACGACCTGCAGGGCGAGCGCCGGTACCGCAAGTGGGCGGCCTACGGCCAGGCCAAGCTCGCCAACCTCGTCTTCGCCAAGGAACTGGACCGGCGCGTCCCCGAGGTGACCAGCGTCGCCGCCCACCCCGGGTACGCCGCGACGAACCTCCAGCAGACGGGGCCGCGCATGCAGGGCAGCAGCCTCATGGAGAAGGCCACGGGACTCGGCAACGCGGTGTTCGCGCAGTCCGCCGCCGCGGGCGCGCTCCCGTCCCTCTACGCCGCGACGGCGCCGGACGTGCGCGGCGGCGCCTGCTACGGGCCCCGCCTGTTCCAGTACCGCGGCGCCCCGGCCAAGGTCGCCACGCCCAAGCAGGCGGACCAGCCCGGCCTGGGCGAGCGCCTCTGGGAGGTGTCCGAGGCCCTCACGGGCGTCACCTACGCCGAGACGCCCGCCTAGCGCGGCAGGTGGTCACGGACCCCGGGTGATGTCCCAGTCGAGGGTGGCGGGGACGGAGCCTTCGAGGGTGAGGAGCCAGCGCTTGACCTCCACGCCGGAGCCGCCGCTGTAGCCGCCGAGGCCGTTCGAGGCGACGACGCGGTGGCACGGGACGATCAGGGGGATCGGGTTGCTTCCCATCACCTGGCCGATGACCTGGGCGTGGACGCCGGTGCCGCTGCGCTCTCCCAGCTCGCCGTAGGTCAGGACCCGCCCGTACGGGACGGTCTCGTACAGCGTCGAGAGCACCTGCCGCTGGACGTCGGACGTGAGCCGCCAGTCGATGGGCAGTTCGAAGTGCTTCAGGTCGCCGGCGAAGTAGTCGCGCAGCGCCGCCAGGGCGGGGGCCAGGCGGCCGGGGGCGTCCACGACCGGCAGCCCGGCCGCCTTGGCGGTGCGGGCTCGGGCGGCCGGGGTGTCGTGGAAGTGGAGCGCGACGACGCCCGTCTCGGTCTCGGCGACGAGCAGGCGGCCGAGCACGGTGTCGACCGTGCCGAACGCAAGGGTCTCGGTCATTGTTCAGCGCTCCTTCCCGCCGGGCTCAGCGTCCCATATCGGACCGGCGCTTCCGTCAACACCGGTACTCGGGTCAACACCGCCGCGGGCCCTCACGTTGCGAGCGTGCGGTGCAGGCGGGCGGACTCCTTCACCAGGCGGCTGGAGCCGCCGCGCGCCGCGACGTCCTGGACGGCCGGGATCACGCCCCTGGCGCCGGTCGCCTCCGCCAGGCGGGTCGCCAGGGCGAGGAGGTCGGGCATGCCGGTCGCGGCGCGCTCGCCGGGGGCGGGCAGCGCGTGCGGGAGCGCCGCGGCGAGGATCGTCCAGACGTCGGAGTGCCCGCCGCCGTCGGCGGCGGCCGTGAGGGCCTTGACGGCTCGGGGGAGGACGAGGCGCTTCAGCGCGGCGAGGCGTCCGAGGGCCGTTCCCGTCTCGGCGGCGGGCAGGGCGCCCCGGGCGCTGAGGACGAGGAGCGCCTCGACCGCGTCGGCGCGCTCGTTCTCGCTCCGGTGGGCGAGCACGTGGGCGAGCAGCGTCCCGGTGGCCGCGCCCGTGGGCCCGTCGGCCTCCGCCAGGTCGAGCATGACGGCGCCCTGGTCCAGGTCGATCTCGTCCGTTCCCGGCAGGTGGGGGACGAGATGCGCGGCGGCCACCTCGCGGTGGGACGGCAGGACCGACGGCCAGAAGACCCTGGACTTGAAGCGGCCGGGCGTCCCGAAGTCCGTCCAGCCGGCTTCGGGGAAGGCGCACAGGTGGGCGATGTCGGAGTCGCCGGCGACCTCCACCGTGGACAGGACCCGGCTCGGCAGCCGCATCGTCCGGCCGCGGACGCTCGCGAGGGGCTCGTCGAGGACCGCGCACTCGACGGCGGGGTCGGCGAGCCCGCCGCCCGCCAGCCACGCCGCGAGGGTCTGGCCGGCCTTGGACTCCAGCCGTCCCGCGCGCGCCGCGGCGGCCGGGTCGATCTCGCGGGGCACGCGCAGCATCGCCTGCATCAGGTCGGCGCGCCCCGGCTCGGCGCCCGCCGCCTCGATCCTCTCGAGCCGCGCGACCAGGACGCCGGGGTCGACGTGGCCGCTGCCCTCGGTCGGGGTCGCGAGGAGGACGGGCACCTTCCCCACCGCGGACGCGATCTCGTGCCTGCGCAGGGTGAGGAAGCGCTCGATCTGCGGCTCGAAGACCGTCCCGGCCTTGCGCGACCGCCCCTTCAGCAGGGAGGCGAGCGCCTCGACAAGGCCGTGCGACCTCGGCGGACGCAGGAGGCTCTGCACCGGGAACGCGATCCAGCTCGCCCGGACATGGGTGCGCCAATACCCGTGGTCATCGCCGTCCAGGATCCAGTGCGCGAGGTCGGCGGCGGTTTTCCGGAGCGCCGCGCGCGTCCCCTCCGGGTCGCGGTAGGCGAACTCGACGAGCGCGGCCAGGAAGCGTTCGGACGTGCGCCACTCCTCGCCGGCCCGCGACAGGACCGCGAACTCCTCGGCCAGTTCGGCGAGGGAGCCGATGGGGGCCGGTGCCTCGCGCGGGGTGAAGGGCGGCGGGCCGGGGAACGGCTCGGGAGCGGCCGCCGCCTCGACCTCGCCGAACGCCCCCGCGATCGGCTCGCGCAGCACGGCCGGCAGGTCGACGGCGGCGGCGCGGATCTCCTCGTGGACGGCCTCGCTCGCGTGGCCCGCGTGCCTGACCGCGATCGCCATGGCGCGTTCGCGCAGGTCGAGCGTGTCCGAGGCGAAGACGGCCGGGACGGCGCGCAGCGTGGCGTCGACCCGGCCGCGCTTGCGGGCCGTGCGGTCGAGCCAGGTCAGCGCGGCCTGGACGAGCTTCTTCTCGGGCCGGAACAGCAGCGCGCCCGCGGCCTCGTCGAACAGCCCGGCGTCGAGGCGCCCCAGGTCGTCGGCCCGGCGGACCTGGCGCAGGGCGAGGCCGGCGACGGTCGAGGGCGCGGCCGGGAGCAGGCGGACGTAGTCGCGCGCGCGGGCGGCCGTCTCGTCGTCGGTCGGCTCCAGGGCGTCGTGCAGCGCGATGAACCAGCGCAGGTCGCGGGCGGTGCCGCCGCGAAGGAAGCGGCTGACGCAGCCGTCCAGCAGGCTGGTGCGGTCAAGCCGCCCGGCTCGGGCCATGGCGGCAAGGGTGCCGGCCCAGGTGACCTTGCGCGCCTTGTCCCACCGGAGTCTCGCCTCGTCCTCGGCGAGGGCGCCGCCAACGGCATCGACCTCGAACAGCCTCGGGGCGAGCACGTCGAGGAACGGGTCGTCGGCCCGGGGAAGGGCGCGCCCGGTCACCCAGCCGACGACGAAACCGTCTGAGTCCGGTACGGTCCCGGCCGATTCGGCCAGGGCCGCCGCGATGTGCCACTGTGCCCGCTCGCCGCCGGACACGCGGATGCGGGCGGCGACGCGGTGGGCGACGTCGGCGCGCCATTCGTCCGGGCGCGCGGCGGTGACCGCGCACAGGGCCCCGCGGAAGTCGGCGAAGTCGTCCCGGGTCCACCACAGCCGCAGCTCCCGGCGGCACAGCCACGCGGCCGCGGCCGCGGCACCGCCGAACGTGCCCGCCCCGAGGACCAGCAGCGGCCCGAACGTCTCGCGGTCCAGCCAGCCGTACTCCGTCGCGGCGCGCATCGCCTTCAGCCGGTCGGGCAGGTCCTTCGCGACGGCGCGGCGGCCGGCTTCGTCGAGCTCGCCGACCAGGCGCACCGTCTGCGCCAGGTCGCCGGCGTCGATCGCCTTCTGGAAGTCGTCCGGGGCCCTCATCGGACGGCCTCCACAGCGCTCTCGCGGCGGACGATCCGGGCGGCGAGGACGTGCTTGCACGGGCCGCGCTCGCCCCGATGGTCGTACCACCACGGGCATGTGCAGGTGGCACGGTCGCCGTCGAAGCGGACCCGGCGCTCGCCTCCGTTGCTGAGGACGACCGCCGCGTCCTCGGCGGTGAACCGCACCGCGCCCTCCGCGACCAGCGCGCGCGCCGAACGCAGCCGCGGGTTGAGGTCGGCCACCCGCGCCGGGTCGTAGGGCAGTTCGCGATGGAAGAACGCGGCCTCGGCGGCGTCGAAGCCGACGCGGCCGGACGTCCCGAGCTGGACCAGCGCCGCCTTCGTCCGCGCGGGGGTGAGCCCCGACCGCTCGGCCAGCAGGCCCGGCTCCACCCGCGGCTCGAAGGACAGCAGCGCGCCGAGCAGGTCGGCGTCCGCCGCCGCCTCGTCGGTCGAGACGGCGTCCAGCACGGCGCCCTCCCCGGAGAAGCCGCGCGAGTGCTGCGGCGACAGCGTCAGGACGTACCGCATGCCGGGCAGCTCCAGCTCCCAGACGCTCGTCACCGGTCCGCTCCGGGCGGTGACGGGCGGCCCGTAGACGCGCAGCGCCTTCGCGAAGCGCAGCAGCGGCTGCATCGTCCGGAGCCGGTCGGGTCCGGCCAGGCAGACCGCGCCGGGGGACGGGCGCGCCGCGACCCGCAGCGTCCGGCCCGCCGGGACCGCCCACAGCGGCTCGCGCCCCCCGCGCGGCAGCGACCGCAGGAACCGCACCGCGTCGGCCGCGCTCAGCTCCCCGCGCGGGTCGAACCCGGCCGTGATGACCTGGACCTCGGCGAAGCCCCGGAGCCAGCGGTCGGGCAGCGGGACCTTCTTCTCCACCACGGCCCCGTCCAGCGTGGTGACGGCCATCTCCCCGGCGCCGACCGCCAGGTGCAGCGGATCGGACCCGCCCACCCGGGCGAGCGCCTCGCGCAGGGGCCCGTTCACGTCCACGTTCGTCGTGCCGCGCTCGTGGACCTCGCCGTCCAGTGCCGGTTGGAGGACGTCCAGCCGCGCGTACACGCCGCCGCAGGCGGAGAAGGACTCCATCCGGATCCGGTCGCCGCTGCACGTGACGACCGGATCCCGGAACGCGGTGGGACGCGGCTGGTGGTACCTCGTCTGGGCGACGTCGGCCAGCGCGAGCAGGCCGGCCGCCGCGGGCGCCGCCTGCGTCAGCACGCCGCTGAAGAAGTGCGGGTTCGCCTGCGGCCCGCTGCTCGTCGTCCCGCCGGACGTGGAGAGCCCCAGGAGCCCCTCGTCCAGGCCGGACGGCCTCGTGTACCGGTACGACTGCGCGGCCCCTGCCGCCACCGTGCTGCTCGCCATGCCGGGAAACGTAGGGCTAAGTACCGACAAATCAGAGCGGATCCGCGATCAGGGGAGCTGACCGGGGAAGAGCAGCGCCAGCTCCCGCGGGTAGGCGGCGATGAGGCGGAGCTCGTCGTCGGTCAGGGGACGGCCCGTCTGGGCGTTGCAGAGCTGGACGAGCTGGAAGGCGAGGTCCTCGTCGGCGGGCTCGGCGCCGAGGCCGTCCATCACGTGCCGGAAGCCCGCCTTGCCGCCGTACTCGCCGGTCAGCACGACGCGTCCGGGACGGGCGTGCCAGTCCGCCGGGAAGGGGCCGAGGGTCGCCTCGTCGTACAGCTCGTAGTTGCCGTGGTCCTTCAACGCGCCGTCGGCGTGGATGCCGGACTCGTGCGCGAACGCGTTCCGCCCGACGCCGACCTGGTTGTAGGGGAGCGGCTGGCCGAACGCGTAGCTCGCCCACAGCGCGAACCGCCGCGCCCACGCCAGGTCGATCGGATCGCCGAACTCGGCGCGCCCCTCAAGGCCGAAGCCGTGCCGGAACGCGAGGATCGTCGACAGCAGGTCGGCGTTGCCCGAACGCTCGCCGATGCCGTTCACGCACGTGTTGATCCAGGCGTCCTGCCCGGCCTCCAGGTCGCCGAGCGCGCCGCTGACGGAGTTGGCGACGGCCATGCCGAGGTCGTTGTGGCAGTGGGTCTCGACCGGCATCGCCGTGGCGGAGGCGAGCTCGGCGAAGCGCTCCCTGATGCGCTCCGGCGTGTCGCCGCCGATCGTGTCGCAGTACCGGACGCGGTCGGCGCCGGCCTCCTTCGCGGCGAGCGCGAACTCGGTGAGGAACCCGTCGTCGGTGCGCGAGCCGTCCTCGGCGTTGACCCCGACCGTCCGCGCGCCGCCAGCCTTGGCCGCGCGGACCGCCGCGACCGTCTCCCGGATGATCGCGTCGCGGTCGAGCCGGCCCCGGAACTTGTTGGCGATCATGTAGTCGGACGTCGAGATGGACAGGTTGTAGTGCGCGAGCCCGGTCTCCCCGGCCCGCACCCGCACGGCCTTCTCGACGTCCGCGGGGACGCCCCGGCACCACCCCGACAGGCGCAGGTCCCCGAACGCGCCCGCCTCGGCCAGGGCGATCTGCGCCCGGACGTAGGGGACCTCGTGGAACAGGAACGGGAAGCCGATCTCCGACTGCGCCACGCCCAGCCGTCCCAGGTAGAAGTTGACCATCGTCTTGCCGAACTTGGACAGGCCCGTCCGGGCCGTCTGGACGCCGTCGCGGTTGGTGACGTCCAGGAAGTGAATCTGTGGCATGGCCTCAGATTGACACCGGCAACGATATGTATCAATATTGATGAAAATCAATATTCGGGGAGCGGGATGGCGGAGGAAGAGCAGCTCAGCGGGTGGATCGACGCCAAGGCGGCGGCCGAACGCCTCGGTGTGAAGCCCGCCACGCTGTACGCGTACGTGAGCCGGGGCGTCCTGCGGCGCAGGCACGCGCCGGACGGCCGCCGGAGCCTGTTCGACGCCGCCCAGGTGGAGGAGCTCGCCAGGCGCGGCAGGCCCCGCCGCCCGCCCGGCCCCGGCGAGCTGGCGATCGAGTCGGCGATCACCGCGCTCGGCGCCGACCGGCACTACTACCGGGGCCGCGACGTCCTGGAGATGGCCGGGAGCCGGGCGTTCGAGGACGTCGCCGGATGGCTGTGGCACGGCCGCGACGCCTGCGAGGAGCCCTGGCGGGCCAGGGCGGACGGCGTCGCCGCCGCCGTCGCGGCCCAGTCCGGGCTGCCGCCGGACCTCCTTCCGCTCGACCGGCTCCACCTGATCGTCGCCGCGCTCGCCGCGACCGATCCGCTGCGCCACCACCTCGACCCCGAGGGCGTCACCGCGACCGGCCGGGCGCTGATCGCCGGTCTCGTCGAGGCCCTGCCCGCCGCGAACCGGGCCCCCGGCGCCGAGCGCGTCGCCGAGCGGCTCTGGAACCGGCTGTGCCCGCGCCCGCCCGAGGACGCCGGGCTGCTGCGCGCCTTCGAGGCCGCCATGATCCTGCTGGCCGACCACGAACTGGCCGCGTCCACGGTCGCGGCGCGGGTCGCCGCGTCCGTGCGCGCCGACCCCTACGCGGTCGTCGCGTCCGGCCTCGGGGTCCTGAGCGGGCCGCTGCACGGCGGCGCCTCCTACGGCGCGGAACGCCTGCTCGCCGAGGTCTCCGACCCGGCGTCGGCGTCCCGCGCGATCGGGGAGCGGCTGCGCGGCGGCGAGCGCGTGCCCGGGTTCGGGCACGCCGTCTACAAGTCCGGCGACGGGCGCGCCGCGCTGCTGATGGACCTCGTCCGCGCCGCGGCGCCCGGCCACGACCGGCTCGCCGCCGCGGAGGCCGTCCTAGACGAGGCCGCCCGGCGCCGCCTCCCCGCACCCAACGTCGACTTCTCCCTGGCGACGCTCGGCGCGGTCGCGGGGCTCGTCCCGGGGGCCGGCGAGGCCGTCTTCGCCGTCGCCCGCACCGCCGGCTGGCTCGCGCACGCGCTGGAGGAGTACGGCCGGCGCGGCCCGCTGCGCCCCCGCGCGGTCTACACGGGACCGGAGCCGTCCTGATCGTCCGCGCGCCGGAGCGGGGCCGGGGACGCGGTTCGCGCGGGCGGGGGTAGGCTCGTTGACGTGCGACGGTTCCTCACCCCAGGCTGGCTCGGGCTGCACGCGCTCGCGATCGTGCTGTGCGGCGCGTTCATCGGCTTCGGCTGGTGGCAGTTCGACCGCGCCCAGGGCGGCAACGACCGCAGCTGGGCCTACACGTTCGAGTGGCCGATCTTCGCGATCTTCGTGATCGTGATGTGGGTCAAGATGATCCGGGACGAGCGCGCCGGAGTGCGGCCCGCCCCGCAGACCATCGAGGAGCCCGCGGAGGCCGAGGTCAAGCGGGAGATCATCCGGCAGCAGGAGGAAGAGGACCCCGCGCTCGCGGCCTACAACCGCTACCTCGCGCGGCTCAACTCCGAGAGCCGCGGGCGCGGCTGACCCGCGTCCCGCACACCCCGCCCCGATGGGCCGCTGAACGAAAGGTGCGTTTGCTGTGGAAGGCGCGGTGACCAGGTACCGGATCCTGGCGCTGGTGGTCGGCACCCTGCTGGTGCTGCTGACGATCGGCATGATCCTCAAGTACGGGCCCACCGACATGCCGGCGCTCGCGGGCATCGTGGCGCCCGTCCACGGCTTCCTCTACATGGTCTACCTGGTGGCCGCCTTCGACCTGTGGCGGCGCACGGGCTGGCCGCTGAGCCGGATGGTCGTGATCGTGCTCGGCGGGGTGGTGCCGCTGATGACCTTCTTCGTCGAGCGCAGCGTGGTCCGCGACGCGCGGGCGCTGCGGCCCGCGGAGGCCGAGGCGAAGGTCTGACCGTCCCCGGGGACTGGTGCGC
Source organism: Spirillospora sp. NPDC049024 (assembly GCF_040649235.1). NCBI lineage: Bacteria > Bacillati > Actinomycetota > Actinomycetes > Streptosporangiales > Thermomonosporaceae > Spirillospora > Spirillospora sp. NPDC049024. The sequence continues at coordinate 171,046 of NZ_JBEZFD010000021.1, forward strand.
GGCCGCTCCGTCGCCTAATGTTTGACTCAGTCAAACGTTAGGAGGGGCGGGTATGAAGGCGACCCGGGAGGACGTCGGCACGGTCCGCGCGTTCAACCGCTTCTACACCGGCGTCATCGGGGTCCTCGGCGAGGGACTCGTCCGCTCGCCGTACTCGCTCACCGAGGCGCGCGTGATCTTCGAGCTGGCGCAGCGGGAGGACAGCGAGGTGCTGGCCCTGCGCCGCGCCCTCGACCTCGACGCCGGCTACCTCAGCCGGATGCTGGCCCGGTTCGAGGCCGACGGGCTCGTCGCGCGCGAGCGCGCGCCCGGGGACGCCCGGCGCCAGATCGTCCGGCTCACCCCGCGCGGCCGCGAGGTGTTCGCCATGCTGGACGAGCGCTCCATCGCCGAGATCCGCGAGATGCTGGACGGGCTGGACCCGGCCGACCGCCGCCGCCTGCTCGCCGCGATGCGCACCGTCCAGGACGTCCTCGGGGAGCGTCCGCGCCGGGACGGCTTCGTCCTGCGGTCGCTGCGCCCCGGCGACCTCGGCTGGGTGGTGGAGCGCAACGGCGCCCTCTACGACGTCGAGTGCGGCTGGGACCGCACCTACGAGGCCCTCGTCGCCTCCGTCGTCGCCGACTACGTGCGCGGGCACGACCCGGAGAGGGAGAACGCCTGGATCGCCGAGTCGGGAGGGGAGCGGCTGGGCGCGGTGTTCTGCGTCCGCCGTGAGGACGACGTCGCGCAGCTCCGGCTGCTGCACGTCGAACCGGAGGCCCGAGGCACGGGCGTCGGGGCGGCGCTGGTCGCCGCGTGCGTGGACTTCGCCGCCGCGGCGGGCTACGCCGAGATCATGCTGTGGACGACGGCGCTCCAGCGTCCCGCGCACCGCCTCTACGAGCGCGCCGGGTTCGTCCTGGAGGAGCAGGAGCCGCCGGTGGAGCGCTTCGGCGACGTCGTGCACGGCCAGGTCTGGCGCAAGAAGCTGTGAGCGGGGCCCGTGGAGTGTGTCGCTCCTCCACGGGCCCTGCTCCGCAGCGATCCCTTACTGCGTAGGGCGGCCGGGACGGGGGTCGGACGGAGTACCGGCCGCCTGGGTTCACCGGCGCAACGCCGGTTCGGATCCGCTCTGGTTCCCACCTCCTTTCCACGCCGCGCCGGACGCGGGCGCTCGCCCGGCGCTCGGGGGAGGGCGCCTGCGCGGCGCCCGGAAGCCTGCGGCCGGACCGGCGGCGCGGCCCACCGCCGCGGCCGGTCCGGCCGGTGGGGGCGCCGGTGCCGCGGGGGCGGGCGGCACCGGGCCCAGGGGAGGACGTCGGCGCGGAGCCGGTCCGGTACGGCCGAGGACCCGAGGTGTGTCGCCGCGCTCCGCCTCCGCGGCCGCCGCTGGGGGGCGGTGCCGGCCGCGGAGCGGTACGTCGCGAACGTTCTCGGCCGTACGGACCGGGCCGCGCGGGGAAGGGGCCGCGGAGACGGCCCGGGTCGCGCACTCGCTGCGTCGCATCCGCCGCCTCCCGCCTGTCGACCTGGGGCTTTGCCGCCCCGATGACCCTGTCGTTCACCCTGCGTCACGATCTCGTTGCGTTAGGTACCCCCGCGTCATGCGCGCGTAAACCGGCACCCGGGCAAAGAATCAGGATCGCGAAGGCGCCTTTGCCTCGGCGTTGCCCCGCAGGCCCGCGGGGGCAGTCCGGTGCGCCAGGTGCCGGGCGAGCGCAAGGCAGGCCAGGAGGGCGACGAGCACGCACACGCCCGTCCAGCCGAACCGGGTGCAGGCCTGGGCGCCGAGCCACGACCCGGTGCTGCCGCCGAGGAAGGCGCAGGTCATGTACGCGGTGTTGATGCGGCTGCGGGCGTCCGGGCGCAACGCGAAGATCCGCGCCTGGTTCGCGATCATGCCGGACTGCATCGCGACGTCCAGCAGCAGCGTCCCGGCCCCGAGCGCCACGAGCCCCGGCGCGCCCCCGAGTCCGCCCAGCGCCAGGACGCCGGTGGACGCGATCGTCCCGAGGATCGCGACGAGGGTGACCGGTTCCGGGCCGCGCCGGTCGACCCGGCGTCCCGCGACGGGCGTCGCGACCATGGTGGCCGCGCTGACCAGTGCCAGGAGGCCGACCGCCTGGACGCCGAGCCCGTACGCCGGGCCGGTCAGGTACAGCGCGACGCCCGTCCAGACGGCCTGGAAGCCGCCGAAGACCGTCGCCTGGTAGAAGCACGACCGCCGCAGCTCGGGCTCCTCGCGCAGCAGCCGCAGCGGCGCGGCCAGCAGCGCCGGATACGACTGCCGCGACGGCGGGACGGTCGCCGGCAGCGCGACGGCCAGCGCGGCCGCGATCGCCAGCGTGGCGGCCGCGGCGATCAGGTACGGGGCCCGCCAGCCGAGCCACTCGGCGGCGAACCCGCCGAACGTCCGGGCCAGCAGGATGCCGCCGATCGAGCCGGCCAGCAGCGTTCCCATGACCGCGCCGCGCCGGTCCTCGGCCGCTAGCCCGGCCGCCATCGGCGCGATGACCTGGGCGACCACGGTCGCGACCCCGACCACGGCGCTCGCGCCGACCAGCACCGCGAGCCCGGGCGCGGCCGCCGCGCAGAGCAGCGCCGCGCCGGTGACGGCGAGCATCGCCACGATCAGCGGACGGTGCGGGAACCGGTCCCCGAGCGGCACGAGCAGGAAGATCCCGGCCGCGTACCCGAACTGCGCCGCGGTCACCACCAGCGCGGCCGAGTCGGGCGGCACGCCCAGTCCGGCCGCCGCCAGCGGACTGACCGCCTGCGGAAAGTAGATGTTCCCCACGGCGACGCCGCAGGTCAGAGCCAGAAGGAAGATCACTCGGCGGCCGAGAGGGGCGTGCGCCGAGGGCAGGGAAGAAGACAAGGATGCTCCACGTCGAGTCGACGCCCGCGCGTGATCCGCGCAGGCGGGAACCGCGGGGCCGAACCCCCGCGCGGGAACCGTCCCGGCGTCGTGGAGCGGTGCCGGCCTCTAGGCCGCCGCGCCCTTCGCCGCCGGGACGCCGGTCGTGGCCTTGCCGTTAGCGGTGTACACGCGCGACCTCCCGAAGCGCACCCAAGATCTCCGCGCCGACCCTCGCACGCCCCCGTCCCTTCCGCAAGCGGTTTTCCGTCGGGAAGTCGTGGGGCTCGCGATCGGGGCGGGAGCGGTTCAGCGGGGGACCGCGACGAGGGCTATCGGGAGGCCGTTGCGGCGGAAGTCGACCAGGGGCCGCAGCAGCTGGAGTCGGCCGTCGTGCACGGCCGTTTCGTAACGGCCGCAGAAGTCGCGCCGGTAGCCGCCGGCCGAGACCTTCTGGCAGGCGACCGGTCCGCCGTCCAGGTTCAGGGCGAGGCGGAGGCCGAGTCCCGACCGGGGGAGGAACGCGGCGAGCGAGGGCAGGGAGAAGTAGGCGTCCCGGGTGGTGCCGACGATGATCCGCCCGGCGCCGTCCTGTCCGAGGAAGCTGCGGTTGGCCAGCCATCGCTCGTCCTGGCCGCCGGTCCGGCCGTGCCCGTCCGCTCCCAGCAGCATCGGGTAGGAGACCATGGCCTGGCTCGCGCCTTCGGTGACCCGCCGCCAGTCCGTGCCGGTGAGGTCCGCCAGGCGGGCGCCGCCCGGCCCGCCGACCACGAACGCTCCGTGCCTCGCCTGGTAGGACGCGGGGCCGAGCCGGCGCCCGTCGCTGACGACGGGGGTGTCCGGGCTCCCGTCGCGGGCGTAGTAGCTGCCGTTGACGACCAGGGCCGCTCCGGTGGCCTCCATCCAGTCGCCGACCTCCCGGTCGCCGGCCGGGCGGCTCAGCACCCGGAACCGGTGGCGGGCCGGGTCGATCCTGGTGAGCAGCAGGGCGTCCACGGGCCGCCCGCCCACCCGGACGGGCAACTCGGCGACGTCCAGTCCCGCGGCGGCCTGGCGCCAGCGCACCGGTTCGGGCGCGTCGGGCGTGCGCCGCCCGGCCAGCGACAACCGGATGCCGGGGGACAGCCGGGAATCGTCCGGAGCGACGTCGACCCAGATGCTGGCGCCCCGGCGCAGCATCACGTTGACGCCGTACCAGCCCCCGGCCTTCCCGTACGCCACGGCCACGGCCGCCGACACCGCGAGGACGGGGGCCAGGGCCAGCGACACACCCCACCGCCACCCCCGCCCCCACCGCCACGGCCGCAGGAATCTGGTCTTGATCATGCGAGTTACGACGTTCGCCCTTTACAACCGGTTCGCGATCGCACGGCGGCGTGCCCGCGCCAGGGGCGGACGGGGCGGCGCGGGTGATCGCTGAGAGCGAACGTTGCTGCGGAAACAAATTGGTGCTCCGTTTTCTTGAGTGAGTATGACTCAACCCGTGGTTGGGTCGGTCTACTGACTTGGAGCTGAGCATGAGCGAGACCCTGACGCTGCCGGTGCTGCCCCTCGACGACGGGGTCGTTCTGCCCGGCATGGTGGTGCCCCTGGACCTGTCGGAGAGCGGCGAGGTCCGGGCCGCCGTCGAGGCCGCGCGGGCGGTGGCGCAGGCCAAGGGGCCGGGCATCCGGTCGGCGGCCAAGCCGCGGGTGCTGCTGGTGCCCAGGTTGAACGGGCAGTACGCCGGCATCGGCACGCTCGGTGTGATCGAGCAGGAGGGGCGGCTGCCCGGCGGCGAGCCGGGCGCGGTCGTCCGCGGCGTGCAGCGGGTGCGGATCGGCATCGGGACGACCGGGCCGGGCGCGGCGCTGTGGGTCGAGGGGACGCCGGTCGACACGCCGCCCGCCTCCGGGCGCGCGCAGGAGCTGGCGAAGGAGTACAAGGGGCTGGTCAGCGCGATCCTGCAGAAGCGGGGCGCCTGGCAGGTCGTGGACGTCGTGCAGCAGATCGACGACCCGTCCACGCTGGCCGACAACGCCGGGTACGCGCCGTACCTCACCGACGAGCAGAAGATCGAGGTCCTGGAGACCGTCGACCTCGTGGAGCGGCTCACCCTGGTGATCGGGTGGACGCGCGACCACCTCGCCGAGCTGGACGTGGCGGAGACCATCCGCAAGGACGTCCAGGAGGGCATGGAGAAGACGCAGCGCGAGTTCCTGCTGCGCCAGCAGCAGGAGGCCATCCGCAAGGAGCTGGCCGAGCTGAACGGCGACCCGGCCGACGAGGAGGACGACTACCGGGCCCGGATCGAGGCCGCGAACCTCCCCGAGAAGGTGCGCGAGGCGGCGCTGAAGGAGGTCGACAAGCTGGAGCGGTCGTCCGACGCCTCGCCCGAGGGCGGCTGGATCCGCACCTGGCTGGACACCGTCCTCGACATCCCCTGGAACGAGCGGACCGAGGACGCCTACGACATCGCGGGCGCGCGGGAGATCCTCGACGCCGACCACGCGGGCCTCGACGACGTCAAGGAGCGCATCGTCGAGTACCTGGCCGTGCGCAAGCGGCGCGAGGAGCGCGGCCTGGGCGTCGTGGGCGGGCGCAGGAGCGGCGCGGTGCTGGCGCTGACCGGCCCTCCCGGCGTCGGCAAGACGTCCCTGGGCGAGTCGGTCGCGCGGGCCATGGGCCGCGAGTTCGTGCGGGTCGCTCTGGGCGGCGTCCGTGACGAGGCCGAGATCCGGGGTCACCGCCGCACGTACGTGGGCGCGCTTCCGGGACGCATCGTCCGCGCCATCCGCGAGGCGGGGACGATGAACCCCGTCGTCCTGCTGGACGAGGTCGACAAGGTCGGCGCCGACTACCGCGGCGACCCGACCGCGGCGCTGCTGGAGGTCCTCGACCCCGAGCAGAACCACACCTTCCGGGACCACTACCTGGAGGTCGAGCTCGACCTGAGCGACGTGCTGTTCCTCGCCACCGCGAACGTGGTGGAGGCGATCCCCGGGCCGCTGCTCGACCGGATGGAGCTGGTGGAGCTGGACGGCTACACCGAGCACGAGAAGGTCACGATCGCCCGCGACCACCTGCTGCCGCGCCAGCTCGACAAGGCCGGCATGGAGGCGTCGGAGGTGGCCTTCGGCGACGACGCGCTGCGGCTGCTGGCGGCCGAGTACACCCGGGAGGCCGGCGTCCGGTCCCTGGACCGCTCGATCGCGCGGGTGCTGCGCAAGGTCGCGGCCAACGTCGCGCTCGGCAAGTCGGCGCTGCCCGTCCGGATCGGCGCGGCGGACCTGAAGGACTACCTCGGCCGGCCGCGGTTCACCCCGGAGGTCGAGCTGAGCAGGAACGAGCGCCGCACCGGCGTGCCGGGCGTGGCGACGGGCCTCGCGGTCACCGGCGCGGGCGGCGACGTCCTCTACATCGAGGCGTCGCTGGCCGACCGGGAGACGGGCGACACCGGCGTGACGCTCACCGGCCAGCTCGGCGACGTCATGAAGGAGTCGGCCCGGATCGCGCTCAGCTACCTGCGCTCGCGCGGCGCGGAGCTGGAGCTGCCGGTCGGCGACCTGAAGGACCGCGGCGTGCACGTCCACGTGCCCGCCGGCGCGATCCCGAAGGACGGCCCGAGCGCGGGCATCACGATGACGACGGCGCTCGCGTCGCTGCTGTCGGGCCGGCCGGTGCGCTCGGACGTGGCGATGACCGGCGAGGTGTCGCTGACCGGGCGGGTGCTGCCGATCGGCGGCCTGAAGCAGAAGCTGCTGGCCGCGTCGCGGCTCGGCATCACCACCGCGATCGTGCCGAAGCGCAACGAGCCGGACCTCGAGGACGTCCCGGCCGAGGTGCTCGAGAAGATGACGGTGTTCGCCGTCAGCGACGTCCGCGAGGTGCTGGACCTGGCCCTGGAGCCCGCCACCACCGCGGTCGCCGCCTGATCGGAGCGGAGCGCACGCCCGCGCCGGGTTCGTCCCGGCGCGGGCGTTTCCGTGTCATGCGGGCATTTCGGCATAAATGGACCATCCGGTCATTCCAAAACCCGCGGGCATGCATGGACCGCGGCGATCTGGGGAGACCGCGCCGAGTGTTGGTGGAAATGTGGCAGCCCGCAGCGGCGGGCGAGAGGGTCCCCTGGTACGTCGTCGCCCTGCGCGTGGTGGTCGTGATCATCGCGTTGGGCTTCCTTGGTGTTTTCTTCTACTTCGCCTTCAAGCTCACTCTGACCCCCGTCCGGGACAACGGCCAGGCCGGCGGGAACACCGATCCCGGCCGATCGCTCCGGTTCTATATGGACCAGCCCATCAAGGACGCGCTCCTCCAGGTGGGCGGCAACGTGATCCTCCTGGCGCCGCTCGGCGTGCTCCTGCCCCTGGTCTGGACGTCCCTCCGCGGCCCGGTACGGCTGGCCCTGGTGAGCGGCATGCTCTCGCTGGCCATCGAGACGGTGCAGGGCGCGTTCGTGATGGGACGGGCCTTCGACGTGGACGACGTCATCCTCAACGTCGCCGGTGTCGTGCTCGCCTATCTGCTCATCGGACGGCGGCTTTCCCTGACCCTCCGCGGCCGTTAGCGCGGGGTCAGGCGGAAGACCCTCAGCTGCCGTTCCGTGCGCTCCACATAGCGGTCGTAGACGGGCCAGACGGCGATGAGGCGGGGCCAGACCTCCTTGCGCTCGACGTCGTCCAGGAGGTGGGCGGTGACGGGGACGGAGCGGCCCTGGAAACTGACCTCGGCTTCCGGGTTCTTCAGGAGGTTGCCCGTCCAGGCGGGGTGCTTCTCGCGACCGAAATTGGAGCCGACGACGTACCAGCCGCCCTCCCGGTCGGGCAGGCAGGCGAGCGGAGTCTGCCGGGGGAGCCCGCTGACGGCGCCGGTCGTCGTCAGCACGAGGCTGGGCACGAGGAGCTGGCCGAGCAGCAGTCGTCCTCCGGTGAGCCTGTGCAGCGTCCGGTCGACGGGCGGGACGACCTTGGGCCCCACCTTGGAGAACCACTCGGAGCCCGAGACCCGGTGGAAGACGGGTCCGAACGTGCGCTGGACGAGTGTCGGCATCGGGGCCTCCTTGGCGGCGAGCCGTCCGGCCCGGCGCGGGTTCAGGTGTCCGCTCTCGGCCAGCCAGCGCAGGCCGTCGGCGACGGTCTCCTCGACGGGGCGCAGCGCGAGGCCGAGCGCGTCCAGGACGGGACGGTCGTCGGTCGGCACCAGCGTGACCATGAACTCGGCGGCGTCCCGGGTGAGCGGGTAGTCGAAGCGGCGGACGCGCTTGGCAGCGTCCAGGGCGGAGCCCAGCGCGAGCATGGCGCGGCTGGGGACGCGGACGCGGCGGCACCGCACCCCGGTGAGCCGGTCGCACAGGTCGGCGTACTGCGGCCAGGTCAGGTAGTGGCCGCCGAGCACCCAGCGGCTCGGCCCCTGCCGGGCCTCCACGGAACGTGCCAACGCCTCGCCCAGGTCGCGGACGTCGAGGACCGAGACGCCGCCGCCCGGAAGCGGCCACACCTTGCCGAGCGCGGCGGCGAGGCCCTCCATCAGCGCGTCCAGCGTCGGCTGGTTCGGGCCGCACACGCCGCCGGGGTAGACGATGGTGACCGGAGCGCCGTCCTCCTGGAGGCCGCGCACGTAGCGTTCGGCCGCGAGCTTGGACCTGCCGTAGTCGGTCCGCGGGCTCGCCAGGGCGTCCCTCGCGGTGATGACCGGGCCGGACGGCGGGACGAACACCGCGACCGTCGACACGTGGACCACCGGGGCCAGGCCCTGGGCGACGGCCCCGCCGACCACGTTGCGCGTGCCCTGGACGTTCACCTTCACGAGGTCGCCCGCGCCGCCGGTCACCCCGATCGCCGCGGCGGCGTGGATCGCGGCGTCGCAGCCCCGCAGCGCCTCGGCCACGCGGTCCTCGTCGAGCATGTCCCCGCGGACGAGTTCCACGTCCCGGGCGTCGACGCCCACCGCGCGCAGGACCTTGGCCGCCTTCTCCGGGTCGCGGACCAGCGCGCGCGGCCGGTGCCCGGCGTCGAGCAGGGCGCGCACGGCATGGGACCCGACGAATCCGGAGGCGCCGGTGACGAAGATCCGCATAGGGCAAAACTAGCGCTTGGTATGACCCCCGCGACAGCCGGAGTCCCGAGTACCCGGCTCGGTTTCGGACAACTCCATTACCGGAGAGGCGGACAGCCGGGGCGTTGACGCTTCTGGAACGCTCCATCAGACTCGGTGTCTCCACCTGACGGCCGACCGGGAGGGGATCGATGAGGATCGGACTGGCCGGCGCGGGGCGCATTGGTGCGCGCCACGCCGCCGCGCTGCGAGAGTTGCCCGAGGTGGAGGCGGTGGTCGTCGCGGACGCCGACCCGCGCCGCGCCCGCGACCTCGCCGCGCGACTGGGCGGGGGGCGGCCCGAGGTCACCGCCCTGGACGCCGTCGACGGCCTCTTCTCCGCCGGACTGGACGGCCTGGTCGTCGCGGCGGCCACGGACGCGCACGCGGGCCTGGTGGAGCGGGCCGTGGCCGCGCGAACTCCCGTCTTCTGCGAGAAACCGCTCGCCTCCGATCTAAATGGAACGTTCCAAATCGTCCATGCGGCAGCCGCCGCCGACGTGCCGGTGCAGGTCGGGTTCCAGCGCCGGTTCGACGCGGGGAACGCGGCGGCGCGCGACGCCCTGGCGTCCGGGCGGCTCGGCTGGCTGCACACCGTCCGGTCGTGCAGCTTCGACCCGGCGCCCCCGCCGGCCGAGTACGTCCCCGCGTCCGGCGGGCTGTTCCGCGACTGCCTCATCCACGACCTGGACCTCATCCGGTTCGTCACGGGCCGCGAGGTCGTCCGCGTGATGGCCGCCGGCGCCAACCGGGGCGACGACTTCTTCCGCGAGGCCGGCGACGTCGACACCGGCTCCGCCCTGCTCATCCTGGACGACGGGACGCTGGGCCAGGTCTCGGCCACCCGCTACAACGCCGCCGGATACGACGCCCGGCTGGAGCTGTTCGGGTCCAAGGACAGCGTCATCGCCGGCCTGGACGACCGGACGCCCGCGACCGCGCTTCCGGACGGGGACCAGCCCAAGGCCCCCTACGCCGGTTTCATGGAGCGCTTCTCCGACGCCTACGACGCAGAGCTGCGGGCCTTCGCGGACGTCGTGGCGGGCCGCCGCGCCAACCCGTGCCCTCCGGAGGAGGCGCTGGAGGCGTTCTACCTCGCCGAGGCGTGCGAGCTGTCCATGCGGCAGGGCCGGATCGTCGGCGTCGAGGAGGTGCGGCGGTGAGGGTCGCCGGGGCCCCGATCTCCTGGGGCGTGTGCGAGGTGCCCGGCTGGGGCCACCAGATGGAACCGGGCCGAGTGCTCGCCGAGATGCACGACCTCGGTCTCGCGGCGACCGAACTGGGGCCGGACGGCTTCCTCCCCAGGGCCGCGCAAGAGCGGAACGAACTGCTGGCCTCGTTCGGGCTGGGCCTTGTAGGGGCGTTCGTACCAGTCGTGCTGCACGACTCCGACTTCGATCCGATGCCTGTGGTCGAGCGAGCCTTGGACGACATCGACGGTGTCCTCGTCCTGGCAGCCGCGACCGGCCTCGATGGATACGACGAGCGTCCCGTCCTCGATACCAAGGCGTGGTCGGTGCTGCTTGCGAACCTGGACGCGATCGCCGCGCGCGCCGCCGCCCGCGGCAGGCTCGTCACGCTGCACCCGCACGTCGGGACGGTCGTGGAGCGGCGCGACGAGGTCGAACGCGTGCTGGGCGGATGCAGCATCCCCCTCTGCCTCGACACAGGCCACCTGCTGGTCGGCGGTACCGATCCGGTGTGGCTGGCGCGTTTCGCGGCGCCGCGCATAGCGCACGTCCATCTCAAGGACGTGGACGTGGAGCTTGCCCAACGGGTCCTCCAGGGCGGCGTCACGTACACGAACGCGGTGCGGGACGGCTTGTACAGGCCGCTAGGGGAGGGCGACATCGACATCCCCGACATCATCCGCACCTTGGAGATCGCCGGTTACGAAGGCTGGTGGGTGATGGAGCAGGACACCGTCCTGACCGGCGAGCCCGCGCCGGGCGCCGGGCCGTACGGCGACGTCCGCCGGAGCCTCGACTACCTCGCCGGGGTGGCCCGATGACGTTCGACCTCATCACGATGGGGCGGGTCAGCGTCGACGTCTACCCGGACCAGGTGGGCACGCCGCTGGAGGACGTCGAATCGTTCGGCAAGTACCTCGGCGGCAGCCCGACCAACGTCGCCGTGGCGGCGGCCAGGTACGGCCGCAGCGCCGCCGTCATCACGCGCACGGGTGAGGACCCCTTCGGCCGGTTCGTCCACAAGGCGCTCCGCGGCTACGGCGTGGACGACCGGTACGTCACCGCCGTCCCCGGCCTGCCGACACCGCTTGCCTTCTGCGAGATCTTCCCGCCGGACGACTTCCCGCTGTACTTCTACCGCTACCCCAAGGCTCCCGACCTGGAGATCCGTCCGGACGAGCTGGACCTCGACGCGATCCGCTCGGCGCGCATCGTCTGGGCCACGGTCACGGGCCTTTCGCAGGAGCCGAGCCGGGAGGCGACCCTGAACGCGCTGGGGGAGCACCCCGGACAGACCGTCATCGACCTCGACTACAGGCCGATGCTGTGGGAGGACCCCTCAGAGGCTCCGCACTGGGCAGGACTTGCCTTGGAACGGGCGACGGTCGCCGTCGGGAACCTGGAGGAGTGCGAGGTCGCCGTGGGGGAGCGGGAGCCGCATGCCGCCGCCCGCGCGATCCTGGCCCGCGGCCCGGAACTCGCCATCGTGAAGATGGGTCCGGAAGGCGTCCTGGCGGCCACCGCCGACGAGGTGGTGGAGGTACCGCCGGTCAAGGTCGACGTGGTCAACGGACTCGGCGCCGGGGACGCGTTCGGCGGCGCCGTCTGCCACGGGCTCCTCGCCGGCTGGGGCCTGCGGCGGCTCATCGGGTTCGCGGGCGCCGCAGGGGCGATCGTCGCGTCCCGCATCGCCTGCTCCGACGCGATGCCCACCCAAGACGAGGTCGACGAACTGCTGAAGGAGCCGCGATGAAGTACCACCTGCCCGCCGGAACCGCCGCGGAGGCCCCGTACGGGCTGGTCGTCACCCCCGAGTCGGCGGGGTGGGCGTACTCGTCGCTGCGGGTGCTGGAGCTCCCGGAAGGCGGGTCGCACGAGTTCGGCTCCGGCGAGTTCGAGATGATCGTCCTGCCGCTGGCGGGGTCGTGCGTGGTCGAGTGCGACGGTGAGAGGTTCGCCCTGGAGGGGCGCGAGGACGTCTTCGCCCGGGTCAGCGACTTCGCCTACGTGCCGCGCGACGCGCGGGTGACGGTGCGGGGGCACGGGCGGTTCGCGCTGGCGGGCGCCCGGTGCGAGCGGCGGCTCGCGCCGCGCTACGGGCCCGCGGAGGCGGTTCCGGTCGAGCTGCGGGGCGCCGGGTCGGCGAGCCGGCAGGTCAACAACTTCGGGACGCCGGAGGGGTTCCCGTTCGCCGAGAAGCTGATCGCGTGCGAGGTGCTCACGCCGGCGGGCTGCTGGTCGTCGTTCCCGCCGCACAAGCACGACGAGCAGACGGCGGACGAGGCCGTCCTGGAGGAGATCTACTACTTCGAGGTCGCCCGGGACGGCATGGCCTACCAGCGCGTCTACGGGTCGCCGGGACGTCCGATCGACGTGCTGGCGGAGGTCCGCAGCGGCGACGCCGTGCTGATCCCGCACGGCTGGCACGGCCCGTCGATGGCTCCGCCGGGGCACGACCTGTACTACCTGAACGTGATGGCCGGGCCGTCGCCGGAACGCGCGTGGCGCATCTGCGACGACCCGGCGCACGCCTGGATCCGGGACACCTGGGAGGGGCAGCCGGTCGACCCGAGGCTGCCGCTCACCTCGGCGGAGGGACGTTCATGAGACTCACGGTGGCGCAGGCGCTGGTGCGTTTCCTGGCGGTGCAGTACAGCGAGCGTGATGGGGAGCGGCGGCGGTTCTTTGCCGGGTGTTTCGGGATTTT
>NZ_JBEZFD010000022.1:0-22977 GCF_040649235.1 Spirillospora sp. NPDC049024
ACCTCGAACTCCAGCCAGGCACCCCGGCTCGGGATCACCCGGCAGCCGTAGATGTCCTTGTCCGACGCCTTGTCCAGCGCACGGTCGAAGTACACGCCGGGCGAACGCACCAGCTGGGAGACGACGACACGCTCGGTGCCGTTGATGATGAAGGTGCCCTTGGGGGTCATGAGCGGGAAGTCGCCCATGAAGACCGTCTGGCTCTTGATCTCACCGGTGGTGTTGTTGATGAACTCCGCCGTGACGAACATCGGGGCGGAGTAGGTCATGTCCTTGTCCTTGCACTCCTCCACGGAGTACTTCGGCGGCTCGAACCGGTGGTCCCGGAACGACAGGGACATGGTCCCGGAGAAGTCCTCGATCGGACTGATCTCTTCGAAGATCTCCTCCAGCCCCGACTGTGTCGGGACGCTCTTACTTCCGGCCTTCTGGGCCGCCTCGACCCGGGCCTTCCACCTCTCATTACCCAGCAGCCAGTCGAACGAGTTGGTCTGCAGAGCAAGGAGGTCCGGGACTTCGAGCGGCTCCTTGATGCGCGCGAAGGAGACGCGGTTCGGACCGGTTGCGGTATTCGAGGCGTTGCGCGAGGCTGCCAAGAGTGGTCCTTCCGAGGGCTCGCGGCGTAACAGATGACACGCACGCCAGACGATCCACGTCCGAGACCTGCTCAAAGAGGCCCAAATCGGGCCTTCACAGGGGTGCTCTCACACGTGGACAGTCAGAGGGCAGCGCAAAGGGGCAGTGTAGCCGAACCGGTACACCGCTCGCAACTCTAGCGCCGCAGTATGCATCACGTTGCCATGGAGCATCGCCCCTCAGCGCCTCTCAGTCAAGAGCGGACATGGACTTTTCAGGCCCTGACCTGCAGTGAGGAAGGCCATAGTTTAGGGATTTGGGTTGACAGCCCACGAACCGGCGTCGACGGCGTGTCGCGCGACCGCGGACCGTGCTCCCCGTCACCTCGGCTACACCGGCCCCTGAAGGGTTAACACCGAGTCGTCCAGAGTCCTTCCCGAGCGACCTGGAGCGATGAAGAGAGCCGGGGGCGAGCGGGCTCAATCGGCCGCGAGAACAAGCGACCGGGTCTCCCCGGCGCCTAGAAGACTCAGACGCCCAGGAGACCCCGGTACTCGGGAGACCCAGGCCACCGGGAGACCCAGGCCCCCGGGGGGACTTAGACATCCGGGAGACCCGGGATATCCAGGAGACCCCGGGCATCCCAGCGGACAGGCCCAGGACATGAGCTTGGCCGGCCCGCGAGCTTGGCCGGCCCGGCGAGTTTTTGGTCAGCGCCGCGGGCCAGGAACAGAACCGTGGGCTAGGGAGCCTGTCTCGAGTCACGACCAAGGCCGCAGCAGCCGACGCCATCCTTGCCAGCCGATCCCAGACCGGCCAGCACAAGACTCACAGCCTGTCTCGAAGTCGACTCGGCCACGCGCGCGGACGCGTGACCTGCCCGGTGCGACGAAGCCGAAGGCCAGCGGAATCGTGCAGATCGCGAACCGACGATCGCCGCGCGAGGCCGCGTTCGCCCAGGTCCGGTCACGTCGCGAGCCAGCAGGCGAGCGAAGTGGGCCGGGACTTCGAAACGCAGGCTAGGACAGCACCGTGAGTTCGGAGGCGAGCCACTTGCCGTCCTTCTTGACCATCGTCAGCCTGATGCGCAGCGGCTCGGGGAGGCGCTGCTGCTTGTCGTTCTTGGTGGCCGACGAGCGGTTGGCGTAGACGAGCGCCACGACCTTGTCCGGGGTCGCGCTCACGACGCCGACCTTCATCACGGTCGTGGTCGAGACGGCCTGCTGCTGGACGGCGACGGTCTTGAGCGTCTGGGCCAGCTTGTCGTAGTCGTTGTGCAGCTTGCCCGTCGTCGTGGCGGACGCGGCCTTCAGGTCGGTGTCGAGGGTCTGGTAGTCGTACGAGGACAGTTTCTGGGCCGCGCGGGACGCCGCGAACGACGCCTCCTTGGACGCCTGCTCGGTCGCCTCCTGCTTCTGGACCTTCAGCGCCAGGACCGTGGTGCCGACGCCCAGCGCGATCGCCAGGACGACCAGCACGGCGATGACCGTCGACAGGCCGCCCAGCCGGGACCGGCCGGTGGGCTCGTCGTCGTCCTCGTCCTCGTCGGACTTCTTCAGGTACAGACGCTTCGTTCGGGAGGCTTTGGCGGGCTTCGCAGCCTCGCTGTCCTCGCCGTCCTCGCCGCCCTCGCCGTCCTCTTCGTCCTCGGCGGCTTCCTCGGCCTCGGCGACCTCGGCCTCCTCGGCGGCTTCCTCGACCTTGGTGGTCTTGGTCTTGGCGGCCTTGGAAAGCTTGGTCTTCCTTGCGGGCTTGATGTCGGAGGCGGCGTCGGAGGCGGCGTCGGCGTCGGCGGCAGAGTCAGATTCGGCCTTCTCGGCGTCGGCGACGGTCTCGGTGTCCGCGTCGGCCGCTGAGTCGTCCTCTGCGGCTTCGGCGTCGTCGGTCGCGCCTTCGGACCCCTTGCGCCCACGGCGGGGCTTCTTAGGGGATTTGAGGGCCTTCGGGCTCTCCTCGGGGGCGTCGCCCTCAGGCGCCTCGGGCTCCTCCGGCTTCGCGTTCGCCGCGGCCGCTTCGGCGGCGGCCGCCTCGTCCGCGGCGATCTGGGCGAGGCGCGCGGCCTCCCGGGCCTTCGCGGCGGCCTCCTCCGCCAGGCGCGCCGCCTCGGCGGCCTCCTCGGCCCTGGCCGCTCGATCCGCCTTGATCGTCACGGGACAACCTCCAGTCCGGACACCAGCCAGCGCCCGTCGACCCGCGTCAGGTCCATCTGGTAGCGGTAGCCCTGCGGCGTACCGTTCTGCACCTTGTCGTTGGTGACGGTCCCGGTGAGGGACACCATCACCTCGGCGGAGTCGCCGTCGATGGAGACCAGCGCGGCGTCGACGTCACTGACCGTCGACTTGGCCTTGGCCTTGGTGATCTGCTGCATGAAGGCGTTCGACTGGCTCCCCAGCTTGTTCTTGAGGTCGCCGGTGGTGCCGCTCACGATGCGGTCGAGGTCGCGCTGGGCGGTGGCGGCGTCGAGCGACATCAGGTTGACGCCCATCTGGCGCGCCGACTGCATCGCCTTGGCCTTCTGGTCGGCCTCGTCCTTGTTCCTGAGGGTGACCACGCCGAGCCAGCCGGACGCGATGGCGAGGCCCACCACGACGATGCCCAGGGCGATCGCGGTGACCATGGGTAGACGGCGCCTCATCGTGCCCGCCTCACTGGCTCAGCGGTCCGAGCAGGAGCCACTTCCACGAGGATTCCTCTCCCAACTGGCGAGTTCCGGCGCTGCGCGGCATCACGTACTTCTTGCCGTCGGGCCCGTAGACCGCACCGGTCGTTGGATCGTATCCAGCGAATTCGACTGAACCGGCCGGATACGACAGGTACAGGTTGCCGTCCGAAATCTGGCCCGTGGGGGCCGCCGCGGCCTTCGCCTTGGTCTTGGTCTTGCCGGAGCCCTTGGCGTCCGTCTTGGCCCCGTCGCCGTCGCCGCTGCCGTCGCCGCTGCCGTCGTCGCCGCGGGTGCCGTACGCGCCGCCGTCGGGGAACCCGGCGCCGGTGGTGGCGCCCGCGGGGACCTGCGGGTAGGGCGCGATGGCGTCGCGCGGGAAGTTGCGGGCGCCGCGCACCGCCGTGGGGGCGTTGTGGGGCGCCTTGCAGCCGGCGTCCAGGCGCGGCTTCTTCTTCGACGTGTCCTGCGGCCAGCGGTGCTTGACCTTCTCGTAGCCCTGGGTGCAGGCGGGCGGCGCGTCGATGTTCAGGTCGAGCCCCAGGTGCTGGGTGCCGTCCCCAGGCGTGACGGTGAATGCGCCCGCGACCGTCACCGGGTAGAGGATGAACAGCGACCGGAGGCCGGCCTTGCGGGACGTGACGACCTGGCCGGTGGTGGTGAGGTTGGCCAGGAGGACGGGCAGCGTCGGCGCGAGCTGGTTGATGGCCTTGTGGGTCTCGTCCACCGCGCCCGGCGCGTTGTCGATCGTCTTGCGCAGCGCCGGGTCGTCGTTGCGGAGCGAGGTGGTCAGCGCGTTCAGGTTGCGGGCGAAGCCCTGGATGTTGGCGGCCTGGCCGCGCTGGGTGTCCAGGACGGTCGCGCCGCTGTTCAGCAGCCGCTCGGTGTCGGGGTAGGCCTCGTTGGCGGTCTTCAGCAGCCGGTCGGTGTCGTCCAGGATCGACTGCAGGTCCGACGCGGAGCCGGAGAACGCCTTGTTCAGCTCGTCCACGATGATGCCGAGGTCCTTGGTGTTCACCGAGCCGACGAGGGAGTCGACGTTGCGCAGCAGTTCGGCGGTGGACACGGGCAGCGTGGTGCGGCTGCGCGGGATGGTGTACGGGTCGCCCTCGTCGAGGTAGGGCCCGGACTTCGTGGTGGGCTCCAGGTCGATGTACTGCTCGCCGACCGCCGACCGGTTCGCCACGACGGCCTTGGTGCCCTCGCGCGGGATCCGCTTGCCCCGCTCCAGCAGCAGCTTGACGCGGATGCCGTCCTTGGTCAGCTCGATGGGGCCGACGCGCCCGACCGGGACGCCCCGGTAGGTGACCTCGGCGTTGGTGAACACGCCGCCGGAGTCGGTGAGGTCGACGTAGGCGACGTACTGCTTGCCGAGCAGGTCGCGTCCGATGCCGATGTAGTTCACCGAGACGATCGCCACGCCGACGACGGTGATGACCGCGAAGGCGATGAGCTGGACGATGACGCCGCGCTTGAGGATCACGAGAGGCCCCCCGTCATCAGGGTCCGCAGACCGCCGTCACCGGGGTCGGGGGCGAGCGCGCCCGGCCGTCCCTGGGTGTTCGTGCCGGCCGGTGTCTTCCCTGGGGGCTGTGTGGTGCCGCCTGGAAGTCCGGGCAGGCCGCCCTGTCCCGCGCCGCCCTGGGTCCCGCCGCCCGGCATCTGCGGCAGGACGCCCAGCGGGGAGTCCGGCAGCGTCACGTTCGGGACCTGGAGCATGCTGCGCATCTGCTTGCCGCTGCCCAGCATCCCCTCCAGGTCGGTGCCGCCGAGCAGGTTCCGCGCGATGGACTCGAAGTCCAGGTCGACGGTCAGCCGCACGTTGCCGTAGTCGCCCGCGATGACGTTCTCGAACGTCGCGGGGAACGGGAAGGTGATCAGCGTTTCCAGCGACTTCGGCAGGTCGGAGCCGGCCTTGTTGAGGTTGCGCAGGATCACGTCGAGGTCGCGCAGGTTGGCCAGCATGTCGGCCTTGGACTGGTTGATCACGTAGGTGGTGGTGCGGCTGAGCTTGTTCAGCGCCACCAGCATCTTGGTGAGGTCCGCGCGGTTGCGGTTGAGCACGGCGATCGCGGGCCCCGTCTCGTCGATGGTGTCCTGGATCGTCTTGCGCTCGGCGGCCAGCTTGCCGCTCAGCCGGTCGATGCTGTCCAGCGCCCGGGTGATCGCGGCGCGGTTCTGGTCCAGCGTTCCGGCGAAGGTGTTGACCCGCTGCAGCACCGACTTGATCGTGGACTCGCGGCCGCCCATCGCGGCCTGCAGCTCGTGGCTGATCGTGGAGACCTGCTCCAGGCCGCCGCCGTTCAGCAGCAGCGACATCGCGGAGAGGACCTCCTCGATCTCGGTGCCGCGGGACGTGCGGTTCAGCGGGATCAGGTCGTCGTCGCTGAGCTCACCGACCGGGGCCTCGTTCTTGGGCGGTTCGAGCTGCACGAACTTCTCGCCCAGCAGGCTGGTCTGGCTGATCGTCGCGACCGCGTTGTCGGGGAGCTTGACGTCGCCGCGGAACTTGACCGTGACCACCGCGTGCCAGCCGCCGCCCTGGGTGCCCGGCTCGCCGGCCAGCTGGATCTTCTCGACCCTGCCCACCGACACGTCGTTGACCTTGACCGCCGACTTCGGGACGAGGTCCAGCACGTTCGCGAACTCGATCTTCACGGTCCGCGGGTCCGAGCCGAGGTCGGGGCCGCCCGGCAGCGGGAGCGACTCCACGCCGTTGAACGAGCAGCCCGACAGGGCCGTCACGCCGGCGAGCGCGGCCGCGCCGAGCAGCCGTGCTCGATTCATCGAGCGCCGGCTCCCGGTGCGCTTGTTCGCCGTGCTCCTGTTCACCGCGCGCCTGTTCATGAGGCTCTTGTTCACGGTGCGCTCGCCCGTCGACCGCCTGCTCATCGGCCACCTCCAGGCAGCAGCGCCGTGATGTCCGTGGGCTTGGTCTGGGTCCCGGTCGCCCCGGTCTTGTTGGTCGTGCCGGTCTTGCTCGTCTTGCCGGGCCTGCCCTGCGGCCCGTAGGCGTCCGGCGGGATGGGCACCGGGTCGTAGTGCGTCGTCAGGGCGGTGATCCAGGACAGGTCCAGGCTGAACCCGGTCAGCGCCTTGCCGATGCCGTTGTACGGCGAGACGAAGTCGAGGCATTCCTTGGCGGGCGTGCCCACCGAGTACGCCAGCGAGCAGATCCAGTCGGCCAGGTCGTGGAACTGGCGGAAGTTGTCGCGGGTGTGGATCGTGCCGCTGATCGGGTCGTAGGCGCGGGCCAGGTTGTTCACGGCGAGCGGGCCGGCGCTGAGGATCTCGGCGAGCGCGCCCTTCTCCTTCACCAGCACGCCGGTGACCTGCGCGAGCTGCCGGACGTTGGCCGCCAGCTCGGTGCGGTTGCCCTTGACGAACTGCTGCACGTTCTTCAGCGTCGGGGCCAGGGTGTTGAGGGCCGCGCTCAGCTCCTCCTTCTCCCCCGCGAGCTGCCCGGACACGCCGTTCAGGTGCCCGGAGAACGACTTGATCTGCTGGTCGTTCGCCTTCATCGCCTCGGTGATGATCCGCAGGTTCTTGATCGTCTCGGCGACGTCGCCGCGGTCGGTGCTCAGCGTGCTGAGCGCCTTGGACGTGTCGGCGATCGTCTGCCGGATGTCCTCGCCCTGCCCGTCCAGGTTCGCGGCGCCGACCTGCAGCAGCCGCGACAGCGAGCCCTGCTGGCCGTTCGCGCCGGGGGCGTTCGCACCCTGCGGGCCGAGCGCCTTGGACAGGTCGTTCAGGCTGGAGCCGACCTGGTCGACCTCGACCGGCACCGCGGTGCGGTTCGTGCCCAGCGTCGCGCCGTCCGCGAGGACGGCCCCGCCCCTGTAGACGGGCGTGATCTGGACGAAGCGGTCGGCGACGAGGGTCTGGCTGACGATCACGGCCTGCGCGTTCGCGGGGACCTTGTACTTGGCGTCGTACCTCAGCTCGACCTTCACCGCGTCGCCGACGGGCTCGACGCTCGTGACCTCGCCGACGGGGATGCCGAGGATGCGGACGTCCGCGCCCTTGTACAGGCCGACGGCCTTGCTGAAGTACGCCGTCATGTGCCGCTGCTTCGGCTCCTGGAAGACCAGCAGGAGCACGGCGGCCAGCACCGCGACGGCGAGGATCGCGCCGCCCAGGCGGAGGATGCTCGTTGAGTTACGCACTGGTGACCTGCCTGCTCACGGGAGGAAGGGCAACGGGTTGTCGCTGTTGCCGGTCTTGCCGGTGCCGGGCGTGCCGGTGCCGGATGAGCCGGTGCCGGAAGAGCCGCCGCCCGGCCGGGCGCCCTGCTTGTTCGTCGCCGTCCCGCCGCCGGACGGGGGGTTCTGGATCGAGGCGGGGATCGGGATGAGGTTCTGGATCCACGAGTCGAACCAGCGCCCGGTGCCCGTCACGTCGGAGAACTGGCGGGCGAACGGCGCGAACAACTGGAGGATCCGGTCCAGGTTGTTCTGGTTCTTCAGCAGGATCCGGTTGACCTTGGCCAGGTTGTCCAGCATCGGGCGCAACTGCTTGTCGTTCTCGCTGATCAGCGCGTTCACCTGCTGGGACAGGGCCACGGTGTTGAGCAGCAGCTGGTGGATGACCGCACGCCTGGCCTGCACCGCCTGGAGCACCTTGTCGCCGTCCTGGACGAGCTTGGCGAAGTCCTGGTTGCGGTCGGCGAGCAGCTTGGAGACGTCCTTGGCCTTGCCGGCCAGCTCGTGCAGCTCGTCGTCGCGGGACGCGACCGTGTTGGACAGCCGGCGCAGCCCCTGCAGGGACGCCCTGACCTCCTCCGGGGAGTTCTTGAACGTGTCCGACAGGACGTCGAACGACTTGGCGACCTGCTGCACGTCGATGGCGCCGACGCGCTGGCTCAGCTCGCTGATCGCGGGGACGACCTCGAACGGGGTGTGCGTCCGCTCGATCGGGACGTTGCGGCCGAGCCTGCCGCGGCCGCGGGGGGTGAGCGCGAGGTAGTGCGCGCCGAGCACCGTCTTGATCTTGATGTCGGCCTCGGTGCGGTCGCCGAGCCGCACGCCGTCGTCGACCCGGAAGGTGACCTTGACGTGGTCGCCGTCCAGCTCCAGCCCGGTGACCTTGCCGACCTTGACGCCCGCGACGCGGACCTCCTCGCCGGCCCGCAGCCCGGCCGCCTCCCGGAACGAGGCGGTGTGGGTGCTGCCGCCGGAGATGAGCGGAATGTTCTCCAGGTTCATCGCCAGCGCCACCAGCAGGATGATGATCGCGAACGCGGACAGCCCGATGGGGACCGGGTTGCGTTCCCGGAACGGGATCCTCATCTACTTGCACCTCGCGTTCTCGTTCACGATCGCCGGCGTCTGGTAGACCGGTCCGCCCGGCAGCCGCACCCGCGCGTCGAGGCCGCAGATGTACATGTTGAACCAGGAGCCGTAGGAGGAGATGTTCACCAGCCCCTCCAGCCGCTTCGGCGTCCGCTGCAGGCCCGCGTCGAGCTCCTTGCCGTTGGCGTCGAACGTGGCGGTGAGCTTGCGCAGCCCGGCGATGTCGTTGCGGATGTCCGGGCGGGCGTCGGCGAGCAGGCTCTGCGTGGTGCCGGTCAGGTCGTTGATCGCCGACACCGAGTCGAAGATCGCCTGGCGGTCGCCGGACACCCCGCTGACGAACCCGCGCAGGTCCGTGATCAGCTGGTTGACCTCGTTGTGCCGCTCGTCGATGGTGCCGAGCACGGTGTTCAGGTTGTCGATCACCTCGCCGATGACCTTGTCCCGGTCGGCGAGCGTGTTGGTCAGCGACGCCACGTGCGCGAGCAGGCTGTTGATCGTCCCGCCCTCGCCCTGCAGCACCTGGATGATCTGCATCGCGAGCGTGTTGACGTCCTTGGGCTCCAGCGCGCGGAACAGCGGCCGGAACCCGTTGAACAGGGTCGTCAGGTCCAGCGCCGGGGTGGTCTGCGCCATCGGGATCGTCCCGCCCGGCCTGAGGTAGTCGTTGGCCTGCCCGGCGCCGTCGGTCAGCGCCAGGTAGCGCTGCCCCATCAGGTTCCGGTAGCGGATCTGCGCCTGCGTGGACGAGGGCAGCCCCGCCTTGAAGACGCTCTCCTTCTGGAGGCTGAACGTCACCTCGGCCTTGTCGCCCTTGTACAGCTCGATGTGCTCGATCTGGCCGACCCGGACGCCGGCGACGCGCACGTCGTCGTTGTCGAGCAGGCCCGTCACGTCCGAGAAGATCGCCTTGTAGGTGGTCGTCTCCCGGAACCGCATGTTGGAGATCGTCATCGCCAGCACGCCGGTGGCCAGCGACGTGACGACCACGAAGATCGCCAACTTGATCGCCGCACTCGTCGTCCTCACTTGACCGTCACCACCGATCCGTCCGCGAGCAGCGGCCCGAACATCAGCGCCGAGACGTCGGAGAGCCGGTCGGAGGGAATCCGCGTCACCGGTCCGAGCACGCTCTTGATCTTTTCCTTCTCGCTCATCGCGCCCGGGTCCACGAAGACGTTCGACAGGGCCCGGCCGCGGCTCCCGCCGCCGTTCGGGTCATCGGGGTTCTTCCACCACAGGTCGTCTTCCGTCCCGTCCAGCGCGAGGTAGTCCGGGGACGGGACCTTGGGGTTCGGCAGCCCGTAGCAGCGCGGGTTGCGCTGGTCCTTGACCTCCGGCTTGTCCAGCGGGTACTTGAAGCCCGGCCGGGGCTTGACGATCTCGACCGTCAGGTTGAAGGTCTTGGACCCGTTCCCGCCGGCCACCCGCTCCGCCTCCGGCCTGATCTTCATCAGCCCGGCGAACACGCACGGCAGCGACGGCGAGTAGCGGGCGACCAGGTCCAGCACGTCCCGGTTCGCGATGTTGAAGCCGATGATCTTCGGCGCGTTCTGCCGCATGAACACGTCGCCGTCCTGGGCCAGCGCGGTCGTCGCCGGGATCAGCTGCTCGATCGTGGCCTTCTTGTCGGTGATCGTCCGGCTGGTGACGTTGAGGTTGCGGAGCGTCTGCAGCAGGTCGGGCGCCGCCGCGTTGTAGATGTCGGACACGTCGGCGAGGGCGTTCAGGTCGTGCACCAGCGTGCCGAGCTGCGGGTTGATCTTCCGCAGCAGCTCGTCGGCCTCCTCCAGGTTCCGGCCGATCTGGTCGCCGCGGCCCTGCAGCGCCGTCGCCAGGGCGTTCAGCGTCGCGTTCAGCTCCGCCGGCTTCACCGCCTGCAGCAGCGGGAGCAGGTCGTTCAGCACCTTGTCGAACTCGACGGCGGCCTGGGAGCGGTCCTGCTGGATCACCTGGCCCGAGCGCAGCCCGACGGGACCGGCGTCCGTGGGGATCCCGAGGTCCACGTACTTCTCGCCGAACAGCGTCTTCGGCAGCAGCCGCGCCTGGACGTTCCGCGGGATCAGCTTCGCCTTGTCCGGGTCGAGCGCCAGGTGCAGGGTCGCGCCCCGCGCGTCGGCCTCGGTGCTGCGCACCTCGCCGACGATCAGGCCGCGGACCTTCACGTCCGAGTGCGGCAGCAGCTGCAGGCCCGCCCGCTCGCTCCGCACGCTCACGTTGAGCGTCGGCGTGAACGCCTTGTTGTACAGCGCCACGGTCAGCGCCAGCAGCAGGATGATCACCAGGATCATCGAAAGTCCGAGGACCCGGAAGCGCAGTCGTTGACTCATCCCGTCACCCCGCGATCCGCACGCTGGTCGTCGTGCCCCAGATCGCCATGCCGAGCATGAGGTCGGCCACGTTGATCACCACGATGCTGGTCCGCACCGCGCGGCCCACCGCCACGCCGACACCCGCCGGGCCGCCGGAGGCGTGGTAGCCGTAGTAGCAGTGGATCAGCATCACCAGCACCGCGAAAGCGATCACTTTTCCGAACGACCACAAGATGTCGTACGGCGGTAGGAACAAATGGAAGTAGTGGTCGTAGGTGCCGGTCGACTGGCCGTAGAACAGCGTCACGATCACGCGGGTCGCGCCGTAGGAGGCGAGCAGGCCCACGATGTACAGCGGAATGACCGCGATCATTCCGGCGAGCATCCGGGTGGTGACGAGGAACGGCATCGACGGGACGGCCATGACCTCCAGCGCGTCGATCTCGTCGGAGATCCGCATCGCGCCGAGCTGGGCGGTGAAGCCGCAGCCGACCGTCGCCGACAGCGCGAGCGCCGACACCAGCGGCGCGATCTCGCGGGTGTTGAAGTAGGACGCGACGAAACCGGTGAACGCGGCCGTGCCGATCTGGTTCAGCGACTCGTAGCCCTGCAGGCCGACCTGGCTGCCGGTGAAGAACGTCATGAACCCGACGATCACCACCGAGCCGCCGATCACCGCGAGGCCGCCGGTGCCGAGGCTCACCTCGGCCAGCAGCCGCAGCACCTCCGTGCGGTACCGGGTCAGCACCCGGAACACCCACGCGAACGCGCGGGCGTAGAACGACATCTGGTGGCCGAAGTCGTCCAGCCGGTCGAGCGGCGCGCTCACCACCCGCCGGGCCGCCTTGCCCGTCTTGCCAGGGGCAGCCATCTACATCCCCTTCGACGGGACGAACTGGAAGTACAGCGTGGAGATCAGGAAGTTCTCCAGGAAGAGCAGCATGAACGTGATGACGACGGTCTGGTTGACCGCGTCACCCACGCCCTTCGGGCCGCCCTTCGCGTTAAGGCCCTTGTAGGCGGCGACCAGGCCGGCGGTGATGCCGAACACGAACGCCTTGAACTCGGCCTGCAGCAGGTCGGGCAGCTGCGCGATGGCGTTGAAGGAGGCCAGGTAGGCGCCGGGGGTGCCGCCCTGGAGCATCACGTTGAAGAAGTAGCCGCCGAGGAGGCCGACCACCGAGACCAGCCCGTTCAGGAACAGCGCCACGAACGCGCAGGCGAACATCCGGGGCACCACCAGGCGGTGCAGGGGGTTGATGCCCAGCACCTCCATGGCGTCGATCTCCTCGCGGATCTTCCGGGAGCCGATGTCGGCGCACATCGCCGAGCCCGCGGCGCCCGCGACCAGCAGGGAGGTGACCAGCGGGCTGGCCTCCCGGACGATCGCGACCACGGCGGTCGCGCCGGTGTAGGACTGCGCGCCGAGCTGCCGGATCAGCCCGCCGACCTGGAGGGACAGGACGCCGCCGAACGGAATGGCGACCAGCATCGTGGGGACGACGGTGACGCTGACGATGAACCAGGCCTGCTGGATGAACTCGCGCCACTGGAACGGCCACTGGAACACCGCGCGGGCGGTGTCCAGGCACAGGGCGAAGAACCGTCCGGGTTCCTTGATCGCGACGTTGGCCGCGCCGTCCCCGATCTTGCGGAACGTCGCGGAAGAGCCCCCGCCCTTCCTTGCCCCTCGCTGGTCCGCGCCGATACCAGGAGTGGACATCAGTAGCCTGCACCCGCTCCCGGCCGGCCGGGCGGCGGGTTGCCCGGGAAGTGGCCACCGGGCCCGCCGGGCGGCGGACCGGAGGGAGGCATGCCGCCGGGCGCACCGTGCGCTCCGCCGGCGGGGGCGCCGACGGGCGTCATGGACGCCACGTACCGCGGCCACTCCTCGACCCAGTTGCGGCCGAGGTCGTCGATGAACGAGCCGGGCGGCGGCGTGACGCCGTGCGCGGCGCACCACGCGCCGGGCGCGTGCATGCCGGTGCGGAGCAGCCCGTTGCTCGGCATCTGCTGCGGCGGGATCGGCGGCAGCTTGCCGGGGTCGTGCCCCATCTTCGCCTCGGCCTCCAGCTCGGACTCGTCCTTCTCCTCGGACATGCCGATCGGGCCGATCTTGCTGGCGTTGAGGAACTGCCGGACGACGGGCTCCTCGCTGGACAGCAGCATCTCCCGCGGCCCGAACATCGCCAGGTGCCGCTGGTACAGCAGGCCGATGTTGTCCGGGACGGTGCGGGCGGTGTTGATGTCGTGCGTGACGATCAGGAACGTCGCGCCGATCTGCGCGTTGAGGTCGATGAAGACCTGGTTGAGGAACGCGGTGCGGACCGGGTCGAGGCCGGAGTCCGGCTCGTCCACCAGCAGGATCTCGGGGTCCAGGACGAGCGCGCGGGCCAGGCCGGCGCGCTTCTTCATACCGCCGGAGATCTCGCCGGGAAGCTTGTGCTCGGCGCCGAGGAGGCCGACCATGTCCATCTTCTCGAGGACGATGCGCTTGACCTCGGACTCGGTCTTCTTGGTGTGCTCGCGGAGCGGGAACGCGATGTTGTCGAACAGGTTCATGGAGCCGAACAGGGCGCCGTCCTGGAACAGGACGCCGAACTGCTTCCGGGTGTCGTAGAGCTGCGACTCGGGCAGGTAGGGCAGGTCCCTGTCGCCGATCCAGATGTGCCCGCGGTCGGGCTTGAGCAGCCCCACGAGGGACTTCAGGAAGACCGACTTGCCCGTACCGGACGGACCCAGGAGAACGGAGATCTCACCTGCGGGAATGGTCAGCGACACGTCCTGCCAGATCACCTGGCGGCCGAAGGACTTCGTCAGTCCCTCGACTCTGATCTCGACGCCCACTCGTCACCTTTCGTCCAGGCCGGGGGAATCCCGAACCAATGAGCGAGTAGCACTCAGGCTCTTTCTGTCGTCACACCGCGTTGTGTTGTGTCACGCCGCGCCAGTCGTCACACCGCGTGTCCGCCGCATTGCTACCGTCCGGTAGCCGTGACGGGTGCCACTACCGTAGCGGCCCCCCGTCCAAATGGAAGGGGTTCCGACCCAGATCAGCAGCTAAATGCGACGTCGTAAGACAATCGTTACTTACGGCGTCTATGAGACTAGTGGTCCAAGAACCGGAGCCTCAAGACCGGGGTGCCGGCGGCGGCTTTCGACCGGGGGCCCGCCGCACTGCGGAGACGGCAGCGGCCGGGTGTGGCCACAGCGTCAGGACGGGACGCTACGCCGCGGGCGGGAAGCGGCACAACCCGTCAAGGCACACGGTTTCCGGCGGGTGTTTGTCACCTCCGCACAGGAAACGGACCTTCCCGGCGCCTCCGGTCAACGTTCCGCGACAAGACCGCCCACCCGCACCACCGGAACCCCGTCCGGCGGGCCCGGCGGACACCGTCACACCACGAAGGAGGCACAACACGAAGGAGGCGGCCACCCCATCGGGGTGACCGCCTCCTGGAGAGCGGTGGAGCCTCGCGGCTCCGGAGCTCTGGAGCGTCTTACTTGACGGTGACCGAAGCGCCGGCCTTCTCCAGGGCCTCCTTGGCCTTGTCGGCCGTCTCCTTGTTGACCTTCTCGAGCAGCGGCTTCGGCGCGCCGTCGACCAGGTCCTTGGCCTCCTTGAGGCCGAGGCTCGTCAGGGCGCGAACCTCCTTGATGACCTGGATCTTCTTGTCGCCGGCACCCTCGAGGATGACGTCGAACTCGTCCTGGGCCGGGGCCTCCTCGGCGCCGCCCGCCGGGGCGCCCGGGGCCGCGGCGACGGCGGCGACGGGGGCGGCGGCCTTGACGTCGAAGACCTCCTCGAACTGCTTCACGAACTCGGAGAGCTCGAGAAGGGTCATCTCCTTGAACGCGTCGAGCAGGTCGTCGGTGCTGAGCTTCGCCATGATGATTCCTCCGCTATGGCTTGTGATCTGGGGTGGTACTGAACCGCGGGTTGCCTACTCGGCGGACGCCTCGGCGGCGGGTGCCTCGGCGGTCTCGCCCTCGGCCTCGCGCTTGGCGCGCAGCGCCTCGGCGAGCTGGGCGGCCTGCGTCGGCAGGGCGTTGAACAGCGCGGCGGCGTTCGCCATCGAGCCCTTCATCGCACCGGCCAGCTTCGCGAGGAGAACCTCGCGCGACTCGAGGTCCGCCAGCTTGGCGACCTCGGCCGCGTCCATCGACTGACCGTCGATGAAGCCGCCCTTGATCACCAGCATCGGGTTCGCCTTGGCGAAGTCGCGCAGGCCCTTCGCGGCCTCGACCACGTCGCCGCGGACGAACGCGATGGCCGACGGGCCTTCGAGCAGGTCACGGAACCGCTCGTCGACACCGGCCTCGTTCGCGGCGCGCTTGGTCAGCGTGTTCTTCACCACGCGGAACCGCGCGGTCTCGCCGAGGTTGTCGCGCAGCTCCTTGACCTGCGCGACGCTAAGCCCGCGGTACTCGGTCAGCACGGCGCCGTTGGAGCTCTCGAACTCGCTCTTGAGCTCGGCGATCGCCGCGTCCTTGTGGGCCTTGGCCATAGCCCTCCTTCCGATTACCTGGGTGGTCCGATCCGCGCCTCGCCCGCGTGCGGGTTCCGGCGCCGATCCACCAAAAAACGCCCCGGCGCAGGCGCACGGGGCGTCCAGGCACGGCACGGAGGCCATGCGGGAAGCTCTCGTCTCACCTACGCAGGCCGCCCGACGTGAGTCGGGTCCTTCGGTCACCTCGCGGGAGGTGACGACCGGCGGTCTTCGGCACGGAACAGGATACGTGCGTCCACCGATGAGACCAAATCGGCTGGGCTGGGCCAGTCAGGTCGGGGCGGCCTCGGGCAGAAGACAGAGCGAGGGACCGCGCCCCGGGTGGGGTGCGGTCCCTCGGTCGTGCTCAGGTGCGGGCCGGCGGCGGGCCGGCGGCGGACCGGTCAGCTCCCGGTCAGGCGCCGGGGAGGCCGCCGCCGCTGCCGAGCCTGCTCATCATCTCGCCGAAGTCCGTGACCTCGCTCGCCGGCGGCTCGGCGACCTGCACCGGCTTGCCGAAGTCGCGGTACTTCATCGTCATGGTCATGTCGCCTTCGGTCGACTGCGTCGACTTCATCGTCATCTGGCGCGGCAGCTGCTGGCCGTCCACCCACAGGTCGAAGTGCATGGCCTGCAGGCCCGTCGTGCCGAGGCTCTTGCGGTAGGCCTCCTGCGTCTCCGGGGAGAGCTTCGCGACCGCGTCCTCCATCCGGTACGTGCCGGTGTAGTGGGTCGTCTGGACGCCGTCGAGCGTCTCCTTGCCGACCTCGCGCGCGTCCTTGGACGCCGTCAGCATCTTGGTGTTCTGGACCGGGTCCATCTGCCGGGACTGCTGGAGCAGCTCGTCGATGTTCATTCCGGACTTGGCGCCCAGCTCGTCCAGCGAGATCTT
This sequence comes from Spirillospora sp. NPDC049024, assembly GCF_040649235.1. NCBI lineage: Bacteria > Bacillati > Actinomycetota > Actinomycetes > Streptosporangiales > Thermomonosporaceae > Spirillospora > Spirillospora sp. NPDC049024. The sequence goes on from NZ_JBEZFD010000022.1 coordinate 16,221, forward strand.
GATCCACGGCTTGGCGCCGCCGCCGAGCTGGGAGAGCATCGGCATCTTCATGTACATGTTCCGGCCGACGAGCCGCTGCTCCATGCCGCCCATCGACTTGCCCGCGACCGTCATCTGGGCGAAGTTCATGCTGTAGGCGAGGTCCGGCTTCGTGCGGTACTGCATCGTGCCGTTCATCGACACGTCGCCCTCGGACGTGCCGGTCATCTGCATCTTCATGTCGGCCTGGAACGAGTCGATCTGGCCGGTCTTCTCGGCGGCCTTGCCGAGGACCTGCGCGGCCGTCAGCCTCAGTCCCTTGCCGGCCTCGTCCACCGTCTTCCCGGCGTCCCCAAGGCAGCCGGTCAGCGAGAGGGCGAGGCCGGTGGCCAGCGCCGTGCCTGCGGCGAAACGACGGATCATCTGGGGGGTCTCCTTGGTCTCCTTGGCTCCCGGGCGATGGGGCCGAACGGTACATCAGACGCAAAGGACCCCGCCGTGGTTCACCTTTCGCCGGACATCACGGTCGGTGGCCCGCCCTCGGCACCGTCCTCGGTCACCGCCGCCGGGACGACGCCGCGGGCCGCCGCCGTCAGTTGCCGCCGAGGAAGCCCTGCAGCGAGAGCTGCCCCACCTGGTCGGACGGGGGCGTGTTCACGTTGAAGGACTTGCCGTAGTCGCTGTAGAGGACGGTCACCGAGCCGTTCTCGCCCTGCGACCCGGTGGACTTGGACACGAGCTTGCGCGGCAGGTTGTCGCCGTCCGTCCACAGGTCGAAGTTGATCTTCCCGTTGGCGCGGTCCTTCGGCAGCCAGTGCTGGACCTTCGTGCGGGCCTCCGCGTCCAGCTGCTTCAGCGCGTCGTCGACGGTGACCGTCCCGGCGTAGTGCGTCGTCTTGACGCCGTCGACCGTCTCGGTGCCGACCCTGCGGGCGTCCTTGGAACCGGTGAACATCTTCGTCTGCTCGGCCGGGTCGACCTTCTGCACCTGGTTCACCAGGCCCTGGACGTCGAAGCCCGTGTGCTGCGACACCTGGTTCACGTCGATGCGCACCCACGGCTTGCCGTTGCTGACGAACTGCGCGAGCTGCGGGACCTTCGCGTACAGGACGTTGTCGGTGAAGACCGCCTGGCCCTTGGCGCCCGGAACGCTCTGCCCGTTCCGGCTGAACTCGTCCAGCTTCGCGCTGAACTCCAGCGACGGACGCAGCCGGAACTGCCCGTTCGCGTGGACCTTCCCGCCGCCGTCGCCCGTGCCCGTCACCGTCAGGTCGGCCTTGAACGTGTCGGCCTTGCCGGTCTTCTCGGACGCCTTCAGCAGCGCCTGGTTCGCGCTGAGCTTCATGTTGCCGGTGTTCTCCGACCCGTCCCCGTTGCATCCGGACAGGAGGAGCGCGGCACCCACCGCGGTGCCGCCGGCCGCCACCACGAATCGTCGGTTCATGAGGGTTGAGCCTCCCTAGTCGCCCTGCTGGTGTTCCCAGTCTCTTCGGGCGCTAACGGACCTACATCCCCCGGTGGTACGAATGGGCGCCCGCACGGTACGACCAACGGCGTAGCCGCCGCACTGGACGAAAGGCGCCGAACGGAGCCGAACGGAGCCGAACGGCAGGGCGGGAGCCCGCGTCGCGGAGCCTCGTCAGCGGTAGGAACCGAAGGTCATCGACCCGGCGAACCCCGCGCCGGGGCCCTGCGCGCCGAGACTGATCGTGGTCGGGCGGGCCTGGCTGTCGGCCAGCATGTCGATCCCGCAGCCGGTGTCGTCCGGGATCCACTTGCGGAACGCCGCCGCCGCGTCCTGCGGCAGCAGCGGGTACACGCCGCCCATGAGCCCCTGCGCGGTGAAGCGCGTCAGCCCGGCGGCGTCCGGCTCGCCCGCCGTCATGCCCGGCAGCGTCCCGATCATGAAGGTGAACTGGCGGGGGTCGGACTCGTTCTGCAGCTTGCCCAGCTGCGCCTGGGTCAGCGTGGACTGCGTCCACTTCTGCCCGTCGTACCCCTTGAGCGTGCTCCCCTGGACGATCACCTTCTGGGTGACCTTGGACAGCACGCCGCCCTTCATCGTCTGCGTGACGCCGGTGGCGCTCATCGCGAACTTCGGCCACAGCGTGAACGAGGCCGTCTCGGTCGCGTGCTGGTAGTCGCCGTCCGGCCCGACCGTCACCTTCATGTCCGTCTTGCGGGTGAAGGAGTGCAGGCTGGGACCGGGCTGCGGCGGTGCCGTGGGCAGGCCGTGCGCGGCGCCCCCGTTTCCGGAACCGGGCGTGCCGGGCCGGGCTCCCGCGCCGTTGCCGGCCCCGGGCGCGCCGGGCGTGGCGCCCGGAGTGACCGTGGCGGACGCGGCGCCGTTCGGGTTGGCGGGATCGCGCTGGGCCATCGCCGCGGAGGGGGGCAGCGCCCCCGCGTCCTTCGGCGAGTCGCCGCCGGTCTTGACCACCATCAGGATCGCCGTGGGCACGACGGCCACCGCGGTCACGGCGGAAATGGCGATGGCCCGATCGGTACGACGCTTCACCCGGGCAATTCAACACCAGGTTCCTCGCCAGTAACAAAACAATCGAGTACCAAATTGTCCGGTTCCGGACCACCCCCCGTGTATCCGGCCCCCGCCCGCCCCGGATTCAGGGCCCTTCGGAGCGACCACCAGGCCCGGCACGGTCCGTCCGCGCGGGGTGGGTGGTCGGTTCGGGGTGGGTGGTCGGTCCGGGGTGGGTGGTCAGTCGGGTGCGCAGGGCGGCTTTGCGGATCTTGCCGGTGCCGGTGCGGGGCAGGGCCGTCGTGAACTCGATGCGGCGGGGGGTCTTGAAGCCCGCGAGGCGGGCGCGGCAGGCCGCGATCAGCTTCTCGGGGTCCGGTGGGACGCCGTCCGGCACGATCACCGCGCACACCGTCTGGCCCCAGCGCGGGTCGGGCAGCCCCACCACCGCGACCTCGCGCACGCCCGGGACCGTGCGCAGGACGTCCTCGACCTCGCGGGACGAGACGTTCTCCCCGCCCGTGATGATCACATCCTTGAGCCGGTCGGCGAGGTGCAGGTAGCCGTCCCCGTCGATGCGGCCCGCGTCACCCGTGCGGAACCAGCCGCCCGCGAACGCCTCGGCGGTGGCATCGGGGTCGTCCCAGTAGCCGTCCGCCACCTGCGCCCCGCGGACCACGACCTCGCCCAGTCCGCCGGGCGGCAGCGGCGTCCCGTCCTCGCCGATCACGGCGATCTCCGCGCCGTCGCCGGGACGGCCCGCCGACGCCGCCAGCTCCCGCCGCGTCTCGATCGCGGCGCGGTGGTCCGCCGGGGACAGGAACGTCGCGTTGCCGGACAGCTCGGTCATGCCGCACCCCTGGTTGAGGTCGCAGCCCAGCACCTCGACGGCGCGGCGCAGCAGCGGTACCGGCATCGGCGCCGAGCCGTACGCGATCACGCGGAGGGTGGCCCGCAGCGCCTCCAGCGCCGCCGGATCCTCGTCCAGGTGCGCGAGCAGGTCCTCCAGCATCGTCGGGGCCAGGGACAGGTTGGTGACCCCGTGCCGGCGCGCAGCGTCCACCAGGGCGGCGGGAACGAATTTCCGGAGCACTACGGCGTGCCGCCGGAACACGTGATGCAGGATGACTTGGTAGCCCGCCACATGGCAGAGAGGGAACGGCGTACAGAACACGTCGCCCGGCAGCACGGGACGCCCCGACGCCGTCACCGTGATGGCCGCCAGCAGGCTCCTGTGCGTGAGCCGCACGCCCTTCGGCCGGCCGGTCGTGCCACTGGTGAACATCAGCCATGCGACTTCGGCCGGATCGTGCTCCCCTTCTTCTACGGCGGCCGGGCCATCCCATGGGAGGTCGGCGATGTCGGTGAGCGGTGGGTGGGGGTCGGGTAGTCCGCCCTCGCGGGCCAGCCTCTCCAGCAGCTCCGGTTCGCCGATGACCAGTTCCGCGCCGCAGCGGATGATCTGGTCGGCCCATTCACGCGGGTGCAGCCTCTGGTTGAGCGGCACGAGGATCCTGCCCTCGCGCGGGACCCCGTAGTAGGCCGCCACGTACTCCGGCCGGTTGTGTGCGAGCAGAGCCACTCGTGCCCCAGGCGAGCACCGTGCTGCCAGGTGGGCGCTCAACGCGTCCGTGCGGGCGCGCAACTCGCGGAACGTCCACGTCGTGCCGTCGACCGAGAGGGCCGGGGCGTCGGGGGCGTCCGCCGCGGCCGCCTCGAGCACGTCGTACAGCCGAGGGACGTCGTACAGCCGAGGGACGTCGGACAACCGGTCGACGTCCCATTGCCGCGCCCCGCCCATCGCATCCCCTCACCGACGATCTGGGCGCCGAATCTAGTGGCGGGGGCGCGGGCTCCGCCGGAGCCATCCCGGTGAGCGCGACCTCCGCGCCCCCGCTCGGTGCCGCGGGAGCGGGACGAGGTTGACGGAGCGGTTGGTGCCGGGCAGCCGGGGGGTGGGACGGGGAGGATGCTCCGCTGTTACCTCGGTCGGCGGCTCGCCTCACGTTGGGCACTGCGTAGCGTCGGTGGGCAGTACGCGAGAGCGGAGGCGTGAGGTGTCCGCGTCAGAGGAGCATCTCGAAGGCTATGAACCCCGTGACGCCGACCAGCACGACACCGACCAGCAGGGTCGAGAGGACGCCGACCCCTTCATATCCCGGCAGTTCGATCGTCGTTGGGCTGGCCGGGTCGTATCGAACGTCGACCTTGCAGCCCACGCCAGAGGCCAACCCCGGCGGATAGGGCTTGCCGGAGGGGGACTTGACCTCAATCCGGTCTCCGTCCGGGGGAGTGAAGACCACCACAGGGTAGAAGCGCGGGGCTCCGTCACTGTCCTTGTCCTCATCGACACGGACTATCTCACCCTCGATCCACCGTCCTCGCGAATTGAGGCGGTACTTCTCCCACGCGACTCCGAAGGCGCCCAGGGCGAACACCCCGAAAACGACGGTCCAGAACCACCCGAGGACGAGTTTCCAGCTCACGCTCGAAGGTTAGAGCGATGGCCCCGGAAGGCCAAGCAGAGCCCCCCGATCCCGCACCCTCGTGGATGCGCGGCCAGTGGTGCTGGAGACTCGGCCGGACACTTCAGGGCGTAACGCGGCAGGGCGAAGGCACCGGGGTGAAGGCGGCAGAGAACGCGGCAGGGCGCCCCCGGTGGTACCGGGGGCGCCCTGTTCTGCGGCGTTCGACGCCGGCTCGATCAGGCCTCTTCGAGCTCGGCCGTCAGGTTGCGGACCGCGTTCGGGTCCACCGGGATGCTCGGGCCCATCGACGTGGTCAGGGCCGCCTTCTTGACGTACCGGCCCTTCGCGGCGGACGGCTTGAGACGCTGGATCTCGTCGACCGCGGCGGCGTAGTTCTCCACCAGCTGGCGCTCGTCGAAGGACGCCTTGCCGATGATGAAGTGCAGGTTCGCGTGCCGGTCGACCCGGAACTCGATCTTGCCGCCCTTGATGTCGGAGACCGCCTTGGACACGTCCATGGTGACAGTGCCGGTCTTCGGGTTCGGCATCAGGCCGCGCGGACCGAGCACCCGGCCGAGCCGGCCGACCTTGCCCATCTGGTCCGGGGTCGCGACCACGGCGTCGAAGTCCAGGAAGCCGCCCTGGATCCGCTCGATCAGGTCGTCCGAGCCGACCAGGTCGGCGCCCGCCGCCTCGGCCTCCTGCGCCTTGGCGCCGACGGCGAAGACGAGCACGCGGGCGGTCTTGCCGGTGCCGTGCGGCAGGTTGACCGTGCCGCGGACCATCTGGTCGGCCTTGCGCGGGTCGACGCCCAGCCGCATGGCGACCTCGACGGTCGCGTCGAACTTGGTGACCGCGGTCTCCTTGGCCAGCTTCACGGCCTCGACCGGGCTGTACAGCCGATCGCGGTCGATCTTCTCGGCCGCTGCGCGGTAGCCCTTGCTGCGCTTCATCTGCGTTCCTCCAAACGGAACTCGTGGTAGGGGCCGGCGCAGGCCCTCCCACTGGGGTGACTTACTTGACCTCGATGCCCATCGACCGCGCGGTGCCGGCGACGATCTTCTCGGCGGCGTCCAGGTCCTTGGCGTTGAGGTCGGGCATCTTGGTCGTGGCGATCTCGCGGATCTGGTCGCGGGTGACGGAGCCGACCTTGGTCTTGTGCGGCTCGCCGCTGCCCTTCTCCACGCCCGCGGCCTTCAGGATGAGCTGCGCGGCCGGCGGGGTCTTCGTGACGAAGCTGAACGACCGGTCCTCGTAGATGGTGATCTCTACGGGGATGACGTTGCCGCGCTGGGACTCCGTGGCAGCGTTGTACTGCTTGCAGAAGTCCATGATGTTGACGCCGTGCGGACCGAGCGCGGTACCGACCGGCGGCGCCGGCGTGGCCTGACCAGCCTGGAGCTGGACCTTCACCAGTGCGGCGATCTTCTTCTTGGGAGGCATGCCTCTCCCTCTTGTTCCGTTTCGCTGTGGTCCCGACTCCCGGAAACCGGGCAACACGGCGGGCGGAACTAGACCGCCGCGTTGGGACCTTGGTCGACCTCGCCGCCCCGCGTGCGCGGGGAGCACAGCCGCACCTTGACGAGTGCGGCGGTGTTTTCGGGGTCATCCCCGCAGGAGCGGGGTCGATGGGTGCTCGTCCCGCCGAAGATCGGAGGACGGAACCCGAACCCGTCCCCGCCGGCGCGGGACGACCTGTCAAGGATACGGCCTGACCGGAGCGGGCAGGACCGGGCTTCGAGACCGTGTCGGATCTCGGAGACCGTGTCGGATCCCAAAGACCTGGACAGACCGCGGGGGCCTGCCAGATCTCGGAGACAGAGCAGATCTCGGA
>NZ_JBEZFD010000022.1:23072-162102 GCF_040649235.1 Spirillospora sp. NPDC049024
TCGGAGACAGGGTCAGATCTCGGAGACAGGGTCAGATCTCGGAGACAGGGTCAGATCTCGGAGACAGGGTCAGATCTCGGAGACAGGGTCAGATCTCGGAGACAGGGTCAGATCTTGGAGACCTGGTTGAAGGAGAGCTCGACCGGCGTCTCGCGACCGAAGATGGAGACCAGGACCTTGAGCTTCTGCTGCTCGGCGTTGATCTCGTTGACGGTCGCGGGGAGGGTGGCGAACGGGCCGTCCATGACGGTGACCGACTCGCCGACCTCGTAGTCGACGGTGGCGGGGGCCTTGGCCTGCTCCTTGGCGGCCTTGGCGACGCCCTCCTCCGGCTCGGGGGCCAGCAGGTTGGCGACCTCGTCCAGGCTGAGCGGGGAAGGCTTGTTCAGCAGGCCGACGAACCCGGTGACGCCCGGGGTGTTGCGGACCGCGGCCCACGACTCGTCGGTGAGCTCCATGCGGACGAGGATGTAGCCCGGCAGGACCTTCTCGTTGACCTTCTGGCGCTTGCCGCCCTTGATCTCGGTCACCTCGTGCTGCGGGACCTCGATCTGGAAGATGTAGTCCTCCATGTTGAGGGTCTGCGTCCGGGTCTCGATGTTGGTCTTGACCCGGTTCTCGTAGCCCGCGTAGGAGTGCACGACGTACCAGTCGCCCGGCTGAAGGCGGAGCTGCATCTTGAAGTCGGCGTACGGGTCGACCGGCGGGGCGGCCTCCTCCTCGCCGGCCTCCTCGGCGGACTCCTCGGCGGACTCGGCCGGCTCCTCGCCCTCGACGGACTCGGCGAGCTCGGCGGCGCCCTCGGCCGCGTCCGGCGCGGGGCCCTCCTCGCCTTCGAGCTTCGTGTCCGCCGGCTCGGCGTCGCCGGCGGAGACGACCGCCTCGGCCGTCTCCTCGGCGGGACCCGCCTGGTCTGCCGCAGCAGCCGCAGCAGACTGGGCCTCTTCAACGGCCTCGTCGTAGGGCTGTGAGGGCTCGGACACGGTGGACTCTTCTCTCGGTCTGCGGTGATGGACTTGCGAAGGTACGGCGGGGCTCGGCACCCGGCCCGGGTCGTGCGGCGTCAGCCGAAGAGCTCGTAGACGCCCTTCTGCAGCCCGTAGTCGATGCCGGAGACGAGCGCGACCATGACCAGCACGAACACCAGCGAGACGGTCGTGTAGGTGATCAGCTCTCGCCGCGTCGGCCAGATGACCTTGCGCAGCTCGGCGATGACCTGGCGCACGAAGAGCGCGGGCGAGGTCCTCCTGGAGGGGGACTTCTTCTTGCCCTTGCCCTCGTCCTTGGCCTCGGGCTCGTCGCGAGTCTCAGTCGCCATTTGCCGCCGTTCACCTCATAGGTCGTGATCCAACCACCCTGTGGTTGCCGCGCGGTCCCGTGCCGCGGAGTGCCACGGAGGGCCATTGCGCCGCCATGGCGCGGCCGGCACGGGTGCGCGCACCGCACCTCGCAGGGCAGGAGGGACTCGAACCCCCAACCGCCGGTTTTGGAGACCGGAGCTCTACCAATTGAGCCACTGCCCTTCACTTCTCCGGCTAAGGAGAAACCCGACCATGGGATCGGGCGGTGCCGGGTCCCAGCTTACGGCCTCATCGGTGCCCGCGTGCGGACAGGCTCGTATACCGGTGACACGTCACTTGGAGGAGGAGTCTACGTGCCGGAGGGGCCCGCGTCGAACCGGATATCCCGGAGATCCCGGAACGCCGCGGCGACGACCCGTCCGACCGGCTCGGATATATGGCTGCGGGTCCTGGTGCGCCGTCTGTAACGATAGGGGTATGAGCATCGACCGTCCTCGCATCTCCAAGCGCATCGCCGCGATATCCGAGTCCGCCACGCTGGCCGTCGACGCCAAGGCCAAGGCGCTGAAGGCGGCGGGCCGCCCGGTCATCGGGTTCGGCGCGGGCGAGCCCGACTTCCCGACGCCCGACTACATCGTCGAGGCCGCGGTGACCGCGTGCCGGGTGCCGCGCTTCCACAAGTACACGCCCGCGGGCGGGCTGCCCGAGCTGCGCGCCGCGATCGCCGAGAAGACCGAGCGCGACTCCGGGTACCGGGTCGAGGCGTCGCAGGTGCTCGTGACCAACGGCGGCAAGCAGGCGGTGTACGAGGCGTTCGCGGCGCTGCTCGACCCGGGCGACGAGGTCATCGTCCCGACGCCGTACTGGACGACCTACCCCGAGTCGATCAAGCTGGCGGGCGGGGTGCCGGTGGACGTCGTCGCCGACGAGACCACCGGCTACAAGGTGAGCGTCGAGCAGCTCGAGGCCGCGCGCACCGACCGGACGAAGGTGCTGCTGTTCGTGTCGCCGTCCAACCCGACGGGCGCGGTCTACAGCAGGGACGAGATCGAGGCGATCGGGCGCTGGGCCGACGGGCACGGCCTGTGGGTCGTCACGGACGAGATCTACGAGCACCTCGTGTACGGCGACGCCGAGTTCCACTCGATGCCCGTGGTGGTGCCGGAGCTTGCCGACCGAACGCTCGTCCTGAACGGGGTGGCGAAGACCTACGCGATGACCGGCTGGCGGGTCGGCTGGCTGATCGGCCCGGCGGACGTGGTGAAGGCCGCGCAGAACCTGCAGTCGCACGCGACGTCCAACGTGGCGAACGTCTCCCAGGCCGCCGCGCTCGCCGCGGTGACCGGCGACCTGTCGGCGGTCGCGGAGATGCGCAAGGCGTTCGACCGGCGCCGGCACACGATCGTGCGGATGCTGAACGAGATCCCGGGCGTGGTGTGCCCCGAGCCGGAGGGCGCGTTCTACGCCTACCCGTCGGTCAAGGCGCTGCTCGGCAGGCAGCTGCGCGGCAAGCGCCCGGAGACGTCGGTGGAGCTGGCGTCGCTGATCCTGGAGGAGGCCGAGGTCGCGCTGGTGCCGGGCGAGGCGTTCGGCACCCCGGGGTACTTCCGCCTGTCGTACGCGCTGGGCGACGACGACCTCGTCGAGGGCGTCTCGCGCGTCGCGAAGCTGCTGTCCGAGGCGAGCTGACCCGCGCGAGACCGGCGCGGACGACCCGTCCGTGGACGGCCCCGTACGAACACGAGCCGTCCGTGCACGTGCCTCCTCTGGACGTGCTGTCCACGGACTCCAGACATGAGCCGGCATTACACGAAACCGGCCCCGGGTGCACAAATCCCGGGGCCGGTTTCGCGTGGGACGGGGCCTCCGCCGGGCCCGTCACCGGGATGTCCGGCGGGACGTCCCACGCACGGCCCCTCTCCGCCGTGGGACGCCCCGCCGGACGGAGTTCAGGGGCGCACGCCCTCGGCGATGCGCATGAGCCGGTCCTTGGCCGTTCCGGCGGCGGTCACGGTGACGCCGACGCCGGACCGCGCCATCCAGGAGATCTGCCGCGCCGAGTCGGGGCGGTCCCCGGTCAGCGCGGGCATCCCGTGGACGGACGTGTGGCCCGGGACGCCCGGAGCGCGCATCAGGTCCTGCGGTCCGGTCAGCCCGTCGCCCTTCACGAGCGCGATCTCCACCCAGCCGCCGCTGCCGCGCCACGTGCACGTCGTGGTCTCGCGTCCGGCGCTGCGGGCGACATCGCACGGGCCGGTGGAGGTCAGGCCGGCCGGCAGATAGGTGATCCACTGCGGCAGCTTGCCGACGGCGCCGGGCAGCCCCGGCTTGGACGGGGCGTGCCCGTCGCCGGACGAGCCGTGCTCCTGCGGCTTCTGGGAGGCTCCCGCCTCGGACGTCCCCTTAGGAGACGGGGACCCGGGGACGCCCGAGGCGGGAGGTCGCTCCGGCAGCTGCAACGCCGAGACGGTGTTGCTGGGACGGGTCGTCTCGGAGTCGCCGGCCGGTGTGGCCCGGAACGACTGATAGGTGGGCACGAGGGCCAGGGCCGCGACGGAGGCGGCCGCCACGCCGGCGGCCGCGTGGACGCGGGCCTTGCGGCGGCGGTGGCGGCGCTTGACGTCGGCGACGAGCGACTGTGACGCGGTCGCCCCGGCCACCTGCTCGGCCATGGCCTTCCGCAGTTCACTCTCCAGATCCATCGCTCATCTCCCCAGTGGCGCCAGGTTACGGTCGAGGCGTTCCCGGAGCCTGGCGAGCCCCCGGGACGCCTGGCTCTTGACCGTTCCGACCGAACAGCCGAGAGCCTGTGCCGTCTCCGCTTCCGACAGGTCCTCCCAGAAGCGCAGGACGAGCACCGCCCGCTGCCGCGGGCCGAGCTTGCGCAACTCGTCCATCAGGGTCCCTCTCAGCTCGACGGAGTGGTTGGGCGAGACGGTCGGCGTCTCCGGGAGCCTCGCCATGTGGATCTCCCGGAGCACCTTCCACCGCCGGGACCGGCTGATCACCAGATTGACCAGGATCCGGCGGACGTAGGGCTCGGGATCGCTGTCGGGTTCCAGCCGTCCCCAGTGGCGGTAGGCCTTTTCAAGCGCGGTCTGCAGGATGTCCTCGGCGTCCTGCCGGGCCCCGCACATCAGTGCGGCGGTGCGCAGCAGGGCATCGCCGCGTGCCGCCACGAACTCCACGAACGACTCGTCGTCTCGACGCCCCACAGTGCTCCGTCCCGGCTAGAGCGGTTCCGGCAGTTTGTCTGGTCGGGGATGGGCGGCCTCCGCGCCTGGGCCGCCCATCCCTCGTCTGTGTTGTGTTCTGGTGCTGCTGTCTTGCTGGTGTTGCTCGTGCCGCCCTTTGTTACCGGTTTCTACGCTTCGTCACCAGCGGCCTCCGCTTCGTTACCGGTGTCACGGCTTCCCTGGCGGCGTCAGCCGGTCTTGCGCAGGGCGGCGGCCACGTCCTTCAGCCCGCCGGCCACGACCGGGCTGCCGTTGACGAACAGCGAGGAGCCGTTCGGGTCGAACAGCAGCACGCCGTTGCCGTTCGGGCTCTGCCAGGCGGCCACGCCGGCGACGGTCAGCGGGGTGCCGCCCTCGGGCAGGCCGAGCGCCTGCCGCAGCTGCTCCTGCGTCATGCCGGCGCGGGTCTTCAGCGTCTCGACGGTGAGCCACTGGCCGGCCTTGCCGGTCCACTTCTGCGTGACGGCGCAGACCTGCTGCTTGCGCAGCTCCGCGGAGCCGGGGACGGCCGACACGTAGCGCAGGCCCTTCGACGCGATGACGGTCTTCTCGACCGTGCCGCCGACCTTCACGACGGGCTTCAGGGTGCTGCAGTCGAGCTTCGGCAGCGCGGGCAGGGCGGGCTTGGCGGGCGCGCCGGGCACCTGCGTGTTCGGCTTGGCCTCGGTGCCGGCGGGCAGGTCGCCGGTGGACGGGGCGCAGGTGGGCAGGTTCGCCGGGACGCCGGGCTTGGCGGGCACACCGGGCACGGCCGGGACGCCGGGCTTGGCCGGGACGCCGGGCAGGTTCTTGCCCTCCGGGGCCTTCACGCCGGGGACCTCGGTGTTCGGGACGCCCGTCTTCGGCAGGCCCGTCTTCGGCAGCTGCCCCTGCGGCAGGTCCTTGGTGACCGGGTGCTGCTTGAGGTGCTGCTCGACCTGCTTCTTCACACCGTCGGCCGGGACCTTGGGCAGATCGGACTTCGCCGGGAGGCACGTCGGGGCGGTCTTGGGCGCGGCGTCCTGGAGCTTGCGCTCGACGGCGGGGGCCTTGGAGCCGTGCGACTGGAGGCCGGCCTCGTGGTGGGTGCCGGTCATGGCCCACGTCGCGCCGCCGCCCACGGCCACGGTCCCGATGGCGGACGCTGCGATCAAGGCGGCCTTCAGCGTGATCATCGTGAATCCCTTTCTGCACGGGGGTCTTGCTCGGGGGGTCTTGCTCGGGGGTGCCTGTCTCTCTCTGGCGCCCCTCGTATACGCACGGTGCCCGGAGGGGGTTGCACGCGATTCCAAAGTTTTTTCGGGGATGCCCATGGGCGTGATGGCCGCCGCGTGTCATGCGAGGTAGTCCGGTGTGGTGATCCTGCGGGGGCGGGCGTTCGGGGAGGACGATGATCCGGCAACATTGGGTCATGGAGGCCCGTACCGTTTCAGCCCGTCCGGCCGAGGACCGTTCCACGCCGGACCGTTCCATCACGGACCGCCGGGAGCCCGCGCCCGCGCGCGGTCCCGCCCGCCCGGACGTGGCCCTGCTGCCCAAGGCGCACCTGCACCTTCACTTCACCGGCTCGATGCGGCACTCCACGCTCGTGGAGCTCGCCGGCCAGCACGGCGTCCACCTGCCGGACGCCCTCGTCGAGGACTGGCCGCCCCGGTTGCAGGCGACCGACGAGCGCGGCTGGTTCCGGTTCCAGCGCCTGTACGACATCGCGCGCTCGGTCCTGCAGACGCCGGACGACCTGCGGCGGCTGCTGCGCGAGACGGCCGAGGACGAGGCCGCGGAGGGGTCCGGCTGGCTGGAGATCCAGGTCGACCCGAGCGGGTACGCGGCGCGGTTCGGCGGGCTGACCCCGACCGTGGAGCTGGTGCTCGACACGGCGCGCCAGGCGTCGGAGGCGACCGGCGTCGGCATCGGCGTGGTGATCGCGGCGAACCGGACCCGGCACCCGCTGGACGCCAAGACCCTCGCGCGCCTGGCCGTCCAGTACACGGGCAAGGGCGTCGTCGGGTTCGGGCTGTCCAATGACGAGCGCCGGGGTCGCGCCTACGACTTCGAGGGGGCCTTCAGGATCGCCAAGCGCGGCGGGCTGCTGTCGACCCCGCATGGGGGCGAGCTGCTCGGCCCGGCGAGCGTCCGGGAGTGCCTGGAGACGCTGGAGGCCGACCGGATCGGGCACGGGGTCCGCGCCGTGGAGGACCCGCGGCTGCTGGAGCGGATCGTGGACCGCGGCGTGACGCTGGAGGTCTGCCCGGCGTCGAACGTGGGCCTCGGGGTGGCGGCGACCGCGTCGGACGTCCCGCTGCGGCGGCTGTTCGAGGCGGGCGCGTCGATCGCGCTCGGCGCCGACGACCCGCTGCTGTTCGGCTCCCGGCTGGCGCGCCAGTACGAGCTGGCCCGCACCGCGCACGCGTTCAGCGACGCCGAACTGGCGGAGCTGGCCCGGCAGTCGATCCGCGCCTCGGCGGCCCCGGACGACGTCCGAACCCGCCTCCTGGCAGGCATCGACGCCTGGCTCGCCGCTTAGCCTGCGTTTCGAAGTCCCGGCCCACTTCCCCTGCCTGCTGCATCGTGGCAGACCACATCGTGGCCGATCAGAGCCGCGCAGGACCGAGGGCTCGCAGTGATCCAGGGCTCGCAGTGATAAGGGCTCGCAGTGATCCAGGGCTCGCAGTGATCGAGGCGGGCCGACGTGAGGGGGCGGGGTCAGGTGGGCGGGCGGTCGGGGTCTCTGCCGCGGAGGCTTTCCGACCAGGCCGCCATCGCGCGGGGCAGGTCGGGGCCGGCTGGGGCGCCGAACGCGGTCATGACGTTCACGAGCAGGCCGTCCGCCATGAACCGGGCGACCGCGTCGGGTCCCTCCCCCGACAGGTCGCCGACGAGGCGCCAGAGGCGGGCCCAGCGGATCCGGCCGAGCGCGGCGATCTCCTCGTCCCGGACGGCGACCGCGTGGATCCCCAACTGGAGGCGCGGAAGGGCGGGCTCCTCGCGCGGCAGCCGGAGGTACGCCCGTTCCATCGCGGCCATGGCGTCCCTGCCGCGCAGGCCGCGCGCGGCCTCCGCGAGGCGGTGCTCGATGTCGTCGAAGCAGCGTTCGGCGGCGGCGAGGAAGAGCGCGTGCTTGGACGGGAAGAGCCGGAACATGTAGGGCTGGGAGACGCCGATGCGGCGGGCGATCGTCCAGGTGGACGTGCCGTCGTAGCCGCCGTGGGCGAACTCGGCCATCGCTGCCCGGACCGCCAGCTCGCGGCGCGCACCGGCGCTCATCCTCGGGCTCATGGCGTCCACGGTAGTGACTTGGAACGATCATGGGGGCGGGTGCCACAGGCCCCGCCGTTCGAGGTGGGCGACCAGCAGTTCTCCGGCCCGGACGATGTGGGCGCGCATCTCCTCGTCGGCCGCGGGGGCGTCGGCGTCCCGGAGCGCCGCCAGGATCCGGCCGTGGTCGCGGACGGCGACGCCTGGCCAGTCGGCGAGCCGCCCGTACAGGCCGCGCGGGACGTAGCGGGCGGCCGTGCCGAGCGACCAGGCGAGCTTCGGCGAGTCGGCCGCCAGGTTGATCTCCCGGTGGAAGAGGTGGTTGCGCTCCTCCATGAGGTCGGGGCGGTGCGCGGCGTTGTCGCGTGCCAGGGCGTGCTGGAGGCCGTCCAAGCGCCGCAGGGCGTCGGGGCCGATGCGGGGCGCGGCGCGCTTGGTCAGTTCCGCGGCGATGCCCGCCTGAACCCAGAACAGGTCCTGGACGTCCCGTTTCGACAGCGGCGCGACGACGAACCCGCGCCTCGGCTCCAGGACGACGAACCCTTCGCTGCGGAGCGATTTCAGCGCCTCCCTGACGGGTGTGACGCTGATCCCGAACTCCATGGCGAGGCGTTCCAGCCGCAGGTGCTCGCCGGGCCGCAGCCGCCCGTCCATGATCAGTTCGCGGAGGCGGGCGGCGGCCTCGTCGCTCAGCTGGAGCCGCGTGCCGAGCGCCTGCCGGGGCGGGGGGAGGGGAGCGGGAAGGACCACGGTCGTACTCCAGTCCGGGCCCTGCCGCGGCGCGCCCCGCGGTTCCTCAAGGGCCCTGGAGGGATTGTTCCCGCCGGGTCACGCGGTGATGCCCTCGATCAGCAGCAGGACGCCGAAGACGGCGAACCCGGCGGCGGCGCCGTACTTGATGACGCGCTCGGGCAGCCTGCGGCCGAGCATCTGGCCGACGACGATGGCGAGCGCGTCGGCGGCGACCATGCCGACCGTGGAGCCGAGCCACACTCCGGTCAGCCCGGCGAGGCCGCCGTGGTCGGCGGCGAGGGTGACGGTGGCGAGCATCGTCTTGTCGCCCAGTTCGGCGAGGAAGAACGCCCCGCCGACGGCGAGGATCGCCGATCCCGTGGCGCGCCGCGCCTTGTCGCGCTCGTCGTCGTCGAGCTCGTCGCCGCGCAGCGTCCACAGCGCGAAGCCGAGGAACGCGATGCCGGCGATGATCGAGATCGGGCCGGTGGGGAGCGCGGCGCCGAGGGCCGCGCCGAGCGCGACGCTCGCCAGGTGGACGACCGCGGTCGCGGCCGTGATGCCGATCAGCACCGGAAGCGCGCGGAAGCGCGTGGCGAACGTCATGGCCATGAGCTGGCTCTTGTCGCCCAGCTCGGCCACGAAGATCACGGCCAGGCTGATGAGGAAGGCGGACACCTGATCCCTTTCGCTCGTGCTGCCGGGCGAAAGGGCGGGGGCTCGCGCGCGCGACCTCGGCCCGGCATGACTGCCAGGCCGAAGGTCTCGTCCGCCGCGATGTGAATCGGGCCCGCGTGACCGGGCGCCGTCGGCGGCGCCAGCATGTCGACCACGCGATTGGGACTACTCCCCCTCGACGCCGCCCACCCTACCAACCCTCACCCGACGCCCCACGTCAGACGGCCCCTGCACTCTGAACAGCCGACCCGCGATCGGGCGGGGCTGTCTGGGGTGGGGGCCGGGGGGTGGGGCCGGGGTTAGAGCGTCACGCCTACCATGACGGGCTCGTTGACCAGTTCGACGCCGAAGGCGTCGCGGACGCCGTCGCGGACCTCGCGGGCCAGGGCGAGCAGGTCGGCCGTGCCGGCGCCGCCCGGGTTGGTGAGGGCGAGGGTGTGCTTGGTGGAGATCCTGGCGGGGCCGCGCGCGTGGCCCTTGGTGAATCCGGCGCGGTCGATCAGCCAGGCGGCGGACGTCTTCACCCGGCCGTCGGCCTCGGGGTAGCGCGGGAACGTCGCGTCCGGGCCGAGGCGTTCGGCCACGCGGCGTTCGAGCTCGGCGAGCCGGTCCGGGTCGAGGATCGGATTGGTGAAGAACGATCCGGCGCTGCGGGTGTCGGGGTCGGTCGCGTCCAGCACCATGCCTTTGCCGCGCCGCAGTTCGAGGACGGCGTCGCGGGCCTCTTTCAGCGTGACCCGGTCCCCCGGCCGGACGTCCAGCTTCCGGGCGAGTTCGGCATAGGCGATGGGCTGCGATTCCTCGGTCTCGTCCAGCGCGTATGTCACGTCCAGGACGACGTACCGGTCGTTGCCCTTGAAGACGCTGTGCCGGTAGGTGAACCGGCAGGCGTCGCGGTCGAGGACGACGCAGGCGCGGGCCTCCCGGTCGTAGGCGCGGACCTCGACGATCGTCTCGCTGACGTCCTGCCCGTAGGCGCCGACGTTCTGGATCGGCGTGGCGCCGACGCGGCCGGGGATGCCGGACAGGCACTCGACGCCGGCGAGCCCGTCGGCGACGCAGCGGGCGACGAACGGGTCCCAGTCCTCACCGGCCTGGACGCGGAGCAGGACCTTGCCGCCCTCGGCGGCGACGCGCTCGGTGCCGCGGGTCCCGACGTGCACGACGGTGCCGGGGAACCCGTCGTCGGACACCACGAGGTTGCTGCCGCCGCCGAGCACGAGGACCGGCTCGCCCTCGTCGTCGGCCTTGCGGACGGCGGCGACCAGTTCGGCCTCGGTCGTCGCCTCGACGAAGCGCCGCGCGGGCCCGCCCAGCCGCAGCGTGGTGTATCCGGCCAGGTTCACGTCTTCGGCGAACACCGCCACGTCGTCTCCCCCTCCTGCCGCCCCCGCGCCGCCGGGCGGCCCGCCCTCGTCCGGTGGCCTGCGCACCGGCCGGGGCGGCCCCGGCCGGTGTGCCGCCGCGCTCAGGCGAGCTTGACGACCGCCTTGGCGCGCGTGAGGACCTTCTGGTCGTTGGACCTGGCGGTGAGCGCCACGACGACCTTGTTGTCGTCGAGCTTCTCCTCCACCTTGCCGCTGATCTCCAGCGTCGCGCCGCCCTGGTCGGGGACGACGACCGGAGAGGAGAACCGTACCCCGTAGTCGACGACGGCGCCCGGATCGCCGACCCAGTCGGTGACGTAACGGCCGCCCTGCGCCATCGTGTACATGCCGTGCGCGATCACGTCCGGGAGGCCGACGGCCTTGGCGACGGACTCGCGCCAGTGGATGGGGTTGAAGTCGCCGGACGCGCCCGCGTACATGACGAGGTTCGCGCGGTCGACGGCGTAGGTCTGCGCGGGGATCTCGGTTCCGACCTCGACGTCGGCGTAGTTCACCTTGGCGGTCATCAGGCCCCCCGCTCCACGATCGTGTTGTAGGACTTGCAGACCAGTTCGCCTTCGACGGTGGCGACCTCGGTCTCGACGACCATCTTCTCGTTGTTGCCGATCGAGCGGATCTCGGTGATGGTCGAGGTGCAGGTGATGACGTCGCCGGCGCGCAGCGGGCGGGTGTACTCGAAGCGCTGCTCGCCGTGCACGACCATCGCGTAGTTGAGGCCGAGGTCGGGGTCGGCGAGGCCCGGGTTGCCGAGGGACACCACGATCGGGAAGGTGGGCGGCGCGATGACGTCGGGGTATCCGGCCGCCTTCGCCGCCTCCTGGTCGCGGTAGAGCGGGTTGCGGTCGCCGATCGCGTCCGCGAACTCGCGGATCTTCACCCGGCTGACCTCGTAGGGGTCGCTGGGCGGGAAGGTCCGCCCGATGAAATCACGGTTGAGTGCCATGCAGTCCGTCCCTCCAGGTGGACCAGGGCTCCGGAGCCGCCGCCGGCCGCGCTTCCCGCCGGTCCGCGACGCCCGGGCGCCCTCTGAGCGCGCTGGTTCCGTCTCTTCGGACGGACGGTAACAGAACGACGTTCAGCCCGTCCTCGCGGGTCTCACTGCGAGAACGGGCTGATCATGTCAGGGCAAGCATGCGAAGAAGTCTGCGGGGGCGGACTCGCGCCGTGGACGGGTCTCCCGGTGCGGACTGCGGGTCCGTGCTCCCGGGGTTTCCCAGTGTGGACGGCGGGTCCTGGCCCTGCTTTCAGCGGGCAGTACTTCTCCGTCCGGACCTCGGTTAGCGCGTCTCCTTGTGCGGACGGTGCGTCCTGGCCCCGTGTTGAAGCGCAGCGGGCAGTACTTCTCCGTCCGGACCTCGGTTAGCGCGTCTCCTTGTGCGGACGGTGCGTCCTGCAGTTGGGGCAGTACTTCTTGATCTCCAGGCGGTCCGGGTCGTTGCGCCGGTTCTTCCGCGTGATGTAGTTGCGGTGCTTGCACTCCTGGCAGGCCAGCGTGATCTTCGGCCGGACGTCGGTGGCAGCCACGATGGAGTGCCTTTCTGAGCTAGGGACATGGACTTTCGGACCTCGGCCGTCCCAGGGGGCGGCCGGCGATTCGACCCAGCCTGCTCACCCCCGGGGTGGGGGTGAGAGACCTGGGTAGTAGCGAGGGCCGGACTTGAACCGGCGACACAGCGATTATGAGCCGCTTGCTCTGCCTGACTGAGCTACCCCGCCGTGATGGTCGGTGTGGACCGGATTGACAGGATACCGGATGCGCACCGAGCCCTGGAAACACGAAATCCCGGGTGAGGATCGGGGAATCGGTTCCACGGGCTCCGCGGGACCGCCTCCCAGGTTACCGGGTGAGCCGACGATCTGCGAAACGTCCTGCTGGAACCGGTGGGACGGTACCACAAGCCCAGGTAGGGAGCGAATCAGGACGGCCTGCGCTCGGACAGTGACAGCTCTGCCCCTGTCCCCTGAACCGGCCGTGGCCCCATGAAAGGGCCCTGCGCCATGTATCGGCCCTGCCCTGGGAAAGAGCATGCCCGGTGAAACAGCCCTCCCCCGGAAACGACGAAGGCCGCCGTCCGGAGTGCGGATGGCGGCCGGGATGCCGTGAGCCCCTTTACGGAATCGAACCGTAGACCTTCTCCTTACCATGGAGACGCTCTGCCGACTGAGCTAAAGGGGCCTGCGTCGTTCGCGCAGTGAAACCATACACGGCCCGGGCGCGTGGTGCGAACCGGATTCCCTCACCGGTGTCGGTGCTGGTCAGCGCAGCAGGTTGCGGGCGATGACGAGCTGCTGGATCTGGCTCGTCCCCTCGTAGATGCGGAAGAGCCGGACGTCGCGGTAGAAGCGCTCGACGGCGACGCCGCGCATGTAGCCCATACCGCCGTAGACCTGGACGGCGCGGTCGGCGACCCGTCCGACCATCTCCGAGCAGTAGTACTTGGCGCAGGACGGGCCGAGCTTGGTGTCCTCTCCGGCGTCGTAGGCGCGGGCCGCCTCCAGGACCATCGAGCGTCCCGCGTAGAGCTCGGTCTGCGAGTCGGCGATGAGCCCCTGGACGAGCTGGTACTCACCGATCGTCCTGCCGCCCTGGCTGCGTTCCTTCGCGTACGCGACGGTCTCGTCCAGGATCCTTTGGGCGAGGCCCACGCAGACTGCGGCGATGCTGAGCCGCCCGTGGGCGAGGGACGCCATCGCGGTGCGGAAGCCCGTTCCCTCCGTCCCGACCATGGCGTCGGCGGGGACGCGCACGCCGTCGAAGAACACCTCGGCCGTGTGGGCGCCGCGCTGGCCCATCTTCTGGTCGGCCGGGCCGACCCGCAGCCCGTCCGCGCCCTTCTCGACGAGGAAGGTGGAGATGCCGCGCGAGCCGGCGCCGCCCGTCCTGGCGAAGACCATGAAGACGTCGGCCTCGGGCGCGTTGGTGATGAACCGCTTGGCGCCGTCGATGACGTAACCGTCGCCGTCGCCGTCGCGGACCGCGGTCGTGGTCAGCGTGCTGGGGTCGGACCCGGCCTCGGACTCGGTCAGCGCGAACGCCCCGATGACCTCGCCGGACGCGAGCCTGGGCAGCCAGGCGTCCTTCTGCTCCGGCGTCCCGGAGTTCACCAGGACCTGACCGGCGATGCCGTTGCTGGTGCCGAACATGGAGCGGAACGCGGGGCTGGCATAGCCGAGCTCGAAGACCAGCCGCACCTCCTCGCTCAACGACAGGCCGAGCCCGCCGTACTCCTCGGGGAGCGCGTACCCGAACAGGCCCATGTCACGGGACGTGCGCCGCAGCGCCTCCGGGATCGCGTCGGTCTCCTCGATCTCCTCCTCACGCGGGACGACCTGCTCGCGGACGAAGCTGCGGACGGCCTTGAGCACGTCGGCGAAATCCTGTGGCTCCATGCGCGCCATTCTAGAATCAGATTCCAAGATGGCGCTCGGGTTCTCTTTCGACCCGCCCGATGTGCCAGGCTTAACGATCATGTCGCTTCAGCCTCTCGTCGACCGGATCGTCCGGGCCGCGGTGGTCGAGGACCGCGCCTTCGGCGACCTCCTGCCGCAGCTCATGCAGGCGTCCCAGTCGGCCTCGCCCGCCGAGATGACCGCCGCCCTGCCCCGACTGGCCGAGGGCGTCGCCGAGGCGCCCCCGAACCTCGGCGGCTGGCTCGCCGTCGTCACCGGCGCCTGGATCGAGAACGGCGCCGACCCGGACCCCGTCGGGGCGCCCCTCGTCCACCGCATCTCGGAGGTCACAGCCGCCGCGCTGGCGTTCGCGAACGCGTGGGACCAGGCCGCCGCCGGCAAGCCGCCGCCGGACATGCAGGAGGAGCAGCCGTCCCAGGAGGTCTTCGACACCGTCGAGCCGCACCTCGGGGACGGCGCCGTGACCGCGATGATGTCGTGGTTCGCGCTGCCGCAGTTCGCGATGGCGGGCTGCACGGTCCTGCAGATGGGGCCCTCGGTGCGGGCGGGCATCGCCGAGCGCGACTTCTGCGCCTTCGCAGCCGGGCAGGCCGCCCAGTACCTCGGGCAGATGGAGCACTACCAGGCGCTGCTGCGCGTCCTGGACGGCGAGCGCCTCCTCGTCCTGGACCGCGCGAGCCGCAAGGGCTGGACGGTCACGATCGGCGGGATCGGCGACAACTTCCAGCTGCACGTCCTGCTGGCGGGGGCGCTCATCGGGCGGCCGGGCGGGCTGACCGGCGACCGGCCGGCCCCCGAGATCATCGCCTGCTTCCTGAACGCCGACGTCCCGCCCGGGCGGCCGATCATCTCCAGCCCGTGGAACCTCGTCGACGCGCACGGCGAGTGGATCTGGAACGAGGGCGTCCCGGCCGACATCCCGGTCGTGAACGGCACCCGCGTCGTCGTGATCGACCCGCCGCCCTACGAGCGCACGTTCCCGGCCGGACGGCGCTTCCCGCTCATGCCCGCCACCCTCCGCGTGGACGGCATGCACCTGCCGGAGGACCTCGACGCCTGGTGGCCCCACATCGCGGCCCCGACGCGCTGAGGCAGAGCGGCCCCGACGCGCTGAGGCAGAGCGGCCCCGACGCGCTGAGGCAGAGCGGCCCCGACGCGCTGAGGCAGAGCGGCCCCGACGCGCTGACGGCAGGGCTCGCGCGGGGACCGGCGCTTCGGTCAGGAGTCGAAGCGCACGAAGACGGCGGTGGCGTCGTCGTATCGCTTACCGCGGGCCGCGGGCGCCGATGCCTCCGCGGCCCTGGTCCTCCTGACCAGTTCCCGCGGCCCCTGCTCGTCCAGGAGGCGGAGCAGGTCGTCCCACTCCATCTGGCCGAAGCGCTCCACGAGCCTGGACGCGCCGTCGCTCAGCACCGCCGCCCGCCGCAGCCCCTCGACCGGCACCTCACCGGTCAGCCCCTCGTAGGCGGCCTCCGGTCTGGTGCTCGCCACCCAGAAGCCGCCGGGGCTGTTGCGGGACCGCCGCACGCCCTCCAGCGTGTAGCTCGGCAGATGGTCGACCCGGTCGTCCCGGAAGACCCTGATCTCTCCGACGTCCACCACGATCGGGGAGTCGGCGAGGACGTACCACTCCACGGCCCCGCCGCGGCGCCGCAGCAGCGACACGGTCGCGGACGGACTGTCCGGATTCTCCAGGTCGCACGTGTCCGTGTGCGCCTCCCCGGTCACCTTGATCGCCTCTGCGACCAGGTCGGGCAGCGGCTTGCCGTCCTCCAGCGCCAGCAGCCCCGCGATGCGCCCGCCGAGCCTGCGCACCAGCCACGCGGGGTCGTGCCGGCATCCGCTGTCCACCCCGTTCGGCGCCGTCGCCCCGTCCAGCAGGACCACCCAGCCGGGGCCCGCCGCCACGAAGTCCTCGTTCTCCCGTCCCGGCGTCGCCTCACTCACATAACTCACCTGCACGGATGCAGGTCTACCCGCTGACCCGCCCGCAACGGGCCGCTAGACCAATTCCCTCACCCTCGGTTCCCGCGCCTGACCTGATGTGGTCGCCCGCTCTTCCGCTGGGCTGACCGTTTCGGGGTGGTCGGCGAAGAACGGCCTCGTCCGCGCGTCCGTCGAGCGGCCGGACGCTCTCGCTCCACTCCCCCGGAATCCACCACCGCCCGTTTGCGCGGCCGCCGCCACGTTGAGCCGGTCGTCCCGTACTCGACCGTGCGGCTCCCGTAGGCGCCGCGCGGGGGGACGCGGAGGGACGCGGCACGAGGCGTCCTCACTACAGAGCGTTGACGTGGCACCGAGGCCCAGTCCGGCCCGTCGGAGACGTGGTCCACTCCGGCCCCGGGTTTCGGTCGCGGTCGACAGGACCACGCCATCGTGCCGCTGACCTGGGAAGATCATCTTTCGGCGGGCCAGGAGACCGCTTTCGGACAGCGATCTTTGTATCCATCGACCGGGTCGGCGGCGTCCGCATCGACCGGCCCACGCCGCTCCGCAGGAGCGCCACATCCTCGTCCGTGACACGTTTTCCCAGTTCACGCGCCGAGATCGAGAGTCGCCCAGGGATGTTCGTGGTCCCCAAGCCCAGCCGTCCGACCACGCGTCTGACAGGTCCAATGACTCCCATGCGACCAGATCACCCCAACTGTCACATATCGTTCACCTGCAGCTTCATCCCCCAATAGACCGAAACGTTAACTCTGACCCATTACCGTTCGATCGTCGCCGCGCTCCCCGGCGAAACCCCGACCCCTGCCGGTGAAGGAGAGAGCGGCCCGTGACGCATCGTGGCCAACGCGCGCGCGTGTTCGCCGCCGTCGCCGTGGGAGCGGCCGCCCTGCTCGTGGCCGCCTTCCTGGCCTTCCACGCATGGCGGGAGGACCCGGCCGCCGCCGCTCCGCCGATGCCGTCCCCCGACGCGTCCCGTCCGGCCGAGCCCGCGACCGCGGCCGCACTTCCGCCCGCGGCGCCGCTCCGCCTCGAAGTGCCGCGGATCGACGTCCGGACACCGCTGATGAAGCTGGCCAAGAACCCGGACCAGACCGTCGAGACGCCGCCGCTGAGCCGCGCCCAGGAGGCCGGCTGGTACCGGCTCGGCGCCGCCCCCGGCAGCCGGGGCGCGGCGGTGGTCATCGGGCATGTGGACTCGACCCGCGGCCCGGCCGTGTTCTACCGGCTGGGCGAGCTGCGCCCCGGCGACAAGGCGAGCGTGCTGCGCGCCGACGGCCGCACCGCCGTCTTCCGGATCGACTCCGTCGAGCGGTTCGGCAAGAACCGCTTCCCCACCCGCCGCGTCTACTCCGACCCCGGCTACCCGGCGATCCGCCTGATCACCTGCGGCGGACGCTTCGACCGCGCCACCGGCCACTACGTCGACAACGTCATCGCCTTCGGCCACCTCGTGCGCTCCGCGGAGGCCCGCTGACATGCGTCCCGCCCACGAAGCGCCCGAAGGGTCCCGTCCGCGGCCCGGACGCCACCGGTTCACCAGCCCGGCGCCGCCCGGCGGCACGCCCCAGGTCCGACGGACGTCCGGTTCGGGACACCTTGCGTCCCCGACGGCCTGGGGAGGCCCGTCCGCGTCCCACCGCGCCCCCTCTCCGACCACCACCGTGCCCGACCGGATGGCGGCCGCGCTCATGCCGCCGCCGGTGCGGCGGCACCCGGTCGCGCCGCCCCGCCCGACCGGCCCTCGGCCGCGTCCGGTGCCCGGTCCGCCGCGCCAGGAGAAGCGGCAGCAGCAGGAGAAGCAGCCGAAGCAGAAGAAGCGGGACGGCAAGCGCGACCAGCCGCCGGTGCGCGCCGACGCGATGCGCGTGACCGTCCTGATCCCGGCGCACAACGAGGCGAAGCAGATCACCGAGACGATCGCCTCGCTGCGCCGCCAGGAGCGGCCCCCGGACCACATCATCGTGATCGCCGACAACTGCACCGACGCCACCGCCGCGTTCGCCCAGCTGTGCGGCGTCGAGATCGTCGGCACCCGCGGCAACAAGCACAAGAAGGCGGGCGCGCTGAACCAGGTCCTCGACCGGCTGCTGCCGATCTTCGGGCCGGACGACGCGGTCATGGTGATGGACGCCGACTCGGCGCTCGACCCGGGGTTCATCCGGCACGGCGTCGAGTACCTGGCCACCGGCCGGTACGCGGCGGTCGGCGGCACGTTCACCGGCAAGCCGGGCGGCGGCACGGTCGGCATGTTCCAGCGCAACGAGTACGCCCGCTATGCCCGGGACGTCCGGCGCCTGCAGGGCAAGGCCCTCGTCCTCACCGGGACCGCGACGATCTTCCGCGCCACCACCCTCCAGGATGTGGTCGCCGCCCGCCGGGAAGAACGCCTCCCCGGACTGCCGCACGTCTACGACGTCCGCGTGCTGACCGAGGACAACGAGCTCACCCTCGCGATCCTGCACCTCGGGTTCCGCATCCTCTGCCCGAAGGAGTGCACGCTCACCACCGAGGTGATGCCGACCTGGCGGGAGCTGGCCCAGCAGCGGCTGCGCTGGAAGCGCGGCGCGCTGGAGAACCTCGTCGACTACGGCTGGACGCCCATCACCCGCCCCTACTGGGGACGGCAGCTGCTGTCCCTGCTCGGCATCCTGGTGATCACCGCCTACCTGCTCTCGCTCGCCTACTCGGCGGTCTACCTCGGCGGGATCCAGCTCAGCCCGGTGTGGGGCGGCATCACGGTGATCTTCATGGTGGAGCGCGTGGTGACCGTCCGCCAGCGCGGCCCGGCCCAGATGGCGATCGCCGCCACCATCGTCGTCGAAATGATCTTCGACGTCTTCCTCCAGATCGTCCAGGCGCGTGCGTTCTGGCAGGCCGCCTGGCGCAAAGAAAGGAAATGGTAGATGTACCACAACCCCCCGATCGGCGGCGTGGCCGCCGGTTTCGGCGGCGCCGCCGCCGCGTCCCCCTGGCTCGGCCTCCAGGCCCTCTGGCTCGGCCTCGCCCTCTTCACCCTTGTCTCCGCGGGCCTCGCGGTGAAGCGCATCCTCCCCGCCCGCAAGGGCTGACCGTGAGGGCCGGGGACCCCCCTCCCGGCCTTCACGCGCCCGCTCCGGTAGGTTCCGGCCGGTGAACGGAATCGCAGGCACGGTCGCGACGGCTGGCGGCCTGTTCGCGGCGACGAACGTCGACGACCTCATCGTCCTGACCGTCCTGTTCCTGTCCGACCGCGCGACGGGCTCCCCGAAGCCCCGGCAGATCTGGGCGGGCCAGTACCTGGGCATCGCCGCCCTGGCCCTCGTCTCGGTGGTCGCCGCGCTGGGCCTGGAGATCGTCCCGGACGAATGGATCGGGCTGCTCGGCCTCGTCCCGCTGGCGCTGGGCATCCGCGGCCTCGTGGCGGCCGTCCGCTCCCGCGACCACGACGCCCCTCCCGCGGTGGCCTCGGGCCTGCTCCCGATCGCGGGCGTCACGATCGCCAACGGCGCCGACAACATCTCGGCCTACACCCCGGTCTTCCGCACCATCGGCCCGGCGCCCACCCTGGCCACCCTCGCGGTCTTCGCCGCCGGCGTCGCCCTGTGGTGCCTGGCCGCCTCCTGGCTCGGCTCCCACAAGAAGGTCATCGACCTCCTCGACCAGCACGGCCGCCGGCTGGTCCCGATCGCCTTCATCACCATCGGCACCCTGATCGTCCTGCAGTCCACCACCGCCCTCGGCCTGTAGCTCACGCGAAGCCCTTGGGATGCTCCCGCCGTACGGACGACAGGGCCGCCGATCGGCTACCCACCGACCTCCGCCACGGCATCGGCCTTGGCCGCGGCCGCGTCGGCCTTATCTCGGGGCGGCTGAGCGGTCGGCCGTCGCTACCATCGGTCGATCATGGGGCGAATATCGACTTCGCGGGGACTGCGGCTACTGGGCGGAGCGGCCGTCGCCGCGGCAGGTGCGCTGCTGGCACTCGGATGGGGGCGCAGAAGCCTGGTGGTGGTCACCGTGCAGGGGACCAGCATGCTGCCCACAATGCAGGACGGCGACCGCGTGCTGGTCCGGCGGCGTCCTCTGCGGCAGGTCAAGCGCGGGGACGTCGTCGTGCTCGAACCTCCCCTGGACGGGCCCTACCTGCCCGGCCCCGCAGGTCCCGACGGACGGATCTGGAACGTCAAGCGCGTCGCCGCCCTCCCCGGTGACGAACTGCCGCCCGGCATACCCGGCGCCTCGGGTCTCGCCGGAGAGCGGGACACGGTGCCGCCGGGGGCGCTCGCGGTCCTCGGCGACAACCCCGACAGCATCGACTCCCGCCACCGGGGCCTTTTCTCGGGCGACCGGCTACTGGGCGTCGTGGTGCGCCGCCTGAGCGTCACACCGCACCCGAGTCAACGGCCGGGCGGGGGGCAGATGCCGACAAGATCCTTCTGATCTTGATCGCAGAGTGCACAAGCCGGCATCGCCGGCCGGCCGCCCCCTTGCCGTAAATGATCAACGTCATTAGCTTCGGCACCGGTGGGCGTGATCATCTTGGCGCGACGCGCCGCCGCTCGGAACCCCGGGCCGGAACGATCCGGCCCCGACTTGAGGAGTCCCTCATGATCCGTGCACTCAACCGCCTGGGCGACCGGATGCTCGGCCGGGTCCTGCCGAACACGACCGCCCGCGCCGAGCCCTGCTGGTGGACGTCGACCGGCGTCCGCTGCTGCATCTACGCCGGCAAGACCTACTGCGGCATCTGACACCCGCCGCCGCTCGCCTTGCAGTACGTCACGCTGACCGCGCGCTGCGCCCTGGGGCTGATCTTCCTGGTCGCGGTGGCCGGCAAGGTCCGCGGCCGGGACGCCTTCCGGGAGTTCCGGCTGTCGGTGCCCGGCCTCGCGCCCGGCCTGCCTCCCACGGCGACGGCCGCCGCCGTGGTGGCCGCGGAGTCCGCCGCCGTCGTACTGCTGGCCGTCCCGCGGACGGCGCCGGCCGGCCTCGCGCTGGCCGGCGCCGTCCTGTTCGCGTTCGCCACGGCGATCCACCGGGCACTCCGCGACGGCAGGAACGCCACCTGCCGCTGCTTCGGCGCACGCCCGTCCCCCGCCGGACGCGTGCACGTCGCGCGCAACCTCGCCCTCACCACGCTCGCCTGGGGCGGCCTGGCGTCGCACCTTGCGGCCCCCGGGCCGGTGCACCCCGCCGGCGCCGTCATCGCGGTGGCGGGCGCGGGCGTCCTGACCCTGGTGTTCGTCTTCTTCGACGAACTCGCCGACCTGCTGCTCGCGCCGTCCGCACGCTCTCCGCAGTGACGCGTCCCGGCACCATCATGAGGGAGCACCGTTGCCCTACCTCGCCGCGGGAGTCGTCTTCGTCGGCGTCCTCTGCGCGTTCGACCTGATCCTGACGCTGGCCGTCGTCCGCCGCCTGCGCGAGCACGCGGCCCTGCTGGACGGCGGGCGGGCACAGGTCCCGTTCACACCCCCGGGCACCTCGCTGCCCGAGTTCAACGCGCCCGCTCTCGACGGCACCGCCGTGACCCGCGCCTTCTTCACCGAGCCGACGATCGTCGGCCTGTTCTCCACCACCTGCGCCGCGTGCCGCGAACGGCTGCCCGAGTTCACCGAACGGGTCCGGGGCCTGGACGCCCGGCGCGTGCTGGCGGTGATCGAGGGCGAGCGGGACGACGCCGAGCCCTTCACCGCCGCGCTCGCACCGGTCGCCACCGTGGTCGTCGAGCCGGTGAAAGGGCCTGTGAACACGGCGTTCGGGCATCCGGCGTCCCCCAGTTTCTACGTCGTCGGGCAGGACGCCGTGGTGACGTCCTCGACCCTCACGCCTGCCGGGCTGTCGCTGCCGGCCCGCACGTGAGCCGACCCGGGACGCGTACCGCGGTCGTCGCCGCGCTGGCATGGCGCGCCCACCGGACCGCGACGGCCGCGTCGGTGGTCCTCGCCGTGCTCACCGGGCTGGCGCCGGTCGCGACCGCGTGGCTGACGAAACTCGTCCTGGACGCACTCGCCGGCGGCGGAGACCGGAGCGTCCTGCCGGGCCTCGCCGCAGGGCTGGCCGCCTGCGGACTGTGCGTCATCGTGCTGCCGCACGCGTCCACCTACGCCCAGGCCCAGCTGCGCCGCGCCGTGCGCGCCCTCGTCGTCGAGCGCCTGTTCGGCGCGGTCAACGCCCACACGGGCCTGCGCCGCCTTGAGACCCCGGCGTTCCAGGACACGCTGCGGCTGGCGCACGAGTCCAGCCAGACCGCGCCGGACCGGCTGATCCTCGGGACGCTGGCCATCGGCCAGGCGGCCATCACCATGTCCGGATTCGTCGGCACGCTGCTGGTGATCAACCCGCTGCTGGTCCAGGTGATCTTCCTGGCGGCGCTGCCGTCGGTCTGGATCCAGCTCGGCCTGAGCCGGGAGCGGGCCCGGACGATGTGGAGCATCAGCCCCGGGAAGCGCCGCGAAGTCTTCTACGGGGAACTGCTGACCAGGCCGGAGGCGGCCAAGGAGGTGCGCCTGTTCGGGCTCGGCGGGCACTTCCGTTCCCGGATGCTCGACGAGGTCCGCTCGACCAGCGGCGCCGAACGGCGGATCGACCTGAAGACGCTCCGCAGTCAGGGGCTACTGGCACTGGTCGGCAGCGCCGTCGCGGGCGGGGGCCTGGTGTGGGCCGTGCTGGCGGCCGCGTCCGGCACCCTCACCGCGGGCGACGTGACGATGTTCATCGCGGCGGTCGCCGGAGTCCAGGCCGCGTTGACGTCGATCGTCGACCGGTGGGCGGACGCGCACAACGCACTCCTGCTGTTCGGACACTTCACCGCGATCGTGGACGCCGAACCCGACCCGCCTCCACATCCCCGCCCTCGTCCCGTCCCGCCCCTGCGGCAGGGGATCGAACTGCGGGACGTGTGGTTCCGCTACAGCGAAGCGCACCCCTGGATCCTTCGCGGCGTCGACCTGCACATCCCGTTCGGCCAGAGCGTCGCCCTGGTCGGAGTGAACGGGGCGGGCAAGAGCACGCTGGTCAAGCTCCTGTGCCGCCTGTACGACCCGGACAAGGGCGCCGTCCTCTGGGACGGCGCGGACCTGCGCGACCTCGACCCCGAGGAACTCCGCGAACGCATCGGCGCGGTATTCCAGGACTTCATGGAGTACGACCTGACCGCGTCCGACAACATCATGCTGGGCGACCTGAGGAGCACCGGCGAACAGATCGTGGACGCCGCCCGGCGCGCCGGGGTCCACGAGGCGCTCGAGGCGCTGCCGCACGGCTACGACACGATGCTCAGCAAGATCTTCGGCAGCGACGGAACCGGCGTCGCCCTCTCCGGCGGTCAGTGGCAGCGGCTCGCCCTCGCCCGCGCGCTCCTGCGGCAGGACCGCGACCTCCTCCTACTGGACGAGCCGAGCTCCGGTCTGGACGCGGACGCGGAGCACGCCGTCCACGCGTCCCTCCGCCGCCACCGCCACGGCCGCACCAGCGTCCTCATCTCCCACCGCCTGGGTGCGGTACGCGACGCCGACCTCATCGTCGTCCTCTCCGAAGGCAAGATCACCGAGCGCGGTCCGCATGACGCCCTGATGGACCTGAACGGCGAATACGCCCGCCTCTTCACCCTCCAATCCAGCGCCTACTCACCTTCCCGGGAAGGTCGGCACGCAGGGAGGGCCCCTTCTGGCGGACTCGGCTGACATGGTGGTGCCCCGGCCTGCCAGAAACCCAGGAGGAGTGATCGCGGACGGCGTCGGGGAGCAGCCGAGCACGCCGAGCAGGAACCGGCCGGCGAAGGCGAGCCTGTTCTTCGCCGGCTCCGGCATGGCGGCACTGGCGAACTCCGCCACCGGCATCGCCTGGGTCAATCCCATGATCTTCGTTGGCCTGGCGATGCCGTACGCACTGGCGGCGGCGCCCCAACCGGCATCGTCTTCGGGCACGTCGGTCGCTTCCGCGGCCGCCGTCTCGACGGGGACGGGCGCGGGATGGCGCTACTCGGGATCCTGCTTGGCCGGCTGATGATCTTCGTCTGTGTCCTGGCGGTCGTCGCGGTGCTGGGACTCATCGCCGGCCTGGCCGTCCTCGTGGACTCTCTCGACTCCAAGTAGAGCCAGGCCCCCAGCACGAACAGACTTCAGAGCCGCCGAAGGTGCTCTCGAGTCTCGGCAGCAGCCGGAGACCGGCCGCGGGGAGACGGGCGACTTCCGCCATCGGCCCAGGTCACGATCGCGCAAGGTCCTCGGGCGGTCAGGCGACCGCTCCGCCCTCGGGGGTCCCATGAAGATGATCGGGGCGTCGGCCAACAACAGGGTGACCGCGGCCCGAAAGGAAGTCGATGAAAGCTCCTCCGGAGGCAGGACCCGTGCCGGACGACGCCGAGCTCGTGGCATCGTCCGTGCGCGAGCCCGAACGCTTCGCTCTGCTGTACGACCGCTACTTCGATGACATCCACCGCTACCTCGCCGCGCGACTCGGCCGGGAGAACGCCGACGACCTCGCCGCCGAGACGTTCCTCATCGCCTTCCGCCGCCGGACGGACTTCGACGCCTCGCGCGGCGGCGCCCTCCGTCCCTGGCTGTACGGGATCGCCACCAATCTGGTGTCCCAGCACAAGCGCACCGAGCAGCGCCGGCTCAAGGCGCTCGGCAGGGTGAAGGCCGACTACGCCACCGACGGCCATGAGGAGCACGTGGCCTCACGCGTCACGGCCGAAGCCCTTCGGCCGGATCTGGTGCGGGCGATGCGGGACCTCGCGCCAGGCGACCGGGACGTGGTGTTCCTGTCGGTCCTGGGCGGGCTCGGCTACGACGACATCGCCCAAGCCCTCGGCATCCCCAGCGGCACCGTGGGCTCCCGCCTCAACCGTGCCCGAAAGCGGCTTCGACGCGCTCTGGGCAGCGGAATCAACTCGACGGAGGAGGACTGATGGACGAGATGACGCTGATCGAGCGCGTTTTCAGCGAGCCGAAGGCCGACCCGAGCGTCGCCGCGGCGGGCCGGGCCCGGCTCCTGGACCTGGCGAAGGCCGCCGAACCCGCCCCCCGCCGGCGGCCGGGACGGCCGCGCACCCGCTGGCTGCTCGGGGCCGGACTGCTGCCCG
Organism: Spirillospora sp. NPDC049024; assembly: GCF_040649235.1. NCBI lineage: Bacteria > Bacillati > Actinomycetota > Actinomycetes > Streptosporangiales > Thermomonosporaceae > Spirillospora > Spirillospora sp. NPDC049024. Next base: position 48,070 of record NZ_JBEZFD010000022.1, read on the forward strand.
TGGCGGCAGCGGCCACCACGGCGATCGTGGTGGCCGGCGGCACGTCGACGCCGGCCCCCCGTCCCGCGGACCCCTCGGCCCGCGGGATCCTCCTCGCCGCGGCGACCCGGTCCGCGGCGGTACCCGCGACCGGCCGCTACTTCCGATTCACCGAGGAGGAAGCGCAAGCGCACACCGTCGGCTCGAAGGAACATCCGTACCGGATGCTGAGCCGCAGCGTCGACGACCTGTGGTACTCCACGGAGCCCGGCGCCACCGGTTGGGTCTCCTCCCAGGATCTGGGCGCCCAGCCCGCGACTCCGGCGGACGCCGCGGCATGGCGTGCCGCGGGAAGCCCGAAGCGGGTCAGGGAGCAGTGCGACGAAGGCAAGATCATCGGATCCAAGTCCGGCAGGTTGCGATCCGACGGCACCTTCGAAGAGGTCCCGGTCAGGCAGCGGTGCAGCTGGTTCGACGTCCGGCCCCGGCCGAAGACGACCACGCCGATGTCGGGCGGCGAGGGCATGACGGGGCGGCCGCCCGCCGGTCTGGACATCGCCAGGCTCTCCGACGACCCGGCCACCCTGCGGCGCCAGCTCCTGACCTGGACCCGTTCAGGCGGCCTCGCCGGCCCGGTGGAGGGCGACTCCGCCCAGTTGTGGGCGGCCGCCGGCATCCTCATCGCCTCCCCCGTCGGACCCGTGCGGCCGAAGGTGCGCGCGGCCGCATACCGGGTCCTGGCGGACCTCCCGGACGTGCGCTCGCTCGGCCCGGTCACCGACCAGAACGGGCGGCAGGGCCAGGCTCTGGCCCGGACGGGCGCGGGCGGCGAGGGCGTCGGGCCCGGCACCTACAGGCTCATCATCGATCCGAAGACCGGGTCGCCGTTGGGGACCGACTACCGAGGGGCCGGTTCCGGGGAGTACTCCCTCGTGCTCAACTACGGATACACCGACGAAGCCCCGAAGATCCCGAACGGCACCCGCCCCTGACCCCGGGCACCTAGCCTGGCGAAGCCGGAAACGAGCCTGGCCACAGGCATCGCGCTGCGGTAGCCGCCGGCCGGCCGCAGCACTCGGCGATGGCTCAGAGGCCCTGCACCCCCTGGCCGTGTCCAGGTGGTGCAGGGCCGAGGTGCAAGCAGCTCAGTCGGCCGAGTGCGCGGAGTTCCCCGTGAGACCCTTCAGCCCGGCCCCAAGGGAACGTGGTGGTTCTACGGCGTGGAAGGCGGCCGTCAGACCATCCCCATGCGGCACACGGAGCGATGATCCCGTTCGTCTCGTCCGCCGTCGGAGCCGCCTCTGCTCATACGGGTGCTAAGAGTTGACCGCCGCGCGTTTGCGGGCGCTTCGGACCGCTGCGGAGAGGGTGGCGATGTCGTAGGCGCCGACGTGGCGCCGTCCGTTGACGAAGAAGGTCGGGGTTCCGGAGACGCCGCTCAGGTCGGCCGAGTCGACGTCTTCGGCGATCCGTCCGGCACCGGTGTGGCGGCGCAGGTCGGCACGGAAGCGCTCGACGTCGAGGCCGATCTCGCCGGCGTAGCGGACCAGGTCCCGCGGTCTCAGCGCGTCCTGGCGGTCGAGCAGCAGGTCGTGCATCTCCCAGAACCGGCCCTGCGCGGCGGCCGCCTCGGCGGCCTCGGCCGCGAGCTGCGCCTGGGGATGGATGTCGTTGAGCGGCAGGTGGCGCCACACGTACCGGACGTCGCCATGGTCGGCGAGCAGTTCCCGGACGACGGCCTCCGCCCGCCCGCAGTACGGGCATTCGAAGTCGCCGTACTCCACCACGGTGACCGGTGCCTTGGCGGGACCGCGGACATGGTCGCGCTCCGGCTCGACCGGTGCGGCCAGGTCGATGATGCTCTCCGCCGTCCCGAGCAGCGCGCGCAACCGCCTGCGCGGCGGCAGCAGCGCCGTCGCGCGGACGACGCCCCAGGTCACGACCGTGGCGCCCAGTGCCGCGGACAGCACACCGATCTTGGCCTCCTCCAGCCGCGCACCGGTGAAGGAGAGCGTCGCGATCAGCAGGGCCACGGTGAAGCCGATGCCGGCGATCGCGCCGCCGCCACCGACCGCGGCCCACCCGACCGGCGGACGCAGCCGGCCCCGGCTCAGCCTGGTCACCAGCCATGAGGACCCGAGGATCCCGAGCGGCTTCCCGGCCACGTACCCGACCACGATGCCGAGCGTCACCGGCGAGGTGAAGGCGCGGCCGAGGAACCCGGCGGTGATCGTGACGCCCGCGTTGGCCAGCGCGAACAGCGGCACGACCACGTAGCTCGCCCACGGGTGGATCAGCAGCTGGAGCCGCTCGTTCGGGGAGATCGCCGCGGCCACCCCCGTCCGCGCCGACCGGGCGAACTCCGGGGTGGGCTGTTCCCGGAACAGCCTGAAGACCTCCGTGGCGCGTTCCAGGTCGTCGCGCGCCGCCGGATGGGCGTACGTCAGCAGTCCCATGACCAGGCCGACGACCACCGGCTCCACCCCGGCGGACTGGACCGCCGCCCACGCGGCGACGCCCAGCACGACGTACACCGGTATCTGCCGGACCCCGAGGGCGCGCACCAGCACGGTCACCGCGAAGATGCCGACCGCCAGCAGCAGCGGCGGCAGCGCGACCTCGCCGCTGTAGACGACCGCGATCACCACGAGCGCGATGACGTCGTCCACGACGGTGGCCGTGAGCAGGTACGTGCGCAGCCGTGCGGGGAAGGTCCGTCCGACCAGGGCGAGCACGCCAAGCGCGAACGCGGTGTCGGTCGACATCGCGATGCCCCAGCCGTGGGCGGCCGGGCTCCCGGCGTTCAAGGCGAGGTAGATGGCCACCGGCACGACCATCCCGCCGACACCGGCGGCCAGCGGCAGCGCGAACCGCCGCCGGTCGCGGAGCTCTCCCATGTCGAACTCGCGGCGCGCTTCCAGCCCGACCACGAAGAAGAACACCGTCATCAGGCCGCTGTTGACCCACGTCCGCAGATCCTGCGAGAGACCGGCGCCGCCAATCCGGATGGACGCCCGCGTCTCCCACACCCGCGCGTAGGAGGACGCGTCCGCGTTCGCCCAGACCAGTGCGGCGAGCGTCGCGGCCAGCAGGACCACGGCGCCGCCCGTCTCGGTGCGCATGAACTCCCGCAGCGGAGTCCGCAGGTTGCGCGCCCACGCGGTCCGGTCGGCGAACGATCCGGAGGGCGGGCCCGCTCGTCGCTCCGTCATCGCCGGACGCTCACGAGCGCCCCTCGCCCGCGTCCGGCAGCCGGACGTGCAGGGAGACGGTTCCGGTCAGGTCGATCCAGGCCGAGTCCGGTGTCCGGACGAAGCGCACGAGGACGTGGTCGCATCCGGGACACCGGGCGACCAGGCCGGGCGCCCGGTCGTACACCCGCAGCTCGGCGATCGCGCCGGTGCGCCCGCAGTTGACGCAGCGGCAGGTGGCCGCCGTGACGTCCACGGCGAACAGCTCGCTCAGCGGGCCGGCCAGCACGTTGCCGTCCACATGATCCATGGGACGCCGGTCCGGTTCTCCATGGGGCGCGTTCATCTCGATCAGCCTCCGCTCAGCCGAACCGTTCGGTCTTGATCCGCCGCGGGTCGTGACCGCGGGCGAGCAGCATGTCGGCCGCCGCCTCCACGAAACCCGTCGGCCCGCAGACGAAGCAGTCATGGTCCGGCGGGCCGTCGCCGAGATCGGCCGGCATCAGCCGACCGGGCGGGCGGGCCCAGCCCTCGGGCGCCACCCGGGTGTAGACGTGCGTGACGTCCAGGCCGGGCTCGGGACGCCGCAACTCGTCGGCGTAGAACACGTCTTCGGGCGTGCGCGTGGAGTACACCAGCCGAAACCGCGCTCCACTCCCGGCCAGGCGGCGGGCACGGACCATCGCCATCAGCGGCGCGATGCCGGAACCGCCCGCGATGAGCAGGACGTCCCGTCCCGACTCGGGCCGCCACACGAACCAGCCGCCCACCGGGCCCCGGATCTCGACCGGGTCGCCGACGGCGAGCCCGTCGACGAGATACGGGGAGACCTCACCGTCCGGGACCCGCTGCACGGTGAGCTCGACCCGGTCAGGCGCGGAGAGCGAGTAGCTGCGCTGCGCGGCATAGCCGTCCTCGGCGGTCAGCCGCACGTCGACATGCTGACCGGCCAGATGCCCCGGCCAGTCCGGCACATCGAAGACCAGCGTGCGGGCCGTGCTCGTCTCCTGGCGCGTCTCGGCCAGCCGCGCCACGCGCCACGCTAGTCGCCCTGGTACCGCTGCTCGCGCCATGGGTCCCCATAGTCGTGATAGCCGGCGGTCTCCCAGAAGCCCGGCTCGTTCTCGGTCAGCAGGTCGATGCCGCGCAACCACTTGGCCGACTTCCAGAAGTACAGGTGCGGGACCAGAAGCCGCACCGGCCCCCCGTGCTCCGGGTCCAGTTCCTCGCCGTCATAGCGGTAGACGACCCATGCCTGGCCATCGAGCAGATCCTCGAGCGGCAGGTTGGTGGTGTACCCGCCGTAGGACGACACGAGCGCGAAATCGGCCGTGGTCTCCACGTCGTCCAGCAGGACGTCCAGCGACACCCCCTGCCAGTCCGTGCCGAGCTTGGACCACTTGGTGACGCAGTGGATGTCCACCCTCGGCGTCTCGAACGGCAGATCCAGCAGCTCCCGCCACGTCCACCGGTGCTGCTGCCCGGTCTCCGTGGTCACCGTGAGCTCCCACTCCTCAGCCGGGATCCGCGGGGTCGGACCGGCCGACAGCACCGGAAAGTCCTCGGTCAGGTACTGCCCGGGCGGCAACTGGACCCCAGAATCCCGCCGCCGCCCATGGAACCCGGGCGAAACGATCCCCATCACAGCCTCCTCTCATCAGGCCGAACGGACCCCGCCCCTCGGGCCCTACCTTCCCAATCACGCCGAGCCCGATGCGATTCCCCCACTCGACGCCCCCTGGGCACAGCACCCCCACTGCCGACTGTCGGCTGATCTACCCGTTCCATCACTGCCACTGCTGGAAGGCGAGCGCGCTACCTGAGACGAGACCGATCGCGCAGGACCGCATCGCAACGATTCAGCGAAGGCGTAAGGGACGGTTGTTTCATAATTCGGTACACGATGTACCGTTATGGTCATGGCGACTGACACGCAAGCTTGGCCGGACGGCCTCGCGGTGGCCCAGGTACGGGTCGCGCGGCCCACCGACAAACTGGACGAGGTGGTCACCTTCTACAAGGACCGCTTGGGCCTGCATGAGCTCTACCGGTTCAACGACCACGCCGGCTACGACGGCGTGATGCTCGGACTGCCTGGAACCGACTACCACCTGGAGTTCACCTCACACGCCGACGGCAGCCCGTGCCCGGCACCCACCGACGACAATCTCCTCGTGTTGTACTTCGCGGACGAGGCACGGATGTACGACGTGGTCGAACGGCTCGCGGCAGCCGGGCACGAACCGGTGCCGGCGGAGAACCCCTATTGGACCGAGAACGGCGCGCTCACATTCGCAGACCCGGACGGCTGGCGCGTCGTCTTGGTGCCCAAGCCTGTCTTCTAATGGCTGGCCGTGCCCGCGACCCGCGCATCGACAGCGCCGTGCTCGCCGCCACCGCCGAACTGCTCGGCGAGGTCGGCTACCCCGCGCTGTCGATGGGCGCCGTCGCCCAGCGCGCCGGTGTTCATCGTCCGGCCGTCTACCGCCGCTGGCCGTCCAAACGCCACCTTGTGGTCGACGCGGTCGCCGAGGGCCTCGGCCTGCGCCCCACCCCCGACAGCGGCGACCTGCGCGCCGACCTCGTCACCGGCATCACCACGGTGGTCGACTCTCTGGCAGGCACACCCCTCGGGCGGGTGCTGCCCGCTCTCATCGCGGACCTGCACACCGACCCCGAACTGTCCGAACGCTTCCTGGACCGGGTGTTCCACCCTCGCCGCGCCACCACCGCCGCCACACTCCGCTCGGCCGCCGAACGCGGCGAGATCCGCGCCGACTTCGACCTCGACTTCGTCCTGGACGCCCTGGCGGCCCCGCTCTACTACCGCATTCTGTTCGGCCACCTGCCATTGACCCGCTCGGTGGCCGAACAATCCGTGGACACGGTCCTCGCCAGCCTCAGCAGGACCGAACGTGAGGCTCCCCCGTAGCACGGACGGTCGTGGTCGAGGCACGGTGTCGTTCCTCGTAGTCCACCGGACTGAGCTTCTGGTCCGCAGCAAGATCAGACATGTCCAGGCATGTCCTTACGCGTCTCCTGACCAGCGCGGCAACCTCCCGCTCGTCCACACCCGTCCAAGGTCATCCGACCCCATGGTCAGCAGGAGCGTTGGCAGCCGCTCTGCTTGAGAAGGTTGGGCCCGCTGACGGCCTCTTCCGCTCGCCGGGACGATCGATCTCTTGGAGACCTCCGTCACCGGCGCTGGTCTGCTCGTGTTCGCGCGGAGCAATCACGCCGCAAACGCTGCTGAAGTCGGGATGCGGCTCCAGGGCGAATTTGTGTGCGCCGGCAGGACTCCCGAGGACGTGCCCCACGGCTCTGGCATGCTGAGCCCATGACTGGCGAACATCAGGACCCTGAGGAGCGCCGTGCCCACCTGGTCCGGGTCTTCACGGCTCTGGGTGCGGCGGATCCCGAGGTCTGGGCCGACTCCGAAATGGACGAGAACATTCCGCAGCTGGCCCGTTTCCTGTTTCTGCGCAGCGTCCGGCAGGTGGTGGCGCAGTGGGAGCAGCCCGGCGCCGTGGAGCAGCTGCTCGCCGATCCGCGAAACCCCGACGCGCTGGCGCAGTTCGAGGCTGCGGGCATCGAGCCACGGACGTTGGCGCTCTTCGCCAGTCGGGTCGCCCATGCGACCGCCTTCGACCTGGCTTATCGGCTGGCGGACTCCGACTTCGTCGACCACGACCCGGAGGATCCCGACGGATACCCGCCCATGGGGCTCCGCGACGAACTTCCCGGCTGGTGCCTGGTGGAGTCCACACCGACCGGTGAACACACCGACCGCCACCTCGACAGCCTGCACGAGGACATCGGCGGGCTTTGGGAGGAGTTCACCGCGGAGTTCAAACCGCAGCGGGACGCGTAGAAGTACCGAACACAGACGCTCTCGAACCCCAAGTCTTGACAATTACCTCCAACCCCCTCCCAACCGCCACAGACGCACGATGCTCCGGGGTGCTGACTTGCTCTCGTCTCGGGCTCCCGCTGCTGGGCGGGGCGGCCGTGCAGTACTGATCTCGCAGAGGGCGATGAAGGAGGGTGCCGATGTTCGGCTTGATGGTCCGGTTCACCTGCAAGGACGAAGAGAGCGCCGGTAGGTTCGATCAGCTGGTGTCCGAGACGATCGGCAAGATCGAATCGGAGGAGCCGGGCACGCTGATCTACGCGGTGCACAAGGTCGGCGGGCATCCGCATCTCCCATGAGCTGTACCGGGATCGGGCGGCCTTCGACGCGCACGAGGAACAGGAACGCGTCCGGCGGTTCCTCGGCGCTCGTGATGACCTGCTCGCCTCGGTGGAGGTCGACTGGTTGGGCCTCCAGGTAGGCGAGGGAACGACAGGGTGAGCACTGAGTATCAAAGAGCACTCGGACGGCGGATCGCTCAGGAGCGAAAGCACCAGGGGCTGTCTCAGCCTGAGCTGGCGCGGCTGATCGATCGATCTGTGGCCTGGGTCTCCCAGGTGGAACGCGGCGTGCGCAAGATCGACCGCATGTCGGTCTTGGAGAAGGTCGCCGACGTGATGGAGCTGCCGCTCTCGGAGTTGGCGGCCGAGGCTCCGGTGGTCGCCGCCTCCAGTGAGGAACTGCCAGGGCCGGCCGGACTGCGGCTGGTGCTGTCGGGCGCTCACTCGCTGCGGGCCATGCTGCACGCGGCTCCCGCCCCGCCTACGGCGGAGATCAAGCGAACGTACGGGTGATCCCCTGATGATGGCCGCCGGCGCCTTCGGCTCGGGTTCGTCTTCCTGCAGGCGCGGCACTTCGACCAGGCCGAGGAGAACGCCCGGACGGCTACTGAGGCGCTGTGGTTCCTGGTCGACCAGGGCAAGCCGGAAGCCATGTCCCTGTGGGGCGGGCTGATGTTGCAGCGGCCGTGGCCGGGTCGCGGCTCAACCAGGCGGACGTGGCCTATGGGCATCTGGCGTGAGCGCGTGAGGTCGCTGAACGGCTCGGGAGTGGTCGCAACGACTACAACACCGAGTTCGGTCCGGCGAACGTCGTGCTGCACGAGGTCGCCGTCGCGGTCGAGTTGGGAGACTTCGGGCTGGGAGCGAGGTCGACACCTCGACGTTGTCGGGGGAGCGGCGGGCACGGCTGCATATCGACCTCGCGCGTGCGCACGCTCAGCGGAGACAGGTTGACGACGCTGTTGCGGCCCTACTGGAGGCGGAGTCGATCACGCCGGAGCAGATACGGAACCACCGAAATATGCGTCAGGTCGTGTCCGATCTGCTGACCATGCAAGACCCACCCTCGTCAGACCTGCGCGAACTCGCGGAGAGGGTGGGCGCGCAGGAAGCCGGGGTGCTGGCGACTCAGGTGGCCGAGTGGGCCGGGAGTGTCACCGTCCTGCTGCGGGTCTACGCAGGGTGCATCGACGGTCACGAGCACATGTGGAACGGCCGTGTCGAGGACGCGCTCAAGGACGACGACCAGGGCGTCGAGACGTCCCGGCCGTGTTCCGTGACTGTTCCGTGAAGAGCCGGCAATGGCCGGTAGGAGTGGGGAGCTACTGGGAAACAACGAGAACGGCCCCTGACAGCGTTCTAGCTGGTCAGGGGCCGTTCTACATGATGGTGGCGGGTGCAGGGTTCGAACCTGCGTAGGCTAAGCCGACGGTTTTACAGAGAGACCACGTCCGCGACAGCGTTGACGCACTGACCTGCGAGGACCGTCAGTCTCCAGGAGAGGAGATACGCTTGTTCCGCCATGGTTCCGAAGGATGGCCTCGCGTCCATCTTCTCTGTGGATGTCTGACTCGCCCTCGTCACCGCATGACCCAGGTGGTTTGTGACGGCTACCCCGCAGCCAACTCACGTTCCATCCGTCCGATCTGCTCCGGGAGCTAGGTCTCGGCGTTGCCTTCCAGTACCAGCCGGTTGACCCCGAACCTCCCCACCAAGACGACCACGCCATATATGCTTTGCCCGTGTCCATCGCAGCTCAGCACCATTGGTACTCGCTCGGTTGGGTGGATTGGCTTAGCGTAATTGGTACGCCATTTACCCTACTCGGCCTCGGACTCGCTTATTGGCAAGCCAGAAATGCCTCTACCAAGGCTGAAGACATCCAAAAGGCAATGAAAAGCACCGAGAGGCAGATTAGAGAGAGGCAACTGATACTTCTCATCCCCGCATTGAGGGTCGTTTCGAGCCAATTGGACGAAGCAATCTTTAACAATAATAGCCAACTCGCAAGACAGCATCTAGAGAGTTGGCGATCACAAGTGACTCACATTCGAGGTATTCTCACAGCCGCGGATTCAGAGCGTCAAGATCTGCAGCGCAGCATACAGCAAAGCATAGCCCAGGCAGCGACGGCCGGAAGTGACCTACTTAAGGCAAATCCGGCTAACGTGAACGTCTTCACCACATGCGAAAATGCACGCGATCGCATGCATAAAACTTGCGACCTGCTAACAGTTTGGCTCGGTACATATTCTACCAGCACACCGGAAGGTGGTGGGGTTTAACATGGCTAACGCCGTCGCCGAACTCGCCGCGCAACTGTACAGGCTCACACAAGAACGGATAATTGAATGGGAATCCTCTGGGGCCTCTACGTCGGGTAGGTTTATTTACTCAACGCCAAGCGCCTCAGTCGTCATCGAACTGATCACCGGTAAGAGCGGTGGTCGCGACCGAGTGCGCTTGAGTATTCTCAACTCCTCTGGAGACGAGGTGGATGACGTCGAGGTTTACCGAAGTTCAGCAGCAGAACCATCCAGTGCATTGGCGATCGGCGCATTGGCCAGTCTTTTGCGCGAGGACCCTAACGCGAAGCTCGTTAATGCGCTCTATAGGGAAGTGAGGCGAAGCGTCATGAAGGCGGATGACGTAATCGCTGAACTGTTGGACAGCCTCCCTGCAGAGGACGAGTCGGGAGACACGGAGGAGTGAAACGCGAAAGCCGGAGAGGAAGATTAGCTCAGTTTGTAGACCGTAATCTCTGCCGTTACCTTCGGAAGATGGTGGAGTACATCTCGCACCAGCACAGTCAACCACCACCGGATGGGGTGTGGACTATGAATTACGAATGGGTGGAGTTTATTGGAACTCTGGCACTCCCTTGGGGAGTTCAGGGGGATGAATGGGTTCGGCGCGTCCAGGAAAATATTAAGCAAATGGAAGGTGTGGACGGTACTGGGATAAAGAATGATCTCACCACTCAGCCATTCATTGAACTGCGGATGACTTGTAGTGGTAGCGAGGTGGACACACGGCTCTTGGTCTTGCCTCTTCAGGACGGACAAGGCATTCAGATTGGCTTTGGGGGTCGTACCGGGAAAATTGATGAGCCAGTGGCGGAAATGTGGGCATCTGCGATCAGCAAAGCCAGCGATGAGTTGGGCTCCAAAGAAAAGCATGGGTGGACCGCACTGATCGGGCAGTATCCGGAAAAAGTCGGCACGTATACAATACGACTTGCGGACAACGGTGAAGTCGGCGGGATGAGTTTGACTTCTACTGGAAGTCTGATTCGAGAGCCAGTTCAGTCTATGACGCCTTCATTCTCTACGTGGGGTGTCCGTGCATCTGTACCTATTCTTGTGCGAGGCGCCAGCCAAGGACACGATTGGGATCAAGCGCAGACAGTTGCCGCAGATACATTGAATAGGCTGGTAGGTCTCCTCTCTCTGGCATGGGATAGGCGCATCGAGGTGCGGGAAAGTGCGGCCCCTTTGGCATGGGGAGAACGCCGGGCACCTGAGAGAATCCCCTACCTGTCTGATGATTTTGGCCTCGAACTTGATGACAAACCAGCGGCTACGGATGTTAGTCTTCCTGACTGGCTCGATGATGCATGGAAGAAGTTGGAAAAGCAGCGGAAGCTAGGCGCAGCGCTCTCTACCTATATGGAGGGTGTGCGAATTGCGGAGGATCATCCCAGCTTGGCCCTGGTGGCCTTTATTTCTACCATCGAATCTATCTCGCTCATGCTATTCAAAAAACAGAAGTGCCCCAACTGCCACAACCATATGAATGTCTCGGCGAAGTTTCGGGAAACACTCAGGTTGGCGATAGGAGATCATGAGGCCGCCAGTCTTGCCGCCACGTATAGCAAGCGCTCTAAGACCGTCCATGAGAGTCGCCTTCATGGAAACGAGTTGCTTCCCGGAGCAACGCAATTTAGCATTTTTTCCATGCCAGCCGAAAGGGATTTCCATTTTCAAAGCGTCTACCGTATCAAAGTGGCCGCCCAGAAGCTTCTCTTGATGGCTTTACGAAACGAGTTGCCCCCTCGACGAGAATTCACAGGAGAGGGCGCTGATGGGTAGCCCGCTAGTTGGATGTAAGGCCAAAAAGACTAAGCCCTGACCCATGGAACTGCCAGGGCTCAGCAGTAGCGAGTTAAGTGGCTATTAGTCCAAGTAGTGAAACTTGGGCTTGGGGTGCATTAGGAAGTCGTGGTGGGAGATGTTCCAGGCGTAGGCGCCGGACATGGAGAAGGCGACTAGGTCGCCGACTGCGATGCGATCTGTGGGGACTTCGCGTGCGAAGACGTCCTTTGGGGTGCAGAACTGGCCGACGAGGGTCACGGGTTCACCGGCGACTGCGGGGCCGTTGCCGTTGTGGGTGAGGACGTCGTGCGGGTGGTTGTGTTGTTTGGTGACGGGTGTGCGGATGTGCATGGTGCCGCCGCGTAGGACGGCGTTCCACTGGCCGTGTGCCTTTTTCACGTCCAGTAGTTCGGTGAGGTACCACCCGGCGTAGACGCTGATGGAGCGGCCCGGTTCGATGCGCAGCGTTTCGCCCGGCTCGGCGAGTGCGGCGACGTACTGCTTCCAGTCGAATCGGGTCTCGGGTGTGGAGTAGTCGACGGCCATGCCGCCGCCGAGGTTGAACTCACGCGGTCCGGTGTGGCCGATCCTGTCGAGCCACGCGCGGCCCCACGCGAGGATCTCGGCGGACTGGGCGACCATGGCGGACGCGTCCAGGCCGGACGCCAGGTGCGCGTGGATGCCGCGTAGGCGCAACTGTGGGGAGTTCTCCAGGATGCCGGGGCACGACTCGATTAGGTCGGGATCCATGCCGAACGGGCCGCTCATGGCAAGCGCGACGCCGCTGCGGTCGCCGACGAGGTTGACCCGTAGCAGGACATCGACCTCACGGCCGGACGTGGCAGCGATCTCGGCCAGGCGGGACAGCTCGTAGGGGCTTTCGACGTGGATGCGCTCGACCCCGAGGTCGAGGGCAAGGCGTAGTTCGTCGTCGGTCTTGCCGGGGCCGCCGAACGCCAACCGCGCGTCCGGCAGTGCCTCGCGCACGTGCGCCAACTCGCCGCCGGACGCGACCTCGATGCCATCGACGTACGGGGCGAGAGCTTGCAGGATCGGCGCGTCCGGGTTGGCCTTTGCGGCGTAGAAGATCTCCGGCGCACCGAGTGCCGGAAGCGCGGCCTTGACCTCGGCCGCGTGCTCACGCAGTGCGGCGAGGTCGTAGACGTAGGCGGGTAGCTCGCCCTTGCCGGCGAGGGCCTGGGCGTGGTCCTGGACTGGGCGCGTGATCATCGGGTGTGGTCTCTTCCGGTTGTCAGGCAAGCGGGAACTCGTACTGAGCTGTCACGTAGTGGGCGGGCGCGACCGAGACCGTGACCTCGACGGCGCGTCCCTCGGCCGTCATGCCGACATGCGTGATCTCCACGACCGTGCGCTCCGGGCTGATCTCCAGCGCGTGCGCCTCGGCATCGGTGGGCAGACGACTTGGGATGATCTGCTCGCGCGTCCTGGTCTGGGCGTAGCCGAGTTCGGCAAGCGCGCTCTTGACGCCGCCGACGATCACCGGGCCGTCTTCCTCCAGGACGGTTCCCTCGGCGATGTCGAGCGGGAACCAACTGGGCAGCCGGACGGGAATGCCGCTGGCGAGCAGACGCAGCCCACGGGAGCGAACCTCGGCGTCGAACGCCACACGGGCGCCGTTGGTTTCGCGGGGCGCCCGCTCGTAGCGCGCTGGCGAGCGGAGCATCGGCGGCAGCCAGGTGACCATGGTGCCCCGTCCCTGCCGAGGCCGGACGATCCCCTCGGCCGCGAGGGCACTTAGCGGGCTTCAGGCTGAGTCGCCGCTCGATGAGACCCCGCACCCGCCCCGCGGCATGCTGCCATCTCGACATGCGGCCGTCTCAGCGTGGCTGAGTGCTGGTATGCCTCCGGCACAGGGGTCCGAGGGTGCCGGGCAAGAGGAGGACGCCATGCGCCGAATCAGTGAGGCGACCAGGCCAAAGAGCCCTTAGAACTTCGGCACGTATTCGGCACAGCCACCCGTAGAAGGCCGTTAACGATCAGAGACAGCCGGACACTACGAGAACAGCCCCCGACCGGGTTACGCCTGGTCAGGGGCTGTTTTCACTGGTGTGGCGGGTGCAGGGTTCGAACCTGCGTAGGCTAAGCCGACGGATTTACAGTCCGCTCCCATTGGCCACTCGGGCAACCCGCCGTGGTGTTTCGCTGGAAAGGATAGCGGACCATCGGGGTGGGTGTGACATCGAGGCGGGGCGTGCGGGGGGTGGGGAGTCGATACGCTCTGTGGATCAGTGATGCTGCTGCTGAGGGGATGTGTGGGCGATGGCCGACTCGTCGTTTGACATCGTGTCGAAGCTCGACCGGCAGGAGGTCGACAACGCGTTGAACCAGGCCGCCAAGGAGGTGGCCAACCGGTTCGACTTCCGGAACGTGGACGCGGGGATCAAGTGGTCCGGGGAGACGATCGAGATCCAGGCGAACACCGAGGAGCGGGCGAACGCCGTGTTGGACGTGCTGAAGGACAAGCTCGTCAAGCGGGGGATCTCGCTGAAGGCGATCGATCCGGGTGAGCCGAAGCTGTCCGGCAAGGTGTACAAGCTGGGCGTGGGGCTGAAGGAGGGCATCGCCCAGGAGGACGCCAAGAAGATCGGGAAGATCATCCGGGAAGAGGGGCCGAAGGGTGTGAAGGCCCAGATCCAGGGGGACGAACTGCGGGTGACCTCGAAGAAGAAGGACGACCTCCAGCAGGTCATCTCCCTGTTGAAGGGCAAGGACCTCGAGGTCGCCCTGCAGTTCGTGAACTACCGGTAGGACGAAGGGGAGCGCGCCGGCCCCATCCCCCGCAGAAGTGGCCGGCGCGCTCTTGTGTGTTATGACGCGGCCGTGTCCGGAGTGGTTCGGTCGAATTCCTGCTAGCGGCGGCCGGCCATGCGTTCCAGGCGGGCGATGCGGTCGGCGGTCGGGGGGTGGGTGGAGAAGAGCTTGCCGATGCCGGCGCCCTGGAAGGGGTTGGCGATCATCAGGGAGCTGGTGGTGGCGAGCTCGGGGTCCTGCGGGAGCGGCAGGGCGCGGGTGCCCGCGTCGATCTTGCGGAGGGCCGAGGCGAGGGCCAGCGGGTCGCCGGTGAGGCGGGCGCCGGCGGCGTCGGCGGAGTACTCGCGGGTGCGGCTGATCGCCATCTGGACGACGGCGGCGGCGACCGGGCCGAGGACGAGCATCAGGAGCGCGCCCAGGATGCCGGGGCCGTCGTCGTCCTCGGAGCGCCCGATCGGCAGGAAGATCGCCAGGTGGGACAGGTACGTGATGACCGTGGCGATGGCGGCGGCCACGGAGGAGATGAGGATGTCCCGGTTGTAGACGTGGGACAGCTCGTGTCCGAGGACGGCGCGCAGTTCCCGCTCGTCCAGCATCTGGAGGATGCCGCGGGTGCAGCAGACGGCGGCGTTGCGCGGGTTGCGTCCGGTGGCGAACGCGTTGGGCTGGCGGGTCTCCGAGACGTACAGGCGCGGCATGGGCTGGCGGGCGGAGGTCGACAGCTCCCGGACGAGCCGGTAGAGCACCGGCGCCTCGACCTCGCCGACCGGGTGGGCCAGCATCGAGCGCAGCGCGATGCGGTCGCTGAAGAAGTACGCGACGCCGTTGGTTCCGAGGGCTATGACCAGCGCGATCGCCAGGCCGGTGGTGCCGCCGAACGTCCAGCCGGCGACCAGCATCAACGCCGACAGTGCGGCGATCAGTGCTGCCGTCTTGACGCCGTTGAACTGCACCTGCGTCGCCTCCCCGTCGGTCCTGCCATGAACATCAACGGTTTGACCTGGGCGAACGTTCCCAAACGTGGACGGGTTACGTGGCCTGTCCGACCGTCTGCAGGACGATCTGCGGCGCGACCGACAGCACGACGGCGCCGGCCGCCGCGGCGGTGATCGCGACGCGGACGGCGGGGCCGGGGGCGGCGTCGTAGTCCTCGCCGGTGGCGGACGGGGTGAACAGGCGGACCGCCCAGGCGAGGTAGTAGTACAGCCCGATCACCGTGTTGATCGCCATCACGACGGCGAGCCAGGTGACGCCGCCGGCGAGGGTGGCGCGGAACACCACGACCTTCGCGAACAGCCCCATGACGCCGGGGGGCAGGCCGGCGAGGCAGATGAGGAAGAAGGCGAGGGCGGTGGCGACGGCGGGGCTGCGGCGGGCGAGGCCGCGGTAGTCGTCGAGGGTGTCCCGGCGTCCGGTGGCGGTGCCGCGGCGGGAGAAGCCGATCACGACGGCGAAGGCGCCGATGTTCATCACGGCATAGAGGGCGACGTAGGCGGTGGTGGCGGCGACGGCCTCGGGGAGGCGGTGCGAGCCGACCGCGAGCGGCGCGAGCATGTAGCCGGACTGGGCGACGGACGACCACGCGAGCAGGCGGATCGCGGTTTTCTGGCGGAGCGCGGCGAGGTTCCCGAGCGTCATGGTGAGCGCGGCGAGGACGGCGACGACGGGCCCCCACACGTGCCCGTAGGCGGGCAGGCCCAAGGCGAGGACGATCGCGAGCCCGGCGAACCCAGCGGCCTTGGACACCACGGCGAGGAAGGCGGCGACGGGCAGCGGGGAGCCCTGGTAGACGTCCGGGGCCCAGAAGTGGAACGGGACGGCGGCGACCTTGAACGCGAACCCGGCGAGGACGAGCACCGAGCCGAGCCCGGCGACGGGGTCGAGGTCGGCGGGCAGCCGGGACAGGGCGGGGGCGATCCGGTCCAGGTGCATGGCGCCGGTCGCGCCGTACACGAGGCTGATCCCGAACAGCATGACCGCGGTGGAGACGACGGAGACGAGGAAGAGCTTGAGCGCGGCCTCGGACGCCGTCCCGTCGTAGCGGCGCAGCGCGGCGAGCGCGAACACCGGGAGGGAGAGGGTCTCCAGCGCGACGAGCAGGAGGACGAGGTCGCGGGCGGCGACCAGGGAGAGGGCTCCTATGACGGCCGAGAGGAGGAGGAAGTGGTACTCCCCGACCGGGATCTTCGAGTCGGTGATCTCCTGGAGGGACAGCAGCACGACGATCACGGCGGCGCCGAGGATGATCCCCTGGAAGAGCAGGGTGAAGTCGTCCGCGACGTAGGAGCAGGAGGCGGGGCCGCCGGCGCGCAGGCCGTCCGGCAGGCAGAAGGTGGCGCGGCGGTCCCCGGTGGCCAGCGCGACCACGGCGGCCAGCGCTGCGGCGAGGGACCCGCCGGACAGCAGGGTCAGGACGCGGCGGGGCGCGTCGAAGGCGTCGGCGAGCAGCAGCCCGATCGCGGCGACGGCGAGGACCAGCGGCGGCGCGATCGCCGCGTAGTCGATGCTCTGGATCATCAGCCGCCTCCGAACAGCGCGCGGACCGGACCCGTGGTCACGTCCAGCAGGGTCTTCGGCCAGAGGCCGACCAGCAGCGTCAGCGCGATCAGCGGCACCCAGGCGGCGTACTCCTGGAGGGAGACCGGCGCGACCGGGCCGCGCGGCTCGGCGACGCCATCGGACGGCCCGTGGGTGAGCTTCGCGAGCATTCGCAGGAAGTAGGCGGCGGTCAGGACGGTGCCGAGCGCGGCGACGGCCATGAACGTCACGAACGTCTCGCGGGGCAGGGACGCGTGCGGGCGGTACGCGCCGATCAGCGCGAGCACCTCGCCCCAGAACCCGGCGAGCCCGGGCAGCCCGAGGGACGCGACGGACGCGAAGGTCAGGATCGAGGCCAGCCGCGGGGACGTGCTGAGCATGCCGCCGCCGATGGCGTTCATGTCGCCGGTGCCCCAGCGCTCCTTGACCGAGCCCGCGAGGAAGAACAGCAGGCCGGTGATGAGGCCGTGCGCGATGTTGCCGAACAGGGCGGCGTTGACGCCGACGGGGGTGAGGGTCGCGATGCCGAGCAGGACGAAGCCCATGTGCCCGACGGACGAGTAGGCGATCATCCGTTTGAGGTCGCGCTGGGCGAGGCAGGCGAGGGCGCCGTAGACGATCCCGATGACGGCGAGGAGGCCGAGCCACGGCGCCCAGACCTGCGCGCCGTCCGGGGCGAGCGGCAGCGCGACGCGGACCAGGCCGTAGGTGCCCATCTTCAGCAGCACGCCGGCCAGCAGGACGGACCCGACCGTCGGGGCCTCGGTGTGCGCGTCCGGCAGCCAGGTGTGCAGCGGCCACATCGGCGCCTTGACCGCGAACCCGATCCCCATCAGGGCGAACGCGGTGACCTGGAGGCCGTGCGACAGGCCGGACCCGTGCCGGGCGGCCAGGTCGGTCATGTCGAGCGTGCCGGCCTCGGTGCCGACGAGCAGCATCCCGGCGAGCAGGAGCCCGGAGCCGAGCAGCGTGTAGAGGATGAACTTGGTGGCGGCGGCGCGGCGCCCCGTCCCGCCCCACAGCATGATCACCACGTACATGGGGACGAGGACGGTCTCGAAGAAGACGAAGAACAGCACGAGGTCGAGCGCGACGAACGTGCCGAGCATCCCGACCTCCAGGACGAGCAGCAGCGCGGTCAGCAGCCGGATCCGGCCGCCCTCCGGCGGGTGCCGCAGCGTGTAGAGGAAGCACAGGAACGTCAGCAGGGCGGTCAGCACGACGAGCGGCAGGGAGATCCCGTCCACGCCGAGGTGGAACCGCAGGCCGATGGCGGGCGCCCAGGGCCGGTCGACCTCCAGCTGCATGCGGGACGTGTCGCCGAAGTCGAACGCCGTCGCCGCCGACACCGCGACGAGGAGGGTCGCGGCGGACACGGCCGTCCCGAACGCCCGGACGGCGAAGCCGGTGCGCAGGAACCGGTCCGCCGGGACGAGCATGGCGAGCGCCCCGAGCAGCGGGATCGCCATCATCAGCACGAAGATCACTGGAAGATCACCACCGCGGCCGCGATGACGGCGACACCGGCGAGCAGGCCGGTGAGGTAGGTCTGGGGGTTTCCGTTCTGGACGAACCTGACCAGGCCGCCGAGCCTGCCCGTGGCCCGTCCGGTGCCGGTGACGGCGCCGTCCACGCGTCTCTGGTCGAAGATGACGACGTGCCTCGCCAGGGTCTGGACGGGCCGGACGATGACCGCCGCGTAGAGCTCGTCCACGAAGAAGGCCCGCGCGAAGACGGTGCGGACCGGGCCGAGCGCCCGCGCGGGGTCCAGAGCCGGGTCGCGGTTCCACACGAGGAACGCGCCTCCGGCGCCGGCGGCGAGGAGCAGGATGCTGAGCACCGAGGCCCCGAACTGGGGACGCAGCTCCGACGCCCCGAGCCCGAAGAACCCGAGGATCGCGGCGGGGACGGCCAGCGCCGCCACGGTCCACGACATGAAGCGCGACGGGTCGCGCACCTCGTACGGTCCGCGACGTTCACCGAAGAACGTCATCAACCACGCGCGCATCGCATAGGCGGCCGTCAGCACGACCGTGATGAGCAACCCCAGATAGATCAGCCATGCGATCCCGCCCGACACGCTGATCGAGTTGGGCCCTGCGCCAGAGGCCTGTGAGAGGGGCGCGTAGGAGAACCAGCCGGCCGTCTCGATCTCGCCGCCGTGCAGGGCGGCGTGCTGGGCGGCCTCGATGACGGCGTCCTTGCTGAACCATCCGCTGAACGGCGGGACGCCCGCGAGGGCGGCGAAACCCACCGTCATCGACCAGAACGTGAGGGGCATGCCGCGCCGGAGCCCGCCGTACTGGGCGAGCAGGTTCGACCCGGCGGTCACGATCACGCACCCGGCGGCGAGGAACAGCAGTGCCTTGAACGCCGCGTGGGTCAGCAGGTGGAAGACCGCCGCCGACCGCGCGCCCACCGCGAGTCCGGCGGCCATGACGGCGAGCTGGCTGATGGTCGAGTACGCCAGGACGCGCTTCAGGTCGTCCTGCGCGAGGGCCGCGCACGCCGAGCCGACCATGGAGACCACGGCGATCACGCCCAGCACGGCGAGCGCGGACGGGGCCGCGAGGAACACCCCGTACAGGCGCGCCACGACGTAGATCCCGGCCGCGACCATCGTCGCGGCGTGGATGAGGGCGCTGATCGGGGTGGGGCCCGCCATCGCGTCCGGGAGCCAGGTGTGCAGCGGGAACTGGGCGCTCTTGCCCGCGACCCCGGCGAGCAGCAGCAGCGCGGCCGCCGTCGCCGTCGTCTGCGGGAGCTCGCCCGCCGTCCGGACGATCCGGTCGATCTGGAACGTCCCGGCGCCCACGCCGAGGACGATCACGCCGATGAGGAAGCCGACGTCGCCGAGCCGCGTGACGAGGAACGCCTTGACCGCCGCCCGCGAGTTGGCCCGGTCCTCCCAGTGGTGGCCGATCAGGAAGTACGAGCAGATGCCCATGACCTCCCAGCCGACGTACAGGACGAGGAGGTCGCCGGAGTAGACGACCAGCAGCATCGCGGACGTGAACAGCGAGATGAACGCGGCGTAGGACGAGTACCGCCGGTCCCCCGACATGTACGCGACCGAGTACACCTGGACGGCCAGCGCCACGCAGCAGACCATGAGCCCGACGACCGCGGCGAGGCCGTCCACCTGGAGCCCGACGCTGATCGGGACCGAGCCGGTGTCGACCAGCGCGAGGGCGCCGGTGCGCTCGCCCGGGTCCCGCCAGACGGCGAACGCGACGATCGCCGACAGGACGAGCGACACCGCGACCGGCGCGCAGGCGATCAGCGCCGGACCGTTGCGCAGCGGCGAGCCCGCGGGGGCGCCGCGCAGCACCCGGGTCAGGGACGGGCCGAACAGCATCCCGGCGAAGGCGGCGAGGAAGGGCAGCAGCGCGACGAGCGACGCGAGCCAGATCACGGCGACGCCTCCTCGCGCTCGGGTTCCGGTTCGGAGGTCTCGGCGTTCTCGGGGATTTCGGAGAGACTGCGCAGCCGGTCGACGTCGATCATCTGGCGGTTGCGGAACACCAGCAGCACGATCGCGAGGCCGAGCCCGACCTCCGCCGCGGCGATCACGATCGTGAACAGCGTGAGGACCTGGCCGCCGTGCAGGCGGTCGCGGTACCAGACGTCGAACGTGACGAGGTTGAGGTTCACCGCGTTCAGCATCAGCTCGACCGACATCAGGACGAGGATCGCGTTGCGGCGCGCCAGCACCCCGTACACGCCGACGGAGAACAGCAGGGCGGCGACGACCGTCGGGTAGGCGAGATGCATCAGGCGCCGCCCTTCCCGTCTGGCGTCGCCGCGGGCTCCGCGCCGGATTCCGCGCCAGGCTCCGCGCCGGATTCCGCGCCAGGCTCCGCGCCGGGTTCGGTGCCGGGCTTCGCCTTCCGCTTCGCGCGGGGCTTCCCGTCGGCGGCGGGACGGGCCCGGATGTCCGAACGCGACAGGACGATCGCGCCGACCAGCGAGGCCAGCAGCAGCACCGACAGGACCTCGAACGGCAGCACCCACGTCCGGAACACCGCGCCGCCGAGCTCGTCCGCCGATCCGCCGCCCGCGCGCAGCGGCATCCGCGCGTCGCCGAACCCCATGACCATCACCGCGACCAGGACGGCGGCGGTGCCGGCGGCGACGGCCAGCGCGGCCCACCGGTTCCCGGAGTCGAGGTCGGCGGACTCCCCGATCGGCGCGCGCGTCAGCATGATCCCGAACAGCAGCAGCACCACGATGGCGCCGACGTAGATGAGGACCTGCACCCAGGCGACGAACTCCGCGGTGAGGACGAGGTAGCCGCCCGCGAGCGCGCCGAACGACACCACCAGCCACAGCGCCGCGTGGACGAGCTGCCGCGTCGTCACCACGAGGACCGCGGAGCCGACCGCCACCACGCCGAGCAGCGCGAACACGATCTCCTGGCCGCTCATGCGCGCTCCCCGGGCGCCGAGGGGGGCCGGCGGGCGGCCCGTGCGGCGGCCTTCTCCGCCGCGGCCACCTCCTTCGGCGGCTCGGCGGACGGGTCGTGGGCCTGCGGCGGCGGGACGGTCCACATCCACTCCCGCAGGCGCTCCTTCTCGTGCGTCAGCTCGGCGATGTCGTACTCGGCGTACTCGAACTCCGGCGACCAGAACAGCGCGTCGAACGGGCACACCTCGATGCAGATGCCGCAGTACATGCACAGCGCGAAGTCGATCGCGAACCGGTCGAGGACGTTGCGCGTCCGGGGGCGTCCGCCGCCCTCGGCCGGGAGCGTCTCCTTGTGCGAATCGATGTAGATGCACCAGTCGGGGCACTCGCGGGCGCAGAGCATGCACACCGTGCAGTTCTCCTCGAACAGCGCGATGACGCCCCTGCTGCGCGGCGGCAGGTCCGGTTGCACTTCGGGGTACTGGCGCGTTATGGACCGCCGCGTCATCGTCCGCAACGTGACCGCCAGCCCCTTGGCCAGCCCGCCTCCTGGTAGCCGTCCCACGCGCCCCATGATTGCGCACGATCGGCGCGGGGGGAACGCGGCGGGTTCCGCGTTCGTCCAACGAGGTATAGGTCGTGTGCTGATGAGCTGGTTTGCGGCCGGGGAGGGCATGTGAGTCATCACGCGGACCGCCCGCACGATTCGGAGCCCGGTCACCGCCCCCGTCCGGCGTCCGACCGCGCCCGTCCCGCGCACCGGCACCCGCCGCGGCCTCGGCAGAAGCCGCGCACCCCACCCGGCTGGAGTCCCCCTTACCCCGGGCCGCCGGTGCCCCCGCAGCCGCCCTATCCGCCGCCCATTCCGGCCCCGACCCCGGAGACGGCCCGAGGTTTCGTGTGGGCCTGCGTGCCCTTCCTCACTCTCGGCTACGGGACGCCGGTCTCGTTCCTGTACGCGGCCGTCCGGCGGCGGTCGCCGGGGCTCGCGGTCACCGCCGCCGGGTACGGCGCCGGGTCGGTCGCCGTGCTGATGATGCTTCAGTCCGGCCAGCTGTTCCTCACCGCACTCGGCTTGTTCACGGCGATCCTGCTGTGGATCGCCGGTACGGGGCACGCGATCGCCCTCCGGTCGTCCGTCTTCCCCCGGGAGGTCCCCCGCCACCGGCTCAACGAGCACGCGGTCGAGGTCGCCAAGTACCGCCGGTCGCTGCGGGAGGAGGCCCGCGCGCTCGCCGCCGAGGACCCGGCGCTCGCCCGCGAACTGCGCATCGGCCGCCCGGACATGCCGCGCACCTACGACGACGGCGGCCTCGTGGACGTCAACCACGCGTCCCGCGAGATCATCGAGGCGCTGCCCGGCGCGACCCCGGAGATCGCCGACCGGATCGTCCGCCGCCGCGAGCAGACGGGCGGGTTCGTCTCGGCCGAGGAGATGGCCGTCGACGCCGACGTCCCGCCGGACGTCCTCCCGCTGATGGCCGACTTCACGATCTTCCTCAGATGACGCCAGGGCTGCGAGGGCTGACGGCGCTCAGAGGGCGACCTTGAGGACGCCGGTCAGCGCGAGCTGGGCGAACGACAGCGGGACGAGCCACGCCCAGGCGAGCTTCTGCAACTGGTCCTCGCGCATGCGCGGATAGCTGACCCGCAGCCAGATCACGCAGAACGCCAGCACGCCGACCTTCAGCAGCGTCCAGAGCCAGCCCAGCTCGGTGTTCAGGAACGGGCCCTTCCAGCCGCCGAGGAACAGCACGGTCGTCAGCGCGCACAGCACCACGATCCCGGCGTACTCGGCCAGGATGAACAGCGCGAACCGCAGCCCGCCGTACTCCGTGTACGGGCCGAAGATGATCTCCGAGTCGGCCACCGGCATGTCGAACGGCGGCCGCCGCAGCTCCGCCAGGCCCGCGACGAAGAACACCACGCCGCCCACCGCCTGCCACGGCAGCCACCACCAGCGCCACTCCTCCACGACGCCCTGAAGCGACAGCGTCCCCGCCGCCATCGCCACCGACGACGCCGCGAACACCATCGGCAGCTCGTAGGACATCAGCTGCGCGGCGACCCGCATCCCGCCGAGCAGCGAGTACTTGTTCGCGCTCGCCCAGCCCGCCATGATCGCGCCGATCACGCCGACGCCCATGACCGCGAGCGCGAAGAACACCCCCGGGCCG
This sequence comes from Spirillospora sp. NPDC049024, assembly GCF_040649235.1. Taxonomy (NCBI): domain Bacteria; kingdom Bacillati; phylum Actinomycetota; class Actinomycetes; order Streptosporangiales; family Thermomonosporaceae; genus Spirillospora; species Spirillospora sp. NPDC049024. Next base: position 71,419 of record NZ_JBEZFD010000022.1, read on the forward strand.
AGGTCGAGCGCGACCTGCCCGCCCGGCCCGACCGGGACCACGAGCAGCACCAGCAGGTACGGGACGATCGCGACGCCCGGCGCCAGCTTGAACACCCACCGGTCGGCGTCGCGCGGGACCACGTCCTCCTTCTGCGCGAACTTGACCCCGTCGGCGACGAGCTGCGCCCAGCCGTGGAAGCCGCCCGCGTACATGGGGCCGAGGCGGCCCTGCATGTGCGCCATCACCTTGTGCTCGGCCTGCCCCACCAGCAGCGGGAGCACCGCGAACGCGCCCGCGACCAGCAGCAGCTTGACCACGACCTCAAGCATTCGGACCCCAGCCCTCCGGGACGCCGGGCGGGCGGACGCGGCGGCGGCTCGGCGCGCCGTGCCCCGACTCGCCCGGTTCCTTCGCGCCCGGCCACGGCTTGGCGACGCGGGCGGCGAGCACGAAGTCCTTGCGGAGCGGGTGGCCCTCGAAGCCCTCCGGCAGCAGCAGCGGGACGAGGTTCGGGTGGCCCTCGAAGAGGATGCCGAACATCTCCGACGTCTCCCGCTCGTGCCACGCTGCGCCCCGGTAGACGCCCGTCGCGGTCGCCAGCACGGGTGCGCGCTTGGAGACGCGCGTGCGGATCAGCAGGTGGTGGCGGCGCTCCAGCGAGTAGACGTGGACGACGACCGCGAAGCCGTCCTCCATCTCGTCCACGCCGGTCAGCCAGTCGAAGAACCCGCAGGAAAGCTCGTCGCGCGCGAAGGTGAGCGCGTCGATCCAGTGCTCGGGCGGCACCCCGACGGCCAGGCCGCCGTGCGTCTCCTCGCTGGTGATCTCGTCGCCGAAGCGGGCCGTCCAGGCGTCCGTGAGTTCCGCCGCGAGGGATTCGGAGCTCATCGGTCACGTCCGATCTGGTCGTCGTGCTCGTCGTCGACCAGGCCGGGGATGATCGAGGGATCGTGCTCCGGATTCACGCCCTCGGCCGTGTCCTGCGCCGTGCCCTCGTCAGTGCCCTCGTCCTCGGGAAGGTGAACGGGCTGCGTCGTGTCCGTGGGCAGGACGGGCGGAGTCTCAGGCTCGGGCGCGGCCTCGATTTCGCTTAGGTTTCGGACGGGCTGCGTGACGTCGGTCGGCCCGACAACCTCCGGCTCGGGTTCTGGGCGAGCCTCGGCTTCGCCGAGGTGCTCGACCGGCTGGGTGACGTCGGTCGGTTCGACGGGCGGCGCCTGCGGCTCGGGCCTCCCCGGGGCCTCGGCATCGTCGAGGTGCCGGACGGGCTGGGTCGTGTCCGTCGGCCGGGCGGCCGGCGCCTGCGGCTCGGGCTCGGGCGGAGGTTCGGCCTCGCCCAGATGCGGGACGGGCAGCGTCTCGTTCTCCGCGGCCTCGTGCCCCACTACCTCAGACTGCGCCGCCTCGTCGTCCGGCCCCTCCTCCGGTGCGCTGTTCCAGTGCTCGAAGGTCTCGTGCTGGTCGGGCGGGGGCGGCGGCTGGAGCGGGCGGCGCAGGACGGTCGCCGTGAGCGGGCGCGGCGCGGGCGGCGGGGCCACGGGCTCGCGGTCGGCGCCGTCGCCGCCGTAGCGGTCGCCGAGCGACTCGGCCGCGATCTTCTCCTGGAGGTGGACGATGCCGTGCAGCAGCGCCTCCGGGCGGGGCGGGCAGCCGGGCACGTAGACGTCCACGGGGATGATCTGGTCGACGCCCTTGGTCACGCAGTAGGAGTCCCAGTACGGGCCGCCGCAGTTGGAGCAGGCGCCGAAGGAGATGACGTACTTGGGTTCGGGCATCTGCTCGTAGAGGCGGCGCACGGCCGGGGCCATCTTGTCGCTGACGGTCCCGGAGACGACCATCAGGTCGGCCTGCCGCGGGCCGGGGGCGAACGGGATGACGCCGAGCCGGATGAAGTCGTGCCGGCTCATCGACGTCGCGATGAACTCGATGGCGCAGCAGGCCAGCCCGAAGTTGAAGACCCAGAGCGAGTAGCGGCGGCCCCAGTTGAGCACGAACCTGATCGGCTTGGGCGCGAGCCGCGACAGCGGCCCGACGCTCGGCGGGGGTAGATCGATGGTGCCCACACCGCCATTGTTACAGCGCCCGGCGGTCAGACCCAGGACAGGACGCCCTTCTTGCCCGCGTATGCGAGCCCCGTGGCGAGGAAGGCCAGGAAGACGAACATCTCGCCGAGGGTCGTCGCGCCGTAGCCGGGGTCCGAGAAGACGGTCGCCCAGGGGAACAGGAAGACCGCGTCCACCGCGAACACCACGTACAGGTAGCCGAAGACGTAATAGCGCACGTAGGAGTGGGCCCAGCCCTCTCCGACCGGATCGACGCCGCACTCGTACGTTGTCAGCTTCTCGACCGTGGGACGATGGGGACGCAGCAGCCGGTTCGCCGCGAGCGCTCCCCCGACGATCCCGGCGCCCACGAGGAGCAGCACGACCACGACGACATATGTGTCGAAATAGTTATGCACCAGATCCTCCTCGCGTGCGTCACATCAAGTATCTCGCGGAGCAGCCAGTATCTCGCGGAGCAGCATCGAGCTATGTGACGTCGTACCTCCTCGACAGGGGGATCACAATGTCATGGTCTTGCTGCACACTAGGTTCGCATGGGTCAGTTTGACCTGGAAGGACGTGACCGGATGAGCAACCCCCCTCCTCCCCCGGGCTGGGAATCCCCGGGCGGGGCCTCCTGGCCGCCTCCGCCGCCGCCAGCGGGCCCGGGCGGGCCCGGTCCCGGCGGGCCCGGCGGCCCGGGCGGGGCTCCGCCGCCCGGCGGCTTCGGTGGTCCCGGAACCCCGCCTCCCTTCTTCCCGCCGCCCCCCGGCGCCCCGATGGGCCCCCCGATGCCGCCGCCGAGGCGCGGCGGTGGCGGCGGCCTGGTGATCGGCCTCGTCGGCGGCGGCGTCGCCCTGCTGGTGATCATCGCGATCGTGGTGTTCGTGGTGGCCAAGGGCGGCGGCAAGTCCCCCGAGGAGAAGCTGACCGCGGCCGCCTCCGACATGGACTCCGCCCGCGCGGTCTCGCTGAAGGGCACGTTCGGCGGCAGCGAGACGCTGCGCGGTGAGCTGAACGTCACCAAGGGCGGCCGCGCGATGGGGCCCGTCACCTGGAACAGCGACCAGGTCACCGTGCTGTCGGCCGACGGCAAGCTGTTCGTGAAGGGCGACAAGTCGTACTGGACGCGGCAGATCTCCTCCACCGACGACCCGTACTACCTCACCTCGGGTGAGCAGTGGGGCCGCCTGAGCGCGGACGAGCTCGACCTCGACTTCAAGGAGCAGCTGTCCCCGACGGCGCTGGCGAGCAAGATCCGCTCGGCCCGGCTGTCGCGGGTCAAGCCGATCGAGACGACGTGGATGGGCAAGAAGGCCCTCAAGTTCAGCACCTTCTCCTCCACCCTCTACATCACCGACGAGGACGACGCGAAGCTGCTGCGCTACGAGGCGACCACGCCGCGCGTGGCGGTCGACGTCACCCCGAAGGACTCCAGCGACGCCTCGTCCCTCATCTCGGACATGCGCACGAGCATGGGCGAGCTGAAGGACTCCTTCAACGGCTCGGCCCGGCCCACGGTCGACGAGTGGAAGAAGGGCGGCTGCAACGGCAACTCCGGCTGCACGGTCGAGGCCAAGATCCGGCCGCCGTACGACGCGGAGAAGCCCGTCTCCATCGACGTCCGGTTCCGGCTCACGGCCGGCACGCTGACCGGCCGCGACCTCGGCAACTGCACCACCCGCATCACGATCACGAGCACCCTCTCCCAGTGGGCGAGCTGCCGGGTCGTCAGCAGCGCGTGGACGAGCTGGGCCAAGGCCACCGGCGGCACCTTCTACAAGCACGCCGAGTACAAGGTGATCGGCGCCACCTCGGCCGAGGTGTCCGCCCTGCAGAACGGCCTCGACAGCGAATGACGCCGCAGGTGAGGCGCATCGCGCGCTGAGCCGCGGCCGCAAGGGTGCCCGGCGGCGTCCTCCTCTTTCGGGGGGAGGCGCCGCCGGGCACCCTTATGCTCTTTGTGGACGGCCCCTCCAGGGCCCGGCGGCCGCCCCCATCCCCCGGAACGTTCCCGAGCCCGTCGGTGCCCAGCGGGGGACGCCTCCTACCCCTTGCTTTGTGTCTGACGGTCGGGCCGAAACCGGGCCCCGGAAGTGAGCAGAGTGAGCCCCGAGTGAGCGTTGACAAGGACGAGCCGTCACCGACGGCCTCTTCCCGCCCCCCGTCCCCGGACGCCCGCCCCGACCAGGGCGACCCCGTCGAGGGGCCCCACCCCGGAGACGTCCGCGTCGCCGGCGGCCAGGCCCCGCCGGGCGCGGCCTCCACCACGGATCCGGGCACGGGGCCACAGGCGGCGACGGCCCCCGCGGCCCCCTCCGGTTCGGACCCGGGCGCGACCCCGACCGACCCGCACGGCACGCCCACCCTCGTCCCGCCCGGCGCGGACCCCGCCCTCCCGCCCGGCGTGGTCCCCATGGTCCCCGTGAGGCAGCCCGGCGCGGCGTCCCCCTCCCCGCCCGCGGCGCCCTCTGGTCCGGGCTTCGTTCCGCCGCCCGGTGCGGGCGGCCCCGTCCCGCCCGACTCGGGCTTTCCGGGCGCGGCGTTCCCGCAGGGCGGCCCGGTCCCGCCGGGCTCTCCCGGGCCGGGCCAGAAGCGCAAGCCTCGGGGACGGCGAGTGGTGGTCGTCGCCGGGGCGGCGGCCGCCGTGGTCGTCGTCGGCGCGATTGCGGCCGTGGTGCTCACCGGAGGCGAGGAGTCCGCGAAGAAGAAGCCGAAGCCGACGGTGTCGGCCGCGCCTCCCGCATGGACGATCGCGGCGGGCCGCGACCTCACCTCCGGGACGGGCCTGCGCTACGACGGCACCGTGACGGTCAACGGGCAGCCCGTCCAGGCGCACCTGCGCGTGACGCCCGCGGGGGCGGCGACCGGCACGCTCACCGGGGGCGTGCTGACGGCGGAGGTCGTCGCGGTCGGCGGCGTCACCTACCTCAAGGCAGGGACGTCTTTCTGGCAGACCTACGCGAGCGGCGTCGCGCATCCGGAGTACTACGCGGGGCGCTGGTCCAAGGCGCCCGCGTCGGTGCCCGGCTTCGACGTCCCGGACGTCCTCGGGCCCAAGGCGATCGCGAAAGCGCTGGCCAAGGCTCCCGCGAAGCCGCCCACGGAGGACGTGAACGGCGTCCGGGCCTTCAGGGTGAAGACGTCCGACGCGGAGTACGTGCTCACGGCGGCGGCCCCCTACCGGCTGCTGGCGGTGCGGCCGAGCGGGCAGGCGGGGCCGCGCTTCACCGCCGCGCCCGTCGCGGCCCCGGCGACGCTGTTCGCCGAGCTGCGCCCGCGCGTGGCCAGGCTCGGCGGGGCGTCCGATCCCGGCCTGCGCTTCACGCCGGGGACGCTGACGTTCAGCAACTGCGACCAGAACACCAGCGGCTGCACCGTGAGCATGCCCGCCACGCTCACCGAGCCCGCGACGGTGCCGGACGGCGCGCGCGCGGCGCTGCGGGCGGCGATCTCGTCGAGGGGCGAGCCGCTCGGGACCTGCACGGGGTCGGGACCGGTCCCGGCCAACCGTTCGCTGGTTCTGCGTTGCACCGTGACGAGCAAACTGTGGCGGCACTGGATGCGCGCCGCCCTCGACAACCCCGGCTCCTACCCGTACGAGGCGAAGGCGCGCGTCGTCGGCGAGGCGCTGGACGTCGCTGACGTGCCGAAACTCCTCGCCCGCGTCGACAAGGAGCGCAAGGCGGTCATGAAGGCCGTCACGGCCACGCCGGGCCCGGCGGTGTCGGGGGAGCCGTCCGTCAAGCACTCGGAGGGGCCAGAAGTCGCCACATCCCAGACACCAGGGACACCGTGAACCCCACCTTCAGGGGCGGTGCGGTCGAACGGGATTCCGGCTGTCTACACTTCGGGTCGTGAACTCCACGCCTCTGGGGAGCCGATGCTCCTCGACGAGTCCCGCGCGGCTGCTGGTCCGGCGTCTGCACGTCGACCTGTGCCGCCAGCGCAGCTGCCTGTGTTCGGGATGAACCCGGGGGCCCGTCCAGGTCGTATCGCCCGATAGGACCTGCGGAGCGTTCCGCCGCCCGTCGCTCGCCTCCAAGACGCGCGGCCACCGGCACCCCGCGGGGAGCGCACGTCTTCATTCTGTGCGGTCATCCCGGTGTGCGGCCTGTCCCCGCTCATCCATCCCGTCCCGGACATACCATGAAGGTAAGCCTTAGTAGCATCACGATCCTGGGTGCCTCCCCCAGGACGGATGCTGCGCGTCGAGGAGGTCTTCCTCTGTGACCAAACAGGTCCAGCAGCTCGACCGCGTCATCATCCGCTTCGCCGGGGACTCCGGCGACGGCATGCAGCTGACCGGCGACCGCTTCACCCAGGAGACCGCGGCGTTCGGCAACGACCTTTCGACGTTGCCGAACTTCCCGGCCGAAATCCGCGCCCCCGCCGGGACCCTCCCCGGCGTGTCCAGCTTCCAGTTGCACTTCGCCGACCACGACATCCTGACGCCCGGCGACGCGCCCAACGTCCTGGTGGCGATGAACCCCGCCGCCCTCAAGGCGAACCTCGGGGACCTGCCGCACGGCGCCGACCTCATCGTCAACACCGACGAGTTCACCAAGCGCAACCTCGCCAAGGTCGGCTACGCGACCAGCCCCGTCGAGGACGACTCGCTGTCGGAGTACCGGGTCCACGCGCTGCCGCTGACCTCGATGACGGTGAAGGCGCTGGAGGACTTCGACATCTCCAAGAAGGACGCCGAGCGCGCGAAGAACATGTTCGCGCTCGGCCTCCTGTCGTGGCTGTACCACCGTCCCACCGACGGGACGCTGGCCTTCCTGGAGCGCAAGTTCGCCAGCAAGCCCGAGATCATGAAGGCCAACATCGCGGCTTTCCAGGCGGGCTGGTCCTACGGCGAGACCACCGAGGCGTTCTCGGTGCAGTACGAGATCAAGCCGGCCGAGCACGAGCCCGGGCTGTACCGCAACATCACCGGGAACCTCGCGCTGGCGTACGGGCTGGTCGCGGCGGGCGTGCAGAGCGGGCTGCCGATCTTCCTCGGCTCCTACCCGATCACGCCGGCGTCCGACATCCTGCACGAGATCTCCAAGCACAAGCGGTTCGGCGTCCGGACCTTCCAGGCCGAGGACGAGATCGCCGCGGTCGGCGCGGCGCTCGGCGCCTCGTTCGGCGGATCGCTCGGCGTCACCACGACGTCCGGGCCCGGCATCGCGCTGAAGAGCGAGACGATCGGCCTCGGCGTCGCCACCGAGCTTCCGCTGCTGGTCATCGACGTGCAGCGGGCCGGGCCGTCCACCGGCCTGCCGACCAAGACCGAGCAGGCCGACCTGCTGCAGGCCATGTACGGCCGCAACGGCGAGGCCCCCGTCCCGGTGGTCGCGCCGCAGTCCCCGTCGGACTGCTTCGACGCGGCGATCGAGGCGGCGCGGATCGCCGTGAAGTACCGCACGCCGGTCATCCTGCTGTCGGACGGCTACCTCGCCAACGGGTCCGAGCCGTGGAAGCTGCCGGACGTGGCGTCCCTGCCGAAGATCGAGCCGAACTTCGCCGAGCCCTCGCAGGAGGAGTTCCAGCCGTTCGAGCGCGACCCGGCCACCCTCGCCCGCCCGTGGGCGGTCCCGGGCACGGCGGGGCTGGAGCACCGGATCGGCGGCCTGGAGAAGGCCGACGTCACCGGCAACATCTCCTACGACCCCGCGAACCACGACCGCATGGTCCGGCTCCGCCAGGCCAAGATCGACGGCATCGCGAACGACATCGCGCCGCTCGCCGTGGACGACCCGTCCGGTGAGGCACGCGTCCTGGTGATGGGCTGGGGCGGGACGTACGGGGCCATCTCCGCGGCCGTCCGGCGCGTCCGGGCGTCCGGGCGGAACATCGCGCAGGCGCACCTGCGGCACCTCAACCCGTTCCCCGCGAACCTGCCCGAGGTGCTGCGCTCCTACGACAAGGTGATCGTCCCTGAGATCAACCTCGGCCAGCTCGCGCTGCTGCTGCGCGGCCGGCTGCTCATCGACGTGATCGGCTACAACCAGGTCCGCGGCCTGCCCTTCAAGGCCGAGGAGCTCCAGGGCGTCATCCAGGATGTGATCGACAGTGAGTGACAACGGAGCGAACGGCAACGGCTCCCCGAACGGGAACGGCAACGGCGCGCCGAACGGCAGCGGCGCGCCGACCGGCAACGGCCTGCTCTCCCTCGTCCCGAAGGCGGACGGGAAGCAGACGATGAAGGACTTCAAGACCGACCAGGAGGTGCGCTGGTGCCCCGGGTGCGGTGACTACGCGATCCTCGCGGCCGTCCAGTCCTTCCTTCCCGAGCTCGGGCTGCGCCGCGAGAACATCACGTTCATCTCCGGCATCGGCTGCTCGTCGCGGTTCCCGTACTACATGAACACCTACGGGTTCCACTCGATCCACGGCCGCGCGCCCGCGATCGCGACGGGCCTCGCCACGTCCCGTCCGGACCTGTCGGTGTGGGTGGTGACCGGGGACGGCGACTCGCTGTCCATCGGCGGCAACCACCTCATCCACGCGCTGCGCCGCAACGTCAACCTCAAGATCCTGCTGTTCAACAACCGGATCTACGGGCTGACGAAGGGCCAGTACTCGCCCACGTCGGAGCTCGGCAAGATCACCAAGTCGACGCCGATGGGCTCGCTCGACGCCCCCTTCAACCCGCTGTCGCTCGCGATCGGCGCGGAGGGCACGTTCGTCGCCCGCACCATCGACTCCGACCGCAAGCACCTGCAGTCGGTGCTGCGGGCCGCCGCGCAGCACCGCGGCACCGCGCTCGTCGAGATCTACCAGAACTGCAACATCTTCAACGACGGCGCGTTCGACCCGCTGAAGGACGCGGCGGTGCGCGACGACGTCACCGTCCGGCTGGAGCACGGCGAGCCCATCGTGTTCGGGGCCGACCGCGCCAAGGCGCTGCGCCGCACCCCGTCCGGGTCGTTCGAGGTCGTGAACGTCGCGGACGTGGACCCGTCCGAGATCGCCGTGCACGACGCCCACAACCCGGACCCGTCGCAGGCGTTCGCGCTGTCGCGGCTGGACCAGCCCGCGTTCGAGCACACCCCGATCGGCATCTTCCGCGACGTCGACCGCCCGTCCTACGACGAGTTGATGCGGGCCCAGCTCGACGAGGCCGTCCAGACGCAGGGCGAGGGCGACCTCGCGGCCCTGCTCGGCAGCGGCGACACGTGGCGCATCGACTGATCGCGGCGACGTAGGAGAGCACTCTCCGAGGCCCGGCCCCGCCACCGCGGGGCCGGGCCTTCGCACGCTTGGAAACCCCGGGAACGGGGCACTGTCTCTCACGTGCCGACCGCCGGCGATCCGCGGGAGTCTTCCGGACGGGACGCCATGCGCGGCGGCGTCCCCGCCTGACAGACTGAGGAGATCATGAACCGGGGAGGTGACGATGCGGGTCATACCGCGCCGTAACAAGGGTCGTTCGCGGGACGAGGATCCCGCGCCCACCCCGGCGCCTCCCGCCCCGTCCCCCGATCCCTCGCCTTCGAACGTGAAGCGGCAGGCCCCGCTGATCCCCGAAGACGCCGCGCAGCCGACGCAGCCCCAGCGTCCCGTCCCCGCCCCGTCCGGCGACACGCGTCCCATGAAGGCCCCGCCCGAACCGGGCCGCGACCCCGCCGAGGCGCTGGGGCAGAAGAGCCTGCGTGACGCGGACCGGCGCGCCGAGGCCACGACGGCCGTGCTGCCCGCGGCCGCCCGGCCGCTGGACACGGAGGCCGAGCGGCGGCGTGCGCGCGCCGCGCAGCGGCAGCGGCAGGCCGCGGAGATGAAACGGAGCCGGGCGGCGCGGCGGCGGGGACGCACCTACCGGGAGGCCCCGCCCGCGGGGGCCGCCGAGCAGCACCGGTCGGCGATGCTGGTCATGGTCCTCACACTGGGCCTGCTGATCGCCGCCGTCGCGGTGACCGGGGGGCTGATCGCGTCCTCGATGCGGACGCGGCCGGTGACGCTGGCCGCGCCGCTGCACATCTACCCGGTCGCGCAGGCGGTGCCGGGCCAGTGCCCCGCCGGGACGCAGGGCATCACCGGGCAGACCGCCACCGGTGTGACCTGCTACCGCCTCACCCAGGGGCTCGCCATCCACAAGGTCGCCGACCTGCGCGTGCAGAAGTCGCGGGTGAAGCCCGGCGGGTACGACGTGGCGGTGACGCTCCGCCCGAGCGACCGGCAGGCGTTCGCCCAGCTGACCCGCGCGACGGTCGGGCGCGACCTGGCCTTCGTCGTTCGCGAGCGCCTCGTAACGCTGCCGCGCGTCGACATGGCCATCACCGACGGCAAGGTCATCGTGACCGGCTCCCCCGACCGCGCCTCAGCGAACGCCCTCGTCCGCCAACTAAAGGGGCACGCTGTTTAACTGCGTTTCTCTCCTCCTTCGGGCCTGGCGGCCCTCCATCGTCGAAAAACGCGGGCGATCGCTGGCATCGCTCCGGCTCGCCTTGCGGCTCGCTGCGCGATCAGATTCTTGCTCCGCTCGAATCTGCCTTCGGACGCGATCGCGACCATTCAGGTTGTCGCGGGGTGCGGCGCGGGCTGAGGTCAGTGCGCTGCTCATTCTTACGTCGGGAGTTCTTCCCCCTGGACGGCTTGGATTTCCAGTTCGACCTTCAGGCTTTCGCCTACCAGGGCCACGCCCGCTTCGACGATCTGGTTGAAGCGGATGCCGAAGTCGGCGCGGCGGAGTTCGGCGGTCGCGCGGAACGCGGCGCGGAAGCCGCCCCACAGGTCGCCGCCGCTGCCGAGGTAGGTCATGTCGAGGTCGACCGGCTGGGTGACGCCGTTGAGGGTGAGGCGGCCGTGGACGGTCCAGCGGTCGGGCCCGGCGGCGGTCAGCCCCTCGCCCTCGTAGGTGACGACCGGGTGGACGTCGGCGTTCAGGAAGTCGGCAGAGCGCAGGTGGTCGTCGCGCATCTTGTTGCCGGTGTCGATGGACGCCGCCTCGATGCGCGCCGTGACGCGTGACTCCTCGACCGGCTCGGCGATCTCGATGCGGCCCTCGAAGGCGGCGAACCGGCCGCGGACGCTCGACAGGCCGAGGTGCTGCGCGACGGCGCCGACGTTGGAGTGCGCCGGGTCGATCGTCCAGGCGCCGGCCGGCGGGAGCTCGGTGCCGCCCGCCCGGCCGAGGACGATCTTCCCGATGTCGGCGGTGCCCGCGCTGGAGACGATCATCGTCGAGGCGGCCGGCTGGAAGCCCATGGCCGTCACGATCACCGTGTAGGTGCCGGGGGGCAGCGGGCCGGCGGCGAGCACGCCGTCCTCCCCGGTCTGCTCGCGCGCGACCTGGTCGCCCGCCAGGTTCGTGACCGTGACGATGGCGTGCCGCACCGCCCAGCCGTCCTTCGTCCGCACCGTCCCGCGCAGACCTCGGTTCGCGTCCATCAACGACCCGCACTCCAGGTTCCGTGTTCTGGGGCCGCCGCCCGCGGGCGGCCCGGCTCGCTCGCGTCCGTCACTCGTCCGGGTAGCCGAGCTTCAGGTCGTGGTCGTCCAGCCCGCCGCCGGAAAGCGACAGACCGGTCGCGACCGGAGGATATCCGGACGCGATCAGCGTGTACTGGCCGCCGGTGAGGTCGGTGAAGGCGTACTCGCCGTCCGGTCCGGTGATGACCATCGCGACGACGTTCCCGGCGGCGTCGACGAGCGTGACCCGCGCGTCCCCGACCGGCTCCCCCGACTCGTTGCGGACCGTCCCGCGAATCCGGGCGCCGGGCGGCATGTCCACGTCCAGCACCGTCTGCCCGCTCCCGGTGACCTCCACCGGCATCGCGACCGGGCGGTGCGCGGCGGCGCTGACGGCGAGCGTGTAGGCGCCGGACACGATGTCCTGGAACGCGTAGCGCCCGTCGGTGTCGGTGCGTCCGGTGCCGACGACGTCGCCGCGCACGTCGGTGACGACGACCATCGCATTGACGATGGGGGCGCCGCCGGCGCTGCGGACCGTTCCGGCCAGGCCGCCGCTGCCGGCCAGCAGCAGGTCGAACTCGACCGGCCGGTCGCCGACGACGAGCGTCGCGGCCTGCGGCTCGTGCCCGGCGGTCGCGGCGATCAGCACGTAGCTGCCGGGGCCGGGCGTCGGCAGCGCGTACCGCCCGTCCCCCCGGGTGATGGTGCGGGCGAGTTGGTGGCCGTCCACGCCGATGAGGGTGAGGGCGGCCGAGACGACGGGCTCTCCTTCGCGCGTCCGCACGACGCCCCGCACCGGAACGCCGCCGGGCTCTTGCAGCCCGTTCTGCTGGGCCAGGAGATGCACCTGGGAGGCGAGGTCCAGAGTGGCCGAGGGCGCCGCCGGCTCCTCGGGCGGGGTCGGCGGCGTGGTGGTCTTGGCGAAGCGGCCGTCGTCCTGGGGGCCGTGGCCGCGCGCGTGCCTGCCCGCGCCGATCGCACCGACGGCGCCCGTCCGCACCGCCGGGGACGGCGGGTGGACGACGCCGCTCTCCGCGGGCGCCTCCTGCTGGACGGCGGGCGCCGGCTCGCCCTTGCCGCGGTGCGCCGAGCCGCGCAAGGGGAGTTCCTTCAGCGCGAGCACCGCGAGGAACCCGACCAGGGCCACCGGGATGCCGACGAGGAAGACGGTCTGCAGCGAGTTCGTGAACGCCTCCTGGATGATGCCCCTGACCGGCGGGGGAAGCTTGCTGATCTCCTCCGGGGAGCCGAGACCGTGCGCACCGCCGCCCGGCATGGGGATGCCCGCGGCGCGGAAGCCACTGGTGATCTCGTCCGCGACCCGATTGGTGAGGATAGCGCCGAACGCGGCCACGCCCATAGCACCGCCGAGATTACGGAAGAACGAGACACCGGACGTCGTGGAGGCGAGGTCGGCGGGCGCCGCGGCGTTCTGCGCGGCGAGGATGAGGATCTGCAGGCTGAGACCCATCCCGACGCCGAGGACGGCGAGGTCGGTCCCGACGAGCACCTTGGGCGAGTCGGTGTGCAGCAGCGACAGCAGATACAGCCCGCCGGCGACGCACAGCAGCCCGAACACCGGGAAGATCTTGTAGCGGCCGGTGCGGGTGACGACCTGCCCGGAGCCGGTGGAGGTGACGAGCATGCCGACCACCAGCGGCAGCGTCATCAGGCCGGACGCCGTCGGGCTCATCCCCTTGACGATCTGCAGGTACTGCGGCATGTAGATCATCACGCCGAACATCGCCATGCCGACGCAGACGGAGACGAACGAGGTCAGCAGGAACGTCGGGTTGCGGAACAGCCGGGGCGGCAGGATCGGGTCGCGCGCGACGCGCTCGGCGACGATCGCGAGGACGAGCAGCACGGCGGCGGCGCCGAGCAGGATGTAGGTCCACTGGGAGTTCCAGGCGAACTCCGTCCCGCCCATGGACAGCATCAGCATCAGCAGCGCGGCGCTGCCGGTGACGGTGAACGCGCCGAAGACGTCGATGCGGGTGTCGCGGCGCACCTTCGGCAGCTTGAGCACCTTCTGGATGACGAGGAACGCGACGACCGCGAGCGGCACGCACACGTAGAAGCACCAGCGCCAGCCCAGGCCGTCGGTGTCCACGATGAACCCGCCGAGCAGCGGCCCGGCGACGGTCGAGACGCCGAACACCGCGCCCATGAACCCGGCGTAGCGGCCGCGCTGCCGGGGCTCGACGACGTCCCCGAGGATGACCTGGGCGAGCGCGGACAGGCCGCCGACGCCGAGGCCCTGGAACGCGCGGGCCGCGATGAGCTGGCCGATGTCCTGCGACAGGCCCGCGCCCACCGAGGCCGCCACGAAGATGATCAGGGCGGTCTGGAACATGAGCTTGCGCCCGGCGATGTCCGACAGCTTGCCCCACAGCGGCGTGGACGCCGTCATGGTCAGCAGCGAGGCGCTCGCGACCCAGGAGAGCTTGTCCTGGCCGCCGAGGTCGCCGACGATCGTCGGCAGCGCCGTCGCGACCACCGACGTCGAGATCATCGACGTCAGCATCGCCATCATCAGACCGGCGAGGATCTCCAGGATCTGACGGTGCGTGTAGTGCGGTCGCGCCTGCTCTGGCACCGCCGGGCCGTGCGACGCCACGCTCGCCTGAGCCACCCTGCCCCCACAACTCGGATGAAATACCTGTGTTCTGCATATACCTTATGTAGACGGTTGTTTACTTGCAACTCATTGGATAATGGGGATGGACCGTTACCGGTGACCGGGAGCTGGGGATGCAGGTCGAGAAGGAGCCCCGCCGCGAGGTCGCGCGGCGGCGCAAGCGCGACCGGGAGGCCACCCGGCGCCGCATCCTGGACGCCGCCCGCGACCTGTTCGGCGAGCACGGCTACGACGGCGTCACCGTCCGCATGATCGCCGCACGCGCCGAGGCGAACATGGCGCTGGTGAACCGGTACTTCGGCTCGAAGGCGGCGCTGTTCGGCGAGGTGCTGGCCGGGGAGTCGGTGATCCGCGGCGTCATCGCGGGCGACCCCGAGGGGCTGCCGCGCCGCCTCGCCGAGCACTTCGTCCGGCAGGTCGACCAGCGCTCGGTCACCGCCATGTCCCGGATGCTGGACCGGTCGGCCGGCCACCCCGAGGTCAAGGAGATCCTGCTCCGCTACCTGGAGGACGTGATCGTCGAGCCGATGGTGGCGCAGCTGGAGGGGCCCGACGCGCGGGCGCGGGCGCTGCTGGCGTCCACGATCATCATGGGCGGCGGGCCGGTGCGGCGCCTGCTCGGGCTCGGCGACCTGCGCGCCGCCGACCCCGCCGAACTCACCGACCGCCTCACCGCGATGTTCACCGCCGCCCTCGCCCCGTCCGTCCGTCGCGAGGCGTAGCGGCGCCGGGCCGCGTACCGCGGCGGGAGCAGCCGAGATCGGCTTCAGGGCGGAGCGGCCGGTCGCGGGGCGCGCATAGGGTTCTGGCATGAGGCGGGCGGGCGCGCTCAAGGCGCGGTGGGGCAGGACGGGACGGTCCGCGCGCTGGGCCGCGGCCGGGGTCGCCGTGGTGATCGCGGGCGGTGCCGCGGCGTGGGGCGCGACGGCCGACGGGGAGGCGCGCGTCCGGGAGACCGAGCAGCGCGTCACCGTCGTCGACGGGCCGAAGGACGACCAGCGCGTCACGCTCGACACGACGTTCTACAAGCCGGTCGGGCGGGCGAAGGGCCCGGCGGTCCTGCTGGGGCACGGCTTCGGCGGCAGCAAGCGGGACGTCGCGGGCGAGGCGCGCGACCTGGCCCGCGCCGGGTACGCGGTGCTGGCCTGGTCGGCGCGCGGGTTCGGGCGCTCGACCGGCGAGATCGCCCTCAACTCCCCCGACTACGAGGTGAAGGACACCCGGCAGCTGATCGACTGGCTGGCGCGGCGCCCGGAGGTCCGGCTCGACGGCCCCGGCGACCCGCGCGTCGGGATGGCGGGCGAGTCCTACGGCGGCGCGATCGCGCTGATGACCGCCGCTTACGACCGGCGGGTGGACGCCATCGCGCCGCGGATCACCTGGAACAGCCTGCCCGACGCGCTGTTCCCCGACGCCGCCGCGGGCGCGAAGCCCACCGACGGCGTCTTCAAGAAGCTGTGGGCGGGGCTGTTCTTCACGGGCAGCGCCGACCGCACGGCGTGCGGGCGTTTCCTGCCGTCCCTGTGCGACATGTACCAGGAGGTCGCGGAGAAGGGCCGTCCGACCGAGTCGGCGATCGCGACGCTGCGGCGGTCGAGCCCCGCGTCCGTCGCCGACCGGATCAAGGTGCCGGCGCTGATCGTCCAGGGGCAGTCCGACTCGCTGTTCCCGCTCGACCAGGGCGACGCCAACGCGCGGGCGATCGCGCGGAACGGCGCCCCGGTGTCGGTGGTGTGGTTCCAGGGCGGGCACGACGGCGGCGACCCGGAGACCGAGCGGGTCGAGGGGCTCGTGCGCGACTTCTTCGACGCGCGGCTCATGCGGTCGTCGGCGCCTTCCCCGGACGGGTTCACGGTGACGCGGGCGGGCGGGCTCGACTCCTCCACCCAGGCGGTCGTCGTGGACGAGGCGTCGACGCGGCGGTATCCGGGGCTTTCTGGTGACCCGTCGACCCTGCCGCTGTCCGGAAGCGAGCAGACGATCTTCAACCCGGCGGGCGGGTCGCCCGCTTCGGTCTCGGCCCTGCCGGGGCTGGGGGCGCTCGGTTCCCTGGGCGGGTCGCTCGGCGGCTCCCTGGGCGGGCAACTGCCCTCGGACATGCCCGGACAAACCGCCACGTTCGACACTCGTCCGCTGGACCGTCCGCTGTGGCTGACGGGCGCCGCGACCGTCCGGCTGAAGGTCAGCGGGGACGGTCCGCTGTTCGCGAAGCTCTACGACGTGCCCCCGGGCGGGGCGGCGGCCCCGGCGCGGCGGCTGGCGGCGCCGTTCCGGGTGTCGGGCGGCGAGGTCACCGTGACGCTCCCGGCGATGGACTACCGATTCGACCGCGGGCACCGGCTCCGCCTGGTCGTCGCCACCACCGACATGGGGTTCGCGACGCCCGCCGAGCCCTCGTCGTACAAGGTGCAGGTGGTGTCGCCGCTGAGCGTCCCGTCCGTCCCGTCGCTGAAGACCGCGCCGGCGCCTCTGCCCGCCTGGGTGTGGGCACTGCCTCTCGTTGCCGTCGCGTTGGCGCTCGCCATCCTTCTCCCTGGACGCCGCAGGCGCGGCGCCGAAACGGACAACGACGTTCCCCTGGAGATAACCGGGCTAACGAAGGCGTACAAGAACGGGCATCTCGCGGTCTCGGACCTGTCGTTCCGGGTGGAGAAGGGGCAGGTGCTAGGGCTCCTCGGCCCGAACGGTGCGGGGAAGACGACGACGCTGCGCATGCTGATGGGGCTGATCCATCCGGACTCAGGCTCGATCCGCATCTTCGGGCACCGCGTGTACCCGGGCGCGCCCGTGCTGTCCCGCCTGGGGTCGTTCGTAGAGGGACCTGGATTCCTGCCCCACCTTTCCGGTCGCGACAACCTGGACCTCTACTGGCGCGCCACCGGCCGTCCCTCGGACGAGGCCCACTTGGACGAGGCGCTGAAGATAGCCGACCTGGGCTCGGCGCTGGACCGGGCCGTCCGCACCTACTCGCAGGGGATGCGGCAACGTCTCGCCATAGCGCAGGCCATGCTGGGGCTGCCCGACCTCCTCGTCCTGGACGAGCCCACCAACGGCCTCGACCCGCCCCAGATCCGCGAGATGCGGGAGGTGCTCGTCCGGTACGCGGCCGCCGGACGGACGGTCATCGTCTCCAGCCACCTGCTCGCCGAAGTCGAGCAGACCTGCACGCACGCGGTCGTCATGGCCGCCGGCCGCCGCGTCGCCGCCGGCCCGGTCGCCGAGATCACCGGGTCCGGCCGCCGCCTGGAGGACGCGTTCCTGGAGATCATCGGAGAGGGTTCATGACCGCCTACCACGTCCGGCGCACCCTTCCGCTGCGGGTGGAGGCCGTCCGGCAGTTCCGGCGCCGCCGCACGCTGGTGGCCTTCGCGATCCTGCTCGTGCTGCCGTGGGTGCTGGTCGCCGCGTTCAAGCTCGGCGGCGATCCGGGCACGGACGGCGTTCCCAGCCTGGTGGACGTGGCCACGTCGTCCGCGCTGAACTTCGCCCTGTTCGCCCTCTTTGTCTCGACCGGTTTCCTGCTGGTGGTCGCGGTCGCCCTGTTCTGCGGCGACACGGTGGCGAGCGAGGCGGGCTGGTCGTCCCTGCGCTACCTGCTCGCCGCGCCCGTGCCGCGCGCCCGGCTGCTGCGGCAGAAGCTGATCGTCGCCCTGTCCTACGCGGTCGTCGCGGTCGTCAGCCTGCCGCTGATGGCGCTGGTCGCCGGGACGGCAGGGTTCGGCTGGGGCGACGTCGAGCTCCCGACCGGCGGCACCGTCCCGGTGAGCACCGCGCTCGGCCGCATGGCGATCATCATCGGCTACTCCCTCGTCGCGCAGCTCGTCGTCGCCGCCCTGGCGTTCCTGCTCTCCGTGACGACCGACTCCCCCCTGGGCGCGGTCGGCGGCGCGGTCGGGCTCGTCATCGTCAGCAACATCCTGGACGCCGTCACAGCGCTCGGCTCCTGGCGCGACTTCCTCCCGACGCACTGGATGTACTCCTGGATGGACGCCCTGCAGCCCGAAGTCCAGTGGGCGGGCATGGCCAAGGGCGCCGCCATCTCCGTCTCCTACGCCGCCGTCCTGTTCGCACTGGCGTTCCGCCGTTTCCGGACGCGCGACATCGTCTCCTGATTCGGTGCCGTCACCTGATTTCGGCCACGATCCGCGATCTTCTGGACGCGAACCGTGGAAATGGGCTTCCCAAAAATCGGTCGAACGGGCAGTGTTGGTCGCATAAGCTCAGCGAACCTCGTCCGGCCCGGCCGCGTCACATGAGGTAACCGCTCGATCCACGGGTTTTAAAGGCAGCCCGACGGGGGGAGATGATCACCATGGCACGGCAGCAGCTCATCAAGCGCCCCAAGCCCCCACGTCAACCGAGCCAGCCCGACCTGCGAACCCCCTCGGGCCGCCTCCTGCCGTACTGACCCTCAACGGGAGAGCCGCGAAAGGAAGCTCTCCCTCTCCACGACCACCCGCTCGACCCGGCCCTCACCCACCACCGCGCCCCGTCCGTCGACGGCTTCGAACGCGAAGGCCAGGCGCGTCCCGTCCACGTCCCGCAACTCGGCGGTGACCGTCACCCGTCCGCCGACGGGTGTGGCCGCGCGATGCCGGACCTCGACCCGCGTCCCGACCGAGGTCTCGCCCTCCTCCAGCCAGGGCCCGACCGCCTTCACCGTGGCCGCCTCTGCGAGCGCGAGCAGCCTCGGCGTCGCCAGCACGGGCACGTCCCCGCTCCCCGCCTGGACGGCCGTGTCCGCCTCCGCGACCACGATCCCGACCTCGCCCCGCAGCCCCGGCGTCAGTTCCATGCGCCCATCCTGCCCGGCTAGGCGTGCAGCTCACGCTCGAGCCGCGCGGCGACCTCCCGATACCGGCTGACCGGCACCAGGTGCACCCCGTCGAACGCCCCGCTGTCCCGCACGGCCAGCACCTGCTCGCACGCCGCCGCGACCCCGGCCGCCCGGTCGCGCTCGACCGCCTCGACCAGCTCGTCCGGGATGTCGATGTCCGGAATCGCCGCGGCCAGGTTGCGGGCCATCCCCGCACTCGCCAGCACCATCACCCCGGCGTACACGGGCCCCTCGACGTCAACGGTCTCCCGCCAACGCAGCAGGCTCTCCACCGAGTAGCTGACCTGGACGAACATGAAGTCCGCCGCCCGCTTCCAGTCAGGGACCCGCCGCAGCCCGGAGGTCACCCCCACCTGGAACGGGGCACACCCGGCGAAAGCGGCATCCTCCCCGGCCGCCCGCGCCTCCTCGATCATCGCGCGCACGGTCAGCTCGCTCGTCCGTCCGCCGACCGAGGGCTTGTCCCCGTAGACGAAGAGGAACCGCTCGGCCCCGTAGGCCGCGGCCGTCAGCAGGTCGCGCCGGAACCCCAGCAGGTTCCGGTCGCGGGAGTTCAGACACGCGATCCCGCGCGCCCCCATCGCCTGCACCTCATGAGCGACCGCCACACTCGACACCGTCGCCCGCCCGATGTGGTTGTCCGGGATCAGGAACGAGTCCGCCACCGGACTCAACACCCCGATCTGATGCCGCACCCGCCGCAGATCCGGCCGCGTAGGCGGCTCCACCTCACAAACAACCTCAAACCCCATCCCCCAACCCTAACGACACGGCCGCGCGCAGGTTCGTCATCGCTCAGGCCTCTGGTGCCGCGCGATCGCTCCGACGAAGGACGCGGTCAAGGACGCCGTCGTTCCTCTCTTCGACGGCCTGCAGGAGCCGGTCGCCGAAAACGCAGAGGCCGGCTTCCCACGGATGCCCGAAGGTCCCGAACGAGAGGTCCTGCGCCAGAAAGATGAAGTAGTCGCCGTCAGGGAAGACCGGAACGGCCCAGGAGACGTCGTTCTCCGGATCGGTCATGCGATGCGGCCAGAACCGGTAACAGGGATGCTGCCAGTCCAGGACGTACAGCCACTCCCCTTGATCGACACAGGCCTTGAAGGCTTGGTGGAGCAGGCTGTTGACGTCATCAGGTTCGACGGCGAAGTCCCACCAGCCCATCCCTGGAAATACGGGACGCTCCCGAGCAAGATCCCACGTCACCGACGGGTGGGGCTCCAGAATGCCCGGCCACCGGTCGGGGCGGGTGGAGGCGCGAAACGCCGTCAACTCCAGGAAAGAGCCCCAGGCCCGGTCCTCCTCCGACTCGGAGAGCGGAGCCCAGGCCGCCGAGCCTTCCGTCATCTGTCCTCCCACAGGTCCGGATGGGCATTCTCACTGAGAATCGACGTCCGCACTGCCTAGGATCAACCGCTTGAGGGGAGGTCCTAGGGTTCTCGGGTGCGTATGTATCTGTCTTCCTGGCGGGTCGGGGAGCATCCGGAACGGATGCTGGGGTTGCTGGCCGGTGCTGCCGGGGCGCGGGCGGCGGTGATCGCCAACGCTGTTGACGCCCTGCCCGACGCCGAGCGGCGAGCGGCGGTCGAGCGGGAGGTCGGCGCACTCGCCGCCCTCGGCCTGCGGCCGGTCGAAGTCGACCTGCGGGCGTTCTTCGGCCAGGATCCCAGCCGAGTCGCGGCCACGCTTCGCGGATTCCCCCTCCTCTGGGTCCGGGGAGGCAACGTGTTCGTCCTGCGCCACGCTCTGGCGGCGAGCGGCGCCGACCGCGCGATCGTCGAACTGCTGCGCGAGGACGCCGTCGTCTATGCCGGTTACAGCGCCGGCGCTTGCGTCCTGGCCCCGGATCTTCAGGGCCTGGATCGGTGCGACGACCCCGAGGCGGTGCAGGCCGCCTATGGCACCCCGGCCCGTTTCGATGGCCTCGCCGTCCTTGATTACGTTGTCGTGCCGCACATCGACTCCCCCGGCCATCCCGAGACCGAGATCCTCGGCGACGTCGCCGACCACTACCGCGCGCAAGGCACCGCCCACCGCACCCTGCGCGATGGTCAAGCTCTCGTGATCAACGGCCCCACTACCGCCGTCCACTGACCCGACGCCGCCGGATCAGTCATCGAGGATGCTGTTCAGCTCCGCGAGGATGTCGTGCCAGCCGGGCATGCGCGCCTCTGGAGGGGCGGCAGGATCGAAGAGCACGTGGGCGCCCATGGCGCGAAGTACGTCCAGGTTCCGGCGGAAGGCCACATGGCCGGCC
This sequence comes from Spirillospora sp. NPDC049024, assembly GCF_040649235.1. Classification (NCBI taxonomy): domain Bacteria; kingdom Bacillati; phylum Actinomycetota; class Actinomycetes; order Streptosporangiales; family Thermomonosporaceae; genus Spirillospora; species Spirillospora sp. NPDC049024. Next base: position 92,583 of record NZ_JBEZFD010000022.1, read on the forward strand.
AGTTCGGCTTTGACCTGCGGCACCGCCAGCGTCGGCACGCCCATGCCCAGGAGCTCGCACAGCATGCCGACCGCGACCGTGTCCGTGATGCCCAGCGCCCACTTGTTGATCGTGTTGAACGTGGCCGGAGCCACCACGACGGCATCGGCGGGAGGCAGTCCGTTCGACGTCTCGTGCGGCTGCCGGAAGTCGGTCCGCACCGGCCCGCCCGTCAGGTCTGCGAGCCGCTCCATGTCCAGGAACTTGGCGCCCATGGGGGTCGCGATCACCCGGACGTGCCAGTCCTCGGCCTGCGCCAGCCGCACAAAGGCCTCCACATCTGACGCCGCCCCAGCCCCGCACACGATCGCGTAGAGGACCTTCACCGAAGCCACGCCTTACGCTGCCCGCGCTACGTCGGCCGGACCGCTCAGCCTCGTGCGGCCGACGTCGCAGTAGCTGTGGGGAACCATGCCGAGGCGTGCCATCATCCTGCCCTCTCCGACGCATGCGTCTCTGCCGACCAGCAATGAGCATGGCATCCAGATGTCCACGGCGAGCACTCCCGGTCGGAGCATGCTCGCCGGCGCCGAGAGTCAGATCGCAACGCGACGACACCACCATGGGAGGTCCGCATGAACGAAGGGGTCGTTCACCGTCCGCGCCATGAGCCGATCGTCGAGCGGCCCGACAAGCGCGGACAGTTCGCGCCGAGTTCCCTTCCGCATGCTCCGGATGGCGGCTCCCAGGAGAGTGCGGCCGTCATCGTGACCGGGTGATCGAGCGTGATGGAGAGCGGAAGGACCAGTCGGCCCGGAACCATCCGGTCTCGACTTTTTCTCAAGCCGTCCGATGGCGGGGCGATAGTCAGGGCGACGGCAGATCGGCCCGGGCGCGCCACCAGGATGGGTCGCGGGGATCTTCCAGCCAGGAAACGGTGCGGTTCGCGGCATTTTCGAATGCGTGCCCCAGCGATATCCCGTTATCGACGACCAGGGCCAGAGGGTCGACGTAGTGGGTGCCATGGTCCTTGTCACACCAGCAGGCCACGCTCACAGCGGCAGAGGCGCAGAGCAGTCCCTCCCGGGTCCAAGAGACGTCCAACTCGAACTCAAGCCAGTCAGCTTCTTGATCATAAATAGGGATCGTTGTAAGTAGGATCTCTGCGACGGTGCCGGGCGCCTGGTCTCGGGAGAACACAGCGTGGTGAGGGGCCCACTCCCACAATGGCTGTTGTGCTGGGGGACGCTTCGCGTCCAACGCCCTCGACGCACTGCGCATCCGCTCCAAGTCTCCTGCGTCGCTCTGAGGAAACAGCGCATGCAGCGGAACATCGTCGAAGGCTCCGCGCTCCATGAACATGCAAGAACCCTGACGCGGTCAGCACAGTTCGGCAACTCCAGCGAACGGCAGCAACGCCGAACGAAGGCCTAAAAACTGCGTCCTAAGCCCTGGACCGGACAGGACATCGATGCGCATGGAGGCTTGAGTCACCCTTGCGGGCGCCTCGGCCGCGATGCAGTGGATGCGCCTTAATTCGATCGACAGGCATGCGCAAGGGCCCGCATCCTGCCCTTATGGGGAAAATGGATGCGATCGCCGCGCGAGTCGCGGAGGGCGCCACTGTGGAGTTCCGGCCCTCGGGGTCCTCCATGGTGCCGCTGATCCGAAGCGGGGATCTGGTCACCGTCGCGCCGGTCGATCCGGTGAAACTAGAGGTCGGCGACATCGTGCTCGCCCGGGTGGCCGGGACGGTCTACCTGCATCTCGTCTCAGCCGTCGATCCGGCCAAGGGACGCGTGCAGATCAGCAACAACCGCGGTCGGATCAACGGCTGGACCGGACGCGAGCGGATCTTCGGAATCTGTGTCGCCGTCAGGGGCGACCCCCGGCCGGGCGCCCTGGCGAAGACCGCGCCCCAAGAGCCAGACACACAAGAATCTGGCCGTTAGCCACCAAGCGGCATCCACACAGGGCCGCCCCCAGTTGCGCAAAGTGCTCGACACCTACGCGTCTTAACCGGCGCTGCTACCGCAGAGAAGCGGCGATCAGTTCCGCCATGCGGAGCAGGCGGGCCACGTACTCGGCGCCCTCGCCACGCAGCTGCGGCAGGACGCCGCGAAGATCGCTCAGCAAGCCGTTCAGGGCCGACCGGCGTTCGGTATCGAGAGTCCCTCCGCGCAGGTACGCGGAGATGCATCCCGCCATGTAGGCGTCGAGCGCCGCCACTGACTCACCGCTTGGAGCGTCCAGCCACCGCAGGGCGTCTGGGAACGCGAGATCCAAATGCTCTGCCCAGAGGGCCGAGACCTCTCCGTCCGCCGTCCAAGTCACCCGGCGGAGGCTACTCCTGCGGGGCACGAGAGGCCGGTGCCGACCAGGCCGCAGTGGCCGTTCGGGTTCTTCTGGAGGCATTGCTGGTGATGGCCATCATCGATCAAGAGACGCTCGACCGGACCCGTCCTCGGCTTCGCCTGAATGCCCTTGGCGCTCGTGGCCGGTGTCGAAGTGTCTGGTGACGTACTCCTCCGCGCCGAGCGCGCTCGTGCGCATCAGCGAGAAGACCTCGGAGACTTCGCTGATCGACTCGTCGTCGCCGACGAAGTACGCCTGGGCGAAGTCCAAGTACTGCCCGGCGGTGATCTGCGCGTAGTCGCGGGCCGCGGCTTCGGCCTTGGCTATCGCCTCGTCGAACGAGGCCGCACGCCAGACTGTGACGCTCTCCTCATACAGCCCCTCACCGTCGTGAGGCAGTCGAAAGACGCAACGAACCCCGTACCAGCCCGCCCTCTCCATCGGCCGAGGCTACTCCAGTACCGGACTGACCCCCGCCGCCGACTTCCACTTCGCCGAGGCGTCGAGGACCTCGTGGCGCGGGGGCGCCGGGATGGGGTCGGCCGTGGTGGAGAGCGCCGTTTCTGGAGTGGCCGTCTTGGTCTTCGCCAAGCCGAACATGCTCTCAAGGTCAGTGAGCCAAATGACATGAGTGTTGTTCCGTTTGGTTGATTACCTGCTGGTATGTTGCGTTCGTGAGGCGGGGCATGGTGTGCGGGGTCGCGGCGTACGTGATGTGGGGGTTGTTCCCGCTGTACTGGCCGCTGCTGAAGCCCGCGGGGGCGGGAGAGATCCTCGCGCACCGGATCATGTGGTCGCTCGTGGCGGTGGCGGCGGTGCTCGCCGTGCGGCGGAGCCGGGGGTGGCTGCGGACGCTGGGATGGCGGCGGGGCGTCCTGCTGACGCTGGCGGCGCTGGCGATCAGCGTCAACTGGGGGACGTACATCTACGCCGTCAACAGCGGGCACACGATCGAGTCCGCGCTGGGGTACTTCATCAACCCGCTGATCACCGTGGTGTTCGGGGTGCTGGTCTTCCGGGAGCGGCTGCGGCCGTGGCAGTGGGCGGCGGTCGGGACGGGGGCGGCCGCGGTGGTCGTGCTGACCGTCGACTACGGGCGGCCTCCGTGGATCGCGCTGGTGCTGGCGTTCGCGTTCGGGGTGTACGGCCTGCTCAAGAAGTTCGCCGACATGCCGTCGGCCGAGAGCCTGGCCGTCGAGACGGCCGTGACGTTCCTGCCGGCGCTGGCGTTCGTGCTGGTGCTGGAGGGACGGGGCGAGGCGGCGTTCGGGCATCACGGCGTGGGGCACGCGGCGCTGCTGGCCGCGGCCGGGATCGTGACGGCCGTCCCGTTGATGCTGTTCAACGCGGCGGCCGTGAGGCTGCCGTTGAGCGCCCTCGGCATGCTCCAGTACCTGGCGCCGGTGCTGCAGTTCGCCATCGGGCTGCTCGTGCAGCACGAGGAGATGCCGCCGAGCCGGTGGGCGGGGTTCCTGCTGGTCTGGGTCGCGCTGGCGACGCTCACGTGGGACGGGTTGCGCGCCGGACGCCGGGAAGCAGTGCCCGAAACCGCCCTGAGGGGCTAAAGTGCCGGACGTCACACGCCCGAGTGAGGGAGTCGTCGTTGCGTCTGCTCAGCGTCACCGTGTTGGGAACGGCGCTCGTGGCGGCGGGCATGCTGGCTCCGGCGACGGGAGAGGCGACCGCGACCGGGAGGAGCCCGGTGTCGGTGGAGCCCCGCGCCGTGCGACCCGGTGAGCGGGTCCGGCTGGCGGTGCCCGGCTGCGCGGGCAGGGTGGCCGCGAGGTCCGAGGCGTTCGCCGGACCCGCGGCGGACGGCGCCGCCGTCGTCAGGCGGGACGCCCCGCCGAGCACGTACCCGGTCGTGGCGCGCTGCGGATCACGGACGGTGATCGGCGAGGTGCGGGTGGCGGGACGCGTCGCGTGGCCTGATCTGGCCCCGATCGACCGCGCCGCAAAGTAATTCGGTATAAACCGGAAGAGAGCTCCACTTAACAGGCATCACTCTCTGTGTTGTCCGGTGGGAGCGTACGCCCTTTTCGCGCGCCATTTGATCATGCCGGTAAGGCCTGACTCGACAACGGGACAACACAGCCGGCAAGTGATAAGGGTCACGTCGAAAAGGTTGAGCTTTCTACCGCTCCAAGCCTTGCCGATGTTAATTGATCATGTGATACTCCCACAGAAAGCTACATAACACCGCAACCTTCCCACACACCACTAATCACTCATTCCTGGCGTCCCGCCGCGAGGGGCGCCGGACGTCCCGGGCGGCCCCGCGCTCCGGGACGGTGTGACCGCGAGCACTGGCACTCCAACTCAACATCGAGGGGCAGTCGGTAATGTCCGTTGACGTCGGCGCCGTCCCAGTCCAGAAGGCGAAGAACTTCCCCCTGTACCGCACGGTCGCCGGATTCGTCCGCGACCCGCTGCGCCAACTGGAGCGGATCAGCACTGAGGGGGACGGCCGGCTCATCCGGCTCGACCTCGGTGCGTCGCACCCCTACCTCGTCACCCATCCCGACCACATCCAGCAGGTGCTGCGGCGCGAGTCGGAGATCTTCCAGCGGGACGGGGTGTTCTGGCGGCCCCTGCGGGAGTTGATGGGCGACAGCATCCTGTCCGAGGGCGCTGAGTGGGAGCACAGCAAGCGAGTGCTGCAGCCGGTGTTCACCACCCGCAACGTCAACCGGCTCACCGGGCTGATGGCGGAGGCGATCAACGACGCCGTCGCCAAGCTGGACGAGCCGGCGCGCGCGGGACGGCCGATCGACGTACTGCCGGAGATGAGCCGGATCGTCAACGAGACCGTGATCAAGGTCCTGTTCGGCGACAAGATCTCCCCCGTCGAGGCCAACAAGCTGATCCCGACGTTCGACCAGATCGCGACCTCGATCTCGGTCCGGTTCCTGCTGCCGTTCCTGCCCCGCGTCCTGCCGATGCCGGGCGACAAGGCGTTCAAGGACGCCGTCCAGGTGATGGACGAGGTCCTGTTCGAGCTGGTGGCGCGCTACCGGGACGACCCGGGCGACGGCAGCGACATCTTCACCGCGCTCTGCCAGGCCCGGACCGAGGACGGCGCCCCGCCGGACGACAAGTGGATCCGCGACAACCTGCTCGCCATGTTCGCGACCAGCACCGAGACCACGACGCTGGCGCTGACCTGGCTGTGGCCGCTGCTGCACGACCACCCGGACGTCAGGGACAGGCTGGTCGAGGAGATAAAGGGCGTGGTCGGCGGCGAGCCGGTCCGTCCGGACCACCTTCCGCAACTGCCGTACGTGTCGCAGGTCGTCCAGGAACTGCTGCGCCTGTACCCGGTGGGCTGGATGTTCCCGCGCATGGCGACCGCCCCGACGATCCTCGGCGGCGTGCACATCGAGCCGGGCGACCCGGTCCTCATCAGCCCGTTCCTCACGCACCGGCTGGAGGCGGTGTGGGACCGTCCGCTCGAGTTCGATCCCGACCGGTTCACGCCGGAGAACTCCCAGAAGCGGCACCGCTACGCCTACTTCCCATTCGGCGGCGGGCCGCACCAGTGCATCGGCCGCCACGTGTTCGACGTCGAGGCGCGGATGATCCTGACGAGCATCCTGAACCGCTTCAGTCCGGCCTTGTCCGACGCGATCCCCGCGATGCCGCGCATCGGCGCGACGCTGCGGCCGCGGGAGTCGATGGAGATGACGCTGACTCCGCTCAGGCGGGTCACGTGACGGCGGCGGAGGGGGCGCCCCCGCATACCGGGGCCCTCACGACGCCCGACCCCCTCCAGGACGCGCGGCACAACGGGGCCGTGATGGCGCAGGCCGTGAAGTGCGCCCGCGACCTGGCCAAGTGCGCCGAGTCCTATCCCGACCTGTTCGACGCCAAGCCGATCGACGAGACCCTGTTCAACGCCGTGGCCTGCGCGAACGCCTTCGGGTCGCCGTGGCTGAGCGCGTCCGGGATCCGGATGGCGGCGCGCACCTCGCTGTGGATCTTCGGCCTGGACTGGCTGGTGGACCATGTCGCGACGTCCCGGGACGAGGTCGACGACATCAACCGCCGCTGCCTCGCCGTGGCCGAGGGGGCCGCGCCGACCCCTGGCGACGGGCTCACGAGGTTCCTCGCCGACATCCGGGACGACGCGGCCGCGTCTCCGGCCTTCGCGGCGCTGCGCGACGACTGGCTGGCGCAGCTCGGACGGCTCCTGGAGTGCGGCGCCCGCGAGCTGACGTGGAAGTCGGGCGACAAGGCGGCCTGGCCGACGTTCGAGGAGTACCTGGACAACGCCGACAACATCGGTTCGGCGTGGGTCAACATCTCGCACTGGATCGTGCACGCCGACCAGGGGATCCTCGATCACATCGGCGAACTGCAGGTCGTGAGCCGTGCCGTCCAGCAGGTCCTGCGCCTGCTCAACGACCTCGCCACCTACGAGCGGGACATCGCCTGGGGCGACCTGAACGCGCAGATGCTCGACGTGGAACGTGCCGAGATCACCGCCCGGATCGAACAGCTCGTGGCCCGCTGCCAGGACCTCGTCCGCCCGCTGCGGAACGACTGCCCCGAAGCGGTGGCCTATCTGGAACGGCAGATCGGCTACAGCACGGGCTTCTACCACCTCGGCGACTACTGGGGGTGTCTGTGACCGTCGCGGAGGCGGGGTCGGACGCGCCCGATCCCACGGATCCGGACCCCCACGATCTTCACACGGCCGCCGACGCGCTGGTGGCCGACCTCGTGCGCAACCCGTGGGGCCGCTCGTCCCCGTCCGTCTACGAGACCGGGCGGCTGGTGAGCCTTGCCCCATGGCTGACCGGACATTCCCGGCGGATCCGGTTCCTGCTCGACACGCAGCGGCCCGACGGCGGCTGGGGACCGCCCGATCCGGGCTACGCGCTCGTCCCGAGCCTGAGCGCGGCCGAGGCGCTGCTGTCCGTGCTCGCCTCGGAGGGTCGGCGCTGGCCGTCCGGCGTCTACGTCGCCGAGGTGATCCGCGGCGCCGGGCGCGCCATGCGGACCATCGCGCGGTGGATCTACGGCGGCGCGGCGACGGACGTCCCGGACATGCCGGCGATCGAGCACATCACCCCGGCCCTCATCGAGGCGATCAACGCGCACCTCGACCGGCTCCGCGACGACCCCGCCTTCGCGACCTGGTGGACCGGAGGCCGGCTGGCCCCGCCCGCCGGGATGGGCGGAGCGTTCGTCGCCGCCGCCAGGGCCCACCTCGAAGGCGGCGGCGCCGTCCCGCTGAAGGTGCAGCACGCGCTCGAAGTGGCGGGTGCGTCGGCACGCCGCGCCGAGTCCGTCCACCCCGTACCGCTGCCGGGCCCGCACCCCTCCCGCGATCTTTCCGCGCCGGAGGCGCCGGGACGGTTCGCGACCGTCGGCGCCTCCACCGCCGCCACCGCCGCCTGGCTCGGCGCCCCGGGGCGGGGCGGGGAGGCGGACGAGGCCGTGCTGCGCTACCTGGAGGCCGCCGTCGAGCAGCACGGCGGTCCCGTTCCCGTCGCCGTCCCGGTGACCAACTTCGAGCGCGGCTGGGTGCTGGGCTGGCTGGCCCGCGCCGGTCTCGCGCCGGCCGTCCCGCGGGAGATGGTCGTCCAGATGCGGGCGGCGCTCGGCGAGGACGGCGCGCCGGGCGGCACCGGCCTGCCCCCGGACGCCGACACCAGTTCCGGTCTGCTGTACGCGTTGTCGCTTCTCGGGGAACCGCACCCACCCGACCTGCTGTGGAAGTACGAAACGAAGACGCATTTCTGTAGCTGGCCCGGTGAGAACGGACGCTCCGTCACGACCAACTCGCACGTACTTGAGGCGTTCGGCCATTACCTGGAGTGCGGCGGCGCCGACCCGGCGGGCCGTTACGCGGCGAGCGCGCGAAAGGCGGCGTCCTGGCTGAGGGGCGAGCAGTTGAACGCCGGCCGCTGGGAGGACCGGTGGCATGCCTCACCGCTCTACGCGACCGCTTGCGCGGCCCTCGCGCTGGACGGGTTCGGCGGCCCGGAATCCGCGGACGCGGTGCGCCGGGCCGTCGGGTGGGTGCTGCGCGAACAGCGTCCGGACGGCTCGTGGGGACGCTGGTGCGGGACCGCCGAGGAGACGGCCTACGCCGTGCACGTCCTCACGTTGGCCCGTCCGTCCGGCGACGCCGCGACCGACTCGGCGGTGCGGGAGGCGGCGGAGCGAGCGGTCCGGCGAGGCGACGCCTACCTGAGATCGGCCCTGCGGACCGCCTCCGGCGCCTTGACCGGCGGTCCGGAGGACGTTGACTCCGGCAAGCCGCCTCTATGGCACGACAAAGACCTATATCGCCCAACGACGATCGTCCGGGCGGCGGTCCTGGCCGCTCTTCGTCTCGCCCAGTGTGACGCCGGTGTTTCGGTGCGGTGAATTTCACCACGTTGTATGAGGGTGACCTGCTTGTACGGCTGAGACGGAAACCATTCACCTTGAGTGGGTTTGGTGGCGTTGGTAAGGTTCAGCGGTGCGTTGCCGGTGACACGGCATAGCGCTACCCGCACTCACGCCACCAGTGTCTCGCAGCCGGGCCCCAGTACCTCGCATTGCAGGCACCTTGACAATTGTTGGGGCGATCATAATGCGTTTCCGCAACTCACGGCTGCGGACCAAGATTACGGCCCTGCTGGTCTCGCTGACGGCATTGTGGGCCTTCGCCGCCTGGGTGACGTTGCGCGAAGGCGTGAACCTGCTGTTCGTCAGCACCCTGGACAGCGTCGCGGCCCCGAGCGACCCGCTGCTCGTCGAACTGCAGAACGAGCGCCGCCTCACCGTGACCATGCTCGCGTCCGGCCAGCGGCGGCCCGACCTGCTCGCCACCCAGCGCGCCCGTACGGACAAGGAGCGGGCCGTCGTCGTGGAGAAGGCGCGAAGCGGCGCCGTCCACCGCGCCGCCGACGACGCCATGGACAAGAAGCTGGACGAGATGGTCAGGCTGCTCGGGCAGTTGGACCGGGACCGCCAGGCGATCGACACCGGCTCGTTGAACCGGGACCGCATCGTCCAGATCTACTCCGGCGTCATCGAGTCGATCTTCCGTATGTACGACGGAACGACCACGCTCAGCGACAAGGGCCTCACCACCGACCTGCGGGCGGAGATCGCGGTCAACCGCTCCTGGGAGATGCTCTCCCAGGAGGACGCGGTCGTCGCCGGCGTGCTCGCGTCCGGCAGGTTCACCGCCGCCGACCAGATCGCCATCGCGCAGATCGTCGGCGCCCGGCGGCTGCACTACGAGCGGGCCATGGTCGACCTCGAAGGCGCCGACCGGAAGGCGTGGAACGAGCTGAACGCCAACAAGCGGCTCGTCTCCGTCGGCACCCTCGAGGACGCCCTCCTGCAGCGCACGAAGACACAGCGGAACCGGGTCACCGCCGAGCAGTGGCGCGGCACCACCGAACCTGCGCTCGCCCAGATGCGCAAGACCATCCAGGACGCCGGTGACCGGCTGGTGGAGCGCGCCACTCCGATCGCGATCGGGGTCATCGTCCGGCTGCTGCTCGCCGGTGGACTCGGCCTCCTCGCGGTCATCGCGTCCATCGTCGTGTCGATCACCACGGCGCGCGCGCTCGTCCGGCAGCTGGAACGGCTGCGCGGCGCCGCCTGGGAGCTGGCCGAGCAGCGGCTGCCCGGCGTCGTCGAACGGCTCGGGCACGGCGAGCAGGTGGACGTCGCCGTCGAGGCGCCGCCGCTGCGGTTCGGCACGGACGAGATCGGGCAGGTGGGCCGCGCGTTCAACGCCGTCCAGGAGACCGCGATCCGCACCGCCGTCGAGCAGGCGGAGCTGCGCCGCGGCATCCGGGACGTCCTGCTGAGCCTGGCCCGCCGCACCCAGACGCTGGTGCACCGGCAGCTCACCATGCTGGACACCATGGAGCGCCGCCGCGACATCGAGACCAAGGAGCTGGAGGAGCTCTTCCGGCTCGACCACCTCGCGACCCGCATGCGGCGCAACGCCGAGAACCTCATCGTGCTCTCCGGCGCCCTCCCGGCCCGCGGCTGGCGCAACGCCGTCCCGATGGTGGACGTCGTCCGCGCCGCCGTCGGCGAGGTCGAGGACTACACCCGCGTCACCGTCCTGCCGTTCGGCCCGGTCGAACTGGCCGGACGCGCGGTCGGCGACGTCACCCACCTGCTCGCCGAGCTGATCGAGAACGCCGTGTCGTTCTCCCCGCCCGACACCATCGTGCAGGTCGGCGGGCACCTGGTCGCCAGCGGCTTCGCCATCGACATCGAGGACCGCGGGCTCGGCATGACCGACGAGAAGCTCGCCGAGATCAACGCGCGGATCGCCGACCCGCCCGACTTCAACCTGCAGAGCTCGGTCCAGCTGGGCCTGTTCGTGGTCAGCAAGCTCGCCGAGCGCTACAACCTGCAGGTGTCGCTGAAGCGGTCCGCGTACGGCGGGACGACCGCCGTCGTCGTCATCCCCCGGGAACTGATCGTCGAGCAGGGCCCGGCGCAGGTCCCGGCCGGCACCACCACCACGAACGGCCTGGAGGTGCGGCGCCCCGCCGCGGTCGGCGCCGCGCCGGCGGCCGCCGTCCGCACCACCGCGCCCACGGCGACGCTCCCCCCCGCGAGCACCGGACCGCAGCCCGCCGGACCCGCCCTCGTCGCGGTCCCCCCGCCGGCCGCGGAACCGCCGCCCGCCCAGGCGTCCGGCGGCACCGCCCCCGAACCGCGGCCCGAGGCCCCCGCGCCCGCTCGGCGCGACGAGGACCCCGAGGACGGCGCACGTCCCGACCCCATCGAGCCGGAGGACCTGCCACCCGTGCCCGACATCTCCACGACACCGTCCGGTCTGCCCGTCCGGGTGCCGCAGGCGAACCTGGCCGACCCCCTGCGCACCGATGAGCCCGTCGTCGCCGACGAGCAGGACGAGCAGGACGACCCGGGCCGCTCCCCCGAGGAGATCCAGCGGATCATGGGTTCCTATCAGCGCGGCACCCAGCGGGGCCGCTCTGACGCGGCGGAAGCCCTCGGCACCAACGCAGCGGAAGGCGAGGCAGATCAGTGACGCAGAAGACCGGTTCCTCCTCCGATCTCGGCTGGCTGCTGGACGACCTGGTGCACCGGCTGCCGCACGCCCGCAGCGCGGTCGTGCTCTCGGCCGACGGCCTGCTCATGGCGTCCTCGGAGGGCATGACGCAGGACGACGGCGAGCACCTCGCCGCCGTAGCGGCCGGCATCCAGAGCCTGGCCAAGGGCGCCGGCACCCGCTTCGGCGGCGGCCCCGTCCGGCAGACGATCGTCGAGATGGCCTCGGCGTTCCTGCTGGTCACGGTGGCCGGCAAGGGCGCCTGCCTCGCCGTCCTCGCCGGTGAGGAGGCCGACGTCGGCCTCATCGCCTACGAGATGGCGATGCTCGTCACCGCCATGGGCCACCACCTCACCACGCCGTCGCGTTCGGAGGCCGCGCAGGAGGGGCGCCCGGCATGATGCCCCCCGAGGACCCCACCCAGGAGCCCTGGGTGGACGAGACCGCGACGCGGCCCCCCGTCCAGGACCGCTTCCTGGACGAGCACGCCGGCCCGATGGTGCGGCCGTACGTGATGACCAGCGGCCGCATCGAGCCGACCCGCGGCAAGTTCGACCTCATCACGCTGGTGGTGGCGGTCGGCCCCGAGCCGGAGGGCGCGATCGGCCTCGGCCCCGAGCACCTGGCCATCATCCGGCTCTGCCAGTCGGTGATGTCGGTGGCCGAGATCACCGGCCATCTCGACCTGCCCGTGGCGACCGTGCGGGTGATGCTCGGCGACCTGCTCGACAAGGGTTTCGTCTCCCTGCAGGAACCCGAACCAGAGGCGGACATGCATGACATCAGGCTCTACAAGGCGGTGATCGATGGTCTCCGGGCCCTCTAGGCGCGACGTGCGCGCCCGCCGGCTCCCCACCGCGGTCAAGATCGTGATCGCGGGCGGCTTCGGGGTCGGCAAGACCACGATGGTGGGCACGGTCTCGGAGACCCGCCCGCTGCGCACCGAGGAGTTGCTCACCGACGAGAGCGTCGGCATCGACGACATCTCCGGGGTGGAGCGCAAGCAGACCACCACGGTCGCGATGGACTTCGGCCGCATCACGATGCGCAACGAGTACGTCCTCTACCTGTTCGGCACCCCCGGCCAGGAGCGCTTCTGGTTCATGTGGGACGAGGTCTCCCTCGGCGCGCTCGGCGCCGTCGTCCTCGCCGACACCCGCCGCCTGTCGGACTGCTTCCCGTCCGTCGACTACTTCGAGCGCCGCGGCACCCCGTTCATCGTCGCCGTGAACTGCTTCGAGGGCGCCCAGCGCTACGACCTCGCGGAGATCCAGATGGCCCTCAACCTGGGCCCCAAGGTCCCCGTCATGCTCTGCGACGCCCGCCGCCTGGACTCCTGCAAGGAAGTCCTCATCGACCTCGTCCTCCACGCCATGAAGACCCGAGGCCTGACCGAAGAACCCGAACCCCAGAACGCCTAGCCGCGGGCGCCCTCGGCGACGGCCTCCGCGAAGGCGCGGAGGCCGGCCGTGGCCCGGTCCCGGTGCCAGACGAGCGTGAGCGCCGAGTCGGGCAGACCGGTGAGCGGGACGAAGACGACATCGCCCCGCGCGTGGCGGCGGGCGGTCGGGAGACACAGCGGCATCGCGCCGCGCCCGGCCGCGACCATCGCGAGGGCCTCCTGGACCGTGCTGACAGCCGGTCCGGCCGGGATCTCGCGGCCGCCGGGCGTCAGCGGCGGGGACTGCGCCTCGCGCCAGTAGCGCGGTGCCGGGCCCGCGATCCTGACCAGCGTGTGCCCGGCCAGATCCTCGGCGCAAACCGACGGACGGTCCGCGAGCGGATGGCGCGCCGGAACGGCCAGGCTCAGTGGCGCCTCGGAGAAGACCGGGCCGAGGGCCAGGCCCGGCTCCCGCACGGGGGTCAGGACGATCGCGGCGTCGACGTCCCCGCCCAGGACCGGTCCGAACGGGTCGGCCAGCGGCATCTCGACCGTGTGCACCTCGCAGCCGGGGTGGTCGCGCTCGAACGCGCGGACGAGGCCGGCCAGATTCTCGTCCAGCGACCCGAGGAAGCCGATCCGCAGCACTCCGCCGACACCGCGCGCCCTGGCCCTGGCCTCGTCGACGACGTCGAGGAGGGCCGCGTACGCGGGGCGCAGGTCGTCCCGCAGGGCGGCGCCGAGCGGGGTCAGCCGGACACGGCGGCTGGTGCGTTCCACCAGCCGGGCTCCGATCCGCTGCTCCAGGGCGCGGAGCAACTGGCTCACACGGCTCTGCGAGAGGTAGAGGCGTTCCGCGGTCCGGCCGAAGTGCAGCTCCTCGCTCAGGACGAGGAAGCACTCCAGCTCCCGGGCCTCCAGTTGCGGCACGTGCTCCCCCTGTCCCCGATCGATGAGTCTCGCTCATACAAGGATGCGATCTTCGCCGTTGTTCCTGCGAAGACCCGCGCGCCAGGGTCGGAGCCATGACGGTTCCCTCTGCTCCACCGCCGCGGCGGGGATGGCCGGCCGTGCTCGCGGTAGCCTCCGCCACGTTCCTCGTCGTCACCAGCGAGATGCTCCCGGTCGGGCTGCTGACCTCGATGAGCCCGGACCTCGGCGTCTCCGCGGGCACGGCCGGGCTGGCGATGACCGTTCCCGGCCTCGTCGCCGCGCTGTCCGCGCCCGCGCTCTCCGCGGCCACCGCCCGGCTGGACCGGCGGGCGGTGCTGGTCGTGCTGGTGGGCCTGCTGGCCGCGGCCGACCTCGGCTCGGCCGCGGCGCCCGGACTGCCGGCGCTGCTGGCGTCGCGGGTCCTGGTCGGGGTGGCGATCGGCGGGGTGTGGGCGATCGCCGGCGGGCTGGCGGCGCGGCTGGTGCCGGAGCGCTCCACCGGCGCCGCCACCTCGTTGATCTTCGGCGGTATCGCGGTGGCGTCGGTGGCGGGCGTCCCCGCCGGCACGCTGATCGGCGACCTCGCGGGCTGGCGGGCGGCGTTCGCCGTGGCCGGAGCGCTGTCGCTGGCCGCCTGCGCCGCGCTCGCCGCGCTGCTGCCGGCGCTGCCCGGGACCGGCGCGGCGGGCTTGCGGGCCATGCCGCAGGTCCTGCGCGCACCCCGCGCACGGACCGGTCTGCTCGTGACGTTCCTCCTGGTCACCGGGCATTTCACGGCGTACACCTATGTGCGTCCCGTGCTGGAGCGGGTGTCCGCCGTGGAACCGGGCCTGATCAGTGCCCTGCTGCTGGTCTACGGCGTGGCGGGCATCGCCGGCAACTTCGCCGCGGGGACGGCCGCCTCCCGCGACCCGCGCCCCACCCTGGTGGGGATCACCGCCGTGCTCGCGCCGGCCGTCCTGCTGTTCCCGGCCGCCGGCCGGTCGCCGCTTCCGGCGGTGGTGCTGCTGGTCCTGTGGGGAATCGCCTACGGCGGCGTGTCGGTCACGCTGCAGAACTGGCTGCTCCGAGCCGTGCCCGCACACGCCGCCGAGCCCGCGTCGGCGCTGTTCGTCGCGACGTTCAACATCGCCATCTCCCTGGGCGCGCTGTCGGGCGGACGCGTCGCCGACACCGCCGGAGAGCCGTCCGTCATGTGGCTCGGCGGAACACTGGCCGCCCTGGCCCTGACCACCGCCGCAACCCCGCACCGACCTCAACGATCGCACCCGAACCCGACGCCGGATTCGAGCAAAGCAAGAATCTGAAGCCCGCATGACCTCACAGGTGCCGCACCCTAAGGCGAACCGACCTCAGCCACCGCAGCAACCACGCGACAACCTGAATGGTCGCGATCGCGTCCGCAGGCAGGTTCAAGCGCAGCAAGAACCTGAAGCCCACATGACCGCGCAGGCGCCGCCCCTAGGACGAACCGACCTCAACCAATTCCCCAACCACGCAACAACCTCAATGGTCGCGATCGCGTCCGAAGGCAGGTTCGAGCTTGCGAGAACCTGATCGCGCAGCGAGCCGCAAGGCGAGCCGGAGCGATGCCAGCGATCGCCGCAGTGCCCGACGATGGAGGGCCCTCAGGGCCCGAAGGAGGAGAGCACTGCAATAGACACAGCAGGGCCCTCAGGGCCCGAAGGAGGAGAGCACTGCAAGAGACACAGCAGGGCCGTCAGGCCCGAAGGAGGAGAGAAAAGCAATAAGTACTACTAACCAGTTCTACTTATCACGTAGTCGCAGAGGTTGGTCAGGGCGTCTCGGGCGGGGATTTCGGGGAGGGTCAGGAGTTCGGTGCGGGCGTCCTCGGCCCAGCGGCGGAGGTCGGTGCGGGCGCGGTCCATGGCGGGGTGGGCGCGCAGGAGGGCGAGGGCCTCGGCGTGGAGGGCGTCGTCGGTGAGGTCCTGGACGAGCAGTTCGCGGAGGCGGGCGTCGTCCGGGCCGGAGCCGATGCCGGCGAGGACGTGGTGCATGGGGAGGGTGCGGATGCCCTCGCGCAGGTCGGTGCCGGGCGTCTTGCCGGACTCCTCGGTCTCGGAGGCGATGTCGAGGATGTCGTCGGACAGCTGGAACGCGATGCCGATCTTCTCGCAGGCGGAGGTGACCGTGTCGACGACGTGCGCGGGGGCGCCGGAGAGCAGGGCGCCGAACTGGCCGGAGACGGCGATCAGGGACGCGGTCTTGTCGGCGACGACCTGGAGGTAGTGCTTGAGGGGGTCGGCGTCCTCGGCGGGGCCGACGGTCTCCTGGATCTGGCCGCGCACCAGGCGGGCGAACGCGCGGGCCTGGATGCGGACGGCCTCCGGGCCGAGGTCGGCGAGCAGGTCCGACGCGCGGGCGAACAGGTAGTCGCCGGTGAGGATGGCGACGGTGTTCGTCCAGCGGGAGTTCGCGGACTGCTGGCCGCGCCGGACGGTGGCCTCGTCCATGACGTCGTCGTGGTAGAGGGTGCCGAGGTGGGTGAGCTCGACGACGACGGCGGCCGGGACGACGCCGGGCGCCGCGGGGTCGCCGAAGTGGGAGGCCAGCAGCACCAGCATCGGCCGGAACCGCTTGCCGCCCGCCTCGACGAGGTGCTGCGACGCCTCGGTGAGCAGCGGATCCTCGCCGCGGACGCAGTCCAGGAGCAGGGACTCGACGGAGGCCAGGCGCTCCTTGGCGTCGGCCGCCAGCGCGGCGTCGACGGGAAGCCCGAACGGGCCGGTCTCCTGGATGGCCGGCCCGCCGGACTTCTCAGCGAATGGGTTGCTCACCCAAGACTCCCTACCGGACGAACATGTGGGTCGTGGCCTGACCCGCGAGGTCCAGAACGGGCTGCGGGATCACGCCGAGTACCACAGTAGCCGTCACCCCGAGCGCGACCGCGACCGCGGTCGCCGGGCCGGCCACCACGACCGGGCCCTCGGCGTCCGGCTCGCTGAAGAACATGACGACGATCACACGGACGTAGAAGAACGCGGCCACCGCGGAGGAGATCACGGCGACGACCACCAGGGGCGTCGCACCGCTCTCGACGGCGGCCTTGAACACCGCGAACTTCCCGGTGAAGCCGCTGGTCAGCGGGATGCCCGCGAAGCCCAGGAGGAAGAAGGCGAACACGCCCGCGACCACCGGGGACCGCTTGCCGAGCCCCGCCCACCGCGACAGGTGGCCGGCCTCGCCGCCCGCGTCCCGCACCATCGTCACGACGGCGAACGCGCCGATCGAGGTGAAGCCGTAGGCGACCAGGTAGAACATCGTGCTGGACAGGCCGTCGGCGGAGCTGGCGATCACGCCCATGAGCAGGAAGCCCGCGTGCGCGATGGACGAGTAGGCCAGCATCCGCTTGATGTCGGTCTGCGTGATCGCGATGATCGAGCCGGCGACCATGGTGAGAATCGCCACACCCCACATGACGGGCCGCCAGTCCCACTTCAGCGTCTCGAACGCGACGTAGTAGACGCGCAGGATCCCGCCGAACGCGGCGACGACGGTGCAGGACGCCATCAGCGCCGTGATCGGCGTGGGGGCGCCCTGGTAGACGTCCGGCTTCCACATGTGGAACGGGACGCCGCCGAGCTTGAACAGGAGCCCGACCGACAGCAGCGCGACGCCCGACAGGAGCAGGGTCTCGCTGCCCGCGTCCTTGCCGATCTGTGCGGAGATGTCCGACAGCCGGACGGACCCGGCGTACCCGTAGAGCAGCGCCGCCCCGTACAGGAAGAACGCCGAGGAGAACGCGCCGAGCAGGAAGTACTTGACCGCCGCCTCCTGGGAGAGGAGGCGCCGCCGGCGGGCGAGCCCGCACAGCAGGTACAGCGGCAGCGACATGACCTCCAGCGCCACGAACATGGTGAGCAGGTCGTTGGCCGCCGGGAACATCATCATGCCGCCGACCGCGAACATCATCAGCGGGAACACCTCGGTCTGGGTGAACCCCATCGCGGTGGTGCGCTGCTCGGCCTCGCTGCCGGGCAGGGCGGACGCCTGCGCGGCGAAGTGGCCGCCGGCCTTGTCCCCGCGCTCGGCGATGAGCAGGAGGCTGACCAGCGCCAGCACCAGGATCGTGCCCTGGATGAACAGGGTGGGCCCGTCCACGCCGAGGGCGCCCTCGGCGGCGACGTGGTGCGGGTTGTCGCGCCACGCCAGCGCGATCGTCCACGCGAACCCGCCCGCGAGGCCGAGGAACGCGACCGGCACCTGGAGGTAGTAGCGCGCGTTCCGGCCGGCGAACGCCTCGACGAGCACGCCCACGACGGCGGCGCCGAGGACCAGCAGCAGCGGGGCGATCTGCCCGTACTCGATGTGCGGCGCGGGGATGTCACCCCCCTGCGCGAGGACCGCGCTCACCTGACTGGTGGTGCTCATGGACGGGCTCCGTTCTCGGCGACGTTACCGGTGATGTCCGGCGCCGGGTCGTGCTCGCCGACCCGGGCCAGCGTGTGGTCCACCGACGGGTTGATCACGTGCAGCACCGGCTGCGGGAAGAAGCCCATCGCCACGATGATCGCGATGATCGGGGCGATGGCCCACTTCTCCCGGGCGGACAGGTCCTTCATGCCCTCGACCGCGGGCGCCTTGGGGCCGCCCATGGTCCGCTGGTACATCCACAGGACGTAGATGGCGGCGAGCACGACGCCGCTCACCGCGAGCGCGCCCGCCCACTCGTACCGGCTGAACGTCCCGACGATGACGAGGAACTCCGAGACGAACGTGGACAGGCCGGGCAGCGACAGCGCGGACAGGCCCGCGATCAGGAACATCCCGGCGAGCACCGGCGCGACCTTCTGCACGCCGCCGAAGTCGGAGATCCGCGCGGACCTCCGCCGGACGATCATGAAGCCGACGACGAGGAACAGCGCGCCGGTGGAGAACCCGTGGTTCACCATGTAGAGCGCGGCGCCGGACTGGCCCTGCGACGTCATCGCGAAGATGCCGAGGACGATGAACCCGAAGTGCGAGACCGACGTGTAGGCGATCAGGCGCTTCATGTCGACCTGGCCGATCGCGAGGATCGCGCCGTAGATGATGCTGAGCACCGCGAACCCCAGCACGACCGGGGTCGCCCACTTGGCGGCGCCGGGGAACAGCTCCAGGCAGAACCGGAGCATCCCGTAGGTGCCGACCTTGTCCAGGACGCCGACGATCAGCACCAGCGCGCCGGGCGGGGACTGCTGCGCCGCGTCCGGCAGCCAGGTGTGCACCGGCACCATCGGCGCCTTGATCGCGAACGCGACGAAGAAGCCGAGGAACAGCCACTTGGCCGTCGTCGGGTCGATGTTCATCTTCGACAGCTCGTCGAACATGAACGTGCCCTGCCCGAGGCCGCCCTTCTCGACCGCCCGGCTCGACAGCGGGTACAGCCAGATGACGGCGACGAGCATCAGCAGCCCGCCGAACAGCGAGTACAGCAGGAACTTCACCGCGGCGTAGGAGCGCTGCGGGCCGCCGAAGTACCCGATGATGAAGTACACCGGGATGAGCATCGCCTCGAAGAAGACGTAGAACAGGAACACGTCCGTCGCGGCGAACACGCCGATCATGGCCGCTTCGAGCGCCAGCAGCAGCGCGAAGTACGTCTTCGCCGACCGCTGTGTTCCGCCCCCGTGGCTACGCCCCGCCTCCCCCCGGGCGGGGACGTCCACGCCGCCGGACCGGTCGGCCTCACCCCACGACGCCAGCATGACCAGCGGGACGAGGATCACCGACAGCAGGATCAGCACCAGCGCGACGCCGTCGACGCCGAGCGCCCAGTGGACGCCGAACTCCTTGATCCACCAGTACTTCTCGGTGAACTGGAAGCGCGGGCCGCCCGCGTCGAAGCCCGCCGCCATGACCCCGGTGAGGGCGGCGACGAGGAGGGAGACACCGAGCGAGAACTGCTTGACCAGCGCCTCCCGCTCGCGCGGGATGGCGCTGAGCAGCACCGCGCCCACGAGTGGCAGCGCGATGAGGACGCTCAGCCAGGGAAAGTCGCTCATGACACGTTCACCACCAGGAGCGCCGCGACCACGAGGGCCGCGCCGCCGAGCATCGATAGGGCGTAGGAGCGGGCGAAGCCGGTCTGGACGCGCCGGAGCCGGCCGGAGCTGCCGCCGACGCCGGCGGCCGTGCCGTTGACGGCGCCGTCGACGCCGCGCCCGTCGAACCAGACCGCGAGCCGGGTCAGCCACTGGCCGGGCCGCATCAGCAGCGACTCGTTCAGCGCGTCGCCGTAGAGGTCCTTGCGGGCCGCGACGGTGATGAAGGAGCCCTTCGGCGCCTCACGCGGCACCTTGCGGGCGCCGTACTGCATCCAGGCGATCCCGGCACCGACGATCATCAGGACGAAGGTGGCGGCGCCCGGCGCGGTGAGCCACTTGAACTCGTGCGCGTGCTCGGGCGCCCCGACGACCGGTTCGAGGAAGTCGGCGAAGCCGCCGAGGATCAGGAACCCGCCCGCGAAGACGGAGCCGACCGCGAGCAGCATCAGCGGCCAGGTCATGACGGCCGGCGACTCGTGCGGGTGGACGTCGTCCTCCCACCGCTTCTCACCGAAGAACGTCATGAACATGACCCGCGACATGTAGTACGCGGTGATCCCGGCGCCGATCAGCGCGCAGGAGCCGAGGATCATCCCGGACGTGCCGCCCTTGTCGTAGGCGGCCTCGATGATGCCGTCCTTGGTGAACCAGCCGGACAGGCCGGGGAACCCGATGATGGCGAGGTACCCGAGCCCGAACGTCGCATAGGTGATCACCATCACCGTGCGCAGCGCGCCGTAGTGGCGCATGTTCACGTCGTCCTTCATGCCGTGCATGACCGAGCCGGCGCCGAGGAACAGGCCCGCCTTGAAGAAGCCGTGCGCGACGAGGTGCGCGATGGCGAACACGTAGCCCGCCGGGCCGAGCCCGGCGGCCAGCACCATGTAGCCGATCTGCGACATCGTCGACCCGGCGAGGGCCTTCTTGATGTCGTCCTTGCCGCAACCGATGATCGCACCGGCGAGCAGCGTGGCCGCGCCGACGATCGTCACCACCAGCTGCGCGGTCTCGGACATCTCGAAGATCGGCCCGGAGCGGACGATCAGGTAGACGCCCGCGGTCACCATCGTGGCCGCGTGGATGAGGGCCGACACCGGGGTCGGGCCCTCCATCGCGTCCAGCAGCCAGGACTGGAGCGGCAGCTGGGCCGACTTGCCGCACGCGCCGACCAGGAGCAGCAGCCCGATGGCCGTCGCGGTGCCGGTGCCGAGCTTGCCGGCGAGCCCCGCGTGCTCGGCGCCGGTGCCGAGCACCGGCCCGAAGTCGATGGTGCCGAACGTGGCGAAGATCAGCGCGATCGCGATGATCAGCCCCATGTCGCCGACGCGGTTGACGACGAACGCCTTCTTCGCGGCGGTCGCGGCCGTCGGCTTGTGCTGCCAGAACCCGATGAGCAGGTAGGAGGCGAGGCCGACGCCCTCCCAGCCGAGGAACAGGATCAGGAAGTTGTTCCCCAGCACCAGCAGCAGCATCGCCGCCAGGAACAGGTTCAGGTAGGCGAAGAACCGGCGCCGGTCGGGGTCACCCGACATGTAGCCGATCGAGTAGATGTGGATGAGCGAGCCCACCCCGGTGATCAGCAGGACGAAGGTGATGGACAGCGGGTCCACCAGCAGGTCCATGCCGACCTTGAACGTGCCGACGTCGATGAAGTCCCACAGGTGCACGGTGCGGCGCCGGGTCTCGGCGTCGTACCCGAGCATCTGCGCGAACATCGCGGCGCCCACCGCGAACGACGCCACCGACAGCGCGGCGCCGAGCAGGTGGCCCCA
Organism: Spirillospora sp. NPDC049024; assembly: GCF_040649235.1. Taxonomy (NCBI): domain Bacteria; kingdom Bacillati; phylum Actinomycetota; class Actinomycetes; order Streptosporangiales; family Thermomonosporaceae; genus Spirillospora; species Spirillospora sp. NPDC049024. Next base: position 114,096 of record NZ_JBEZFD010000022.1, read on the forward strand.
CTTGTCGGTGCGCCTTCCCCCCAGCAGGAGGATCGCGGCTCCCGCGAGCGGGAGCGCGACGAGGAGCCAGGACGCGGCCTGGATGCCTTCCGCTTTCATCCCTGGCCTCTCAGTACTTCAGCAGGTTCGCGTCGTCGACCGACGAGGACCTGCGGGTCCGGAAGATGGTCATGATGATCGCCAGACCCACCACGACCTCCGCGGCGGCCACCACCATCACGAAGAAGGCGATGATCTGGCCGTCGAGGTTGCCGTGCATGCGGGAGAACGAGACGAACGCCAGGTTCGTCGCGTTCAGCATCAGCTCGACGCACATGAACACCACGATGGCGTTGCGGCGCACGAGGACGCCGAGCGCTCCGATGGTGAACAGGATCGCCGAGAGCGCCAGGTAGTGCCCCGGACTCATTCGCCTGCCTCGCCTTCACTCGCGCCGCCGCCGGCGGCCGGGGTCCCCGACTTGACCGAGCGCCCCTCGGCATCGGTGTCGCGGACGTCCTCGGTGACCGCCTTGACCGCGGCCACGTCCCGTTCGAGGGCCTCCTCCTCGGAGCCGCCGTACAGGTCGGCGTGCCGCTCCGCGGTGTCGGTGCGGGCCGCGATGACCGGGTTGACCGACAGCTCCGAAGGCGTCCCGTCGGGCAGCAGCGCCGGCATGTCGACGGCGTTGTGCCGGGCGTAGGTGCCGGGGCCCGGCAGCGGGCCCGGGTGCGAGCCGGACAGGAACCGCTGCCGCGACAGGTCCTTCTGCGTCGCCTTCGGCTCGGTGCGCTCCCGGTGCGCCAGCACCATCGCGCCCAGCGCCGCGGTGATCAGCAGGGCGCTGGTCGCCTCGAACGCGAACACGTACTTGGAGAACAGCAGCCGGGCCAGGCCGATGACGTTGCCCTCGGAGTTGGCCTGGGTGAGCCCGGCCGAGTTGCCGAGCGCGGCGTTGCCGACCCCTACGGTGAGCAGGACGAGGAAGCCGACCGCGGCGATCACCGCCCAGAACCGCTGCCCCCGGATCGTCTCCACCAGCGAGTCGGTGGAGCTGACGCCGACGAGCATCAGCACGAACAGGAACAGCATCAGCACCGCGCCGGTGTAGACGATCACCTGCACGAACGCCAGGAAGGGCGCGTTCTGGATCGCGTACAGCGCGGCCAGGGAGAGCATCACGGTCGCCAGCAGCAGCGCCGAGTGCACCGCCTTGCGCGCGAAGATCATGCCGAGTGCGCCGAGGACCGAGACGACCGCCAGCAGCCAGAAGAAGAACGGCTCGCCGGACTGCTTGTCGGCGACCTGGGCGGCGAGCACGTGCGCGCTCGCGACGGAGCCGGTCACTTGCCCTCACCGCCCTTGCGCGCCTTCTCGCGCTTGACGTCCTTCTCGCGCTTGACGGCCTGGTCCATGCTGGCGCGGCCGCCACTCTCAGACGGAACGGTCGGAGCCGAAGGCGATCCGGGGGGCGTGGGGGGTCGTCCCCCCTCGGAGGACGCGGTCGGAGCGGAGTCGCTCTCCTGGAGGCCGAGGCGGTAGTAGTCCTCCTCGGTGTCGCCGAGCCGCATCTCGTGCGGGGGCGCCTCCATGCCCTCGCGCAGCGGCGCCAGCAGCATCTCCTTGGTGTAGATGAGGCTCTCGCGGCTGTCGTCGGCGAGCTCGTACTCGTTGGTCATCGTGAGCGCCCGGGTCGGGCACGCCTCGATGCACAGGCCGCACAGGATGCACCGCAGATAGTTGATCTGGTAGGTGCGCCCGTAGCGCTCGCCGGGCGAGTACCGCTCGTCGGCCGTGTTGTCGGCGCCCTCGACGAAGATGGCGTCCGCGGGGCACGCCCACGCGCACAGCTCGCAGCCGACGCACTTCTCCAGGCCGTCCGGCCACCGGTTCAGCTGGTGCCGCCCGTGGAAGCGAGGAGCCGTCGGCTTCTTCACCTCGGGGTACTGAACGGTCTCGCTCTTCATGAACATCTGGTGGAACGAGACCCCGAACCCCTTGACCGGGTTCAGGAAATCAGTGAGTCCCACTGGTGACCTCCTCGGAGGGGGTTTCGATCGTGGCCGGCCGGACCGGCTCGCGGGCGCGGCCGTGGTAGTGGGGCGCGTCCATCGGCGGCACCGGGAACCCGCCCGCCGACGGGTCGGTGCGCGGCCCCTCCGTCGCCCCCGGGACGATCTCCTTGCCGTCCTCGCGGCCGCGGACCATCTCCCACACCACCGTGGCGACCAGCACCACCGCGGCGACCACGGCGGCGGCGATGAACAGCTGCCGCATCTCGTAGCCGTCGTTGCGCAGCGCGCGGATCGTCGCGACCAGCAGGATCCAGCCGAGCGAGAAGGGCATCAGCACCTTCCAGCCGAGCTTCATGAGCTGGTCGTAGCGGACCCGCGGCAGCGAGCCGCGCAGCCAGATGAAGAAGAAGATGAACAGGAAGACCTTGACCAGGAACCACAGCACCGGCCACCAGCCGGAGTTGGCGCCCGCCCACACCGTGGAGATCGGCGCGGGAGCGCGCCAGCCGCCGAGGAACAGCGTGGTGGCCAGGGCCGACAGCGTCGCCAGGTTGATGTACTCCGCGAGGAAGAACATCGCGAACTTCAGCGACGAGTACTCGGTGTGGAAGCCGCCGACCAGCTCGCCCTCGCCCTCGGGCAGGTCGAACGGGATGCGGTTCGACTCGCCCATCATCGTGATGACGTACACGACGAACGACGGCGCGAGCAGCACCACGAACCACTTGTCGTGCTGCGCCGCGACGATCTCCGAGGTGGACATCGAGCCCGCGAACATGAACACGGCCACGAACGACAGGCCCATCGCGATCTCGTAGGAGATCATCTGGGCGGACGAGCGCAGCCCGCCGAGCAGCGAGTACGGCGACATCGAGGACCAGCCGGCCAGCACGATGCCGTAGATCCCCATCGACGACATCGCGAGGACGAGCAGCACCGCGACCGGCAGGTCGGTGCCCTGCAGCGCCGTCTGGTGCCCGAACACCGACACCGTCGGCCCGAACGGGATGATGATGAACGAGATGAACGCCGGCACCGCCGACATCACCGGCGCCAGGACGAACACGACCTTGTCCACCTGGCGGGGGACGATGTCCTCCTTCAGCGCCAGCTTGACGCCGTCGGCGAGGCCCTGCAGCAGGCCGAAGGGCCCGGCCCGGTTGGGGCCGACGCGCAGCTGCATCCGGCCGATGACGCGCCGCTCGATCCACATCGTCATCAGCACGGTGACGACGAGGAACACGAAGACGGCGAGGACCTTGCCGCCGATCAGCCACCACGGGTCCGACCCGAAGTCCTGCAGCTGCGGGTCGGGCGCCGGGGCCGCGGCCAGGTAGCTCATCGGATGCCTCCAGCGTTCTCGGTCGCGGTCGCGAGCACCGCGCTCGCGATCTTGACGACGCCTCCCGCCACCGCGCCGAGGTCCCGGTGCACGGCGCAGCCGGCCGAGTTCGTCGGCAGCCACACCACCCGGTCGGGCAGGTCGGGGGTGATCTCCAGCGGGAGCGTGACCTCGCCGCGCCCGGCCGTGACCGTCACCGCGCCGGTCGCGCCGATCTCCGCGGCGGTCGCGGGCGACAGCCGGGCGACGGCGTGCTTGGCGGTGCCCGCGAGGAACGGCTCGCCGTCCTGCAGGCGGCCCCGGTCCAGCAGCAGCCGCCACGTCGCGAGGAGGGCCTCGCCCTGCTCGGGGTGCGGGGCCAGGCCCTGCGCGACGTTCGGCGCGTCCGGGCGCTCGCCGCGGTAGGCGCCGAGGGCGGCCATCTCGCGGCGCGCGGCCTCGGGCTCCGGCAGACCGAGGTGGACGTCCATCTCGTCGGCCAGCGCGTGCAGCACCCGCAGGTCGGACATCCGCCCGGCGGACTTGAGCACCACGTCGAACTGGCGGCCGCGGCCCTCCCAGTCGACGAACGTCCCGGACTTCTCCGCGACCGCCGCGACCGGCAGGACGACGTCGGCGCGGTCGGTGACCGCGCTCGGCCGCTGCTCCAGGCTCACCACGAACGGGGTGGCCTCCAGCGCCCGCAGCATCGCCTCCGGGTCGGCGAGGTCGTAGGGGTCGACGCCGCCGACGAGCAGCGCGCCGCGCCGCCCCGCGGCCGCCTCCGCGATGATGCCGGCCGTGTCCTCGCCGGGCCCGGCGGGCAGGTCGGCGACGCCCCAGGCGCGGGCGACCTCGGCGCGCGCCTGCGGGTCGGTGACCGGGCGGCCGATCGGAAGCAGCCCGGGCAGCGCCCCGGCCTCGATCGCGCCGCGCTCACCGGCCCGGCGCGGCACCCAGGCCAGCCGGGCGCCGGTCGCCTGCGCCACCCGGACCGCCGACGTCAGCGCGCCGGGGCTGGTGGCGAGCCGCTCGCCGACGAGGATGACGGCGCCGGGCGTCTCCAGCAGCGTGCGGATGTCTGGCCTGGCGTCATCCCCGATGCTGGCGGCGTCCCCGATGAGGGAGCCGAGGGTCTCGGCCTCCGCGCCGGGCGGCGTCGGCAGCAGCGTGCCGCCGACCTTCCCCAGCCCGCGGGTGGCGAACGGGGCCGCCGCGAACACCTTCAGGCGGTTCTTGCGGTACGCCTTGCGGAGCCGCAGGAAGACGATCGGCGACTCCTCCTCGGGCTCGAACCCGGCGAGGAGGACGACCGGCGCCTTCTCCAGGTCGGCGTAGGTGACCTCGATGGGGTGCCCCGCGACGGACGAGGCGAGGAACCGCGACTCCTCGTCCGACAGCGGCCGGGCCCGGAAGTCGACGTCGTTGGTGCCGAGCGCGATCCGGGCGAACTTGGCGTAGGCGTAGGCGTCCTCGAGCGTGACGCGGCCGCCGGTCAGGACGCCGGCGGTACCGCGCGCCGCCGCGAGGCCGCGCGCCGCGATGGTGAGCGCCTCGGGCCAGGACGCCGGCTCCAGCTCGCCGTCCTCGCCCCGGACGAGCGGGTGCGTGAACCGGTCGGGCTGGGTCGTGTAGGCGAACGCCCAGCGGCCCTTGTCGCAGTTCCATTCCTCGTTGACCTGCGGGTCGTCCCCGGCCAGCCGCCGCGTGATCTTCCCGCGGCGGTGGTCGGTGCGCATCGCGCAGCCGGACGCGCAGTGCTCGCACACGCTCGGCTGCGACACGAGGTCGAACGGGCGGGACCGGAACCGGTAGGCGGTGCCGGTGAGCGCTCCCACCGGGCAGATCTGCACGGTGTTGCCGGAGAAGTAGGAGTGGAACGGGTTGCCGTCGGCGGTCCCGACCTCCTCCTTCGCGCCCCGGGCGAACAGGTCGATGAACGGGTCGCCAGCGATCTGCTCGGAGAACCGGGTGCAGCGGGTGCACTGGATGCAGCGCTCGCGGTCGAGCAGCACGCCGCTGGACAGCGGGAGCGGCTTCGGCCAGGTCCGCTTGGTCTCCAGGAACCGGGTCTCGCCCCGCCCGTTGGACATCGCCTGGTTCTGCAGGGGGCACTCGCCGCCCTTGTCGCAGATCGGGCAGTCCAGCGGGTGGTTGATGAGCAGGAACTCCATGATGCCGTGCTGGGCCTTGTCGGCCACCGGCGAGGTGAGCTGGGTCTTGACGACCATGCCCGGCATCACGGCGGTGGTGCAGGACGCCTGCGGCTTCGGCATCCCGCGGCCGTTCCCGGCGTCCGGGATCTCGACCAGGCACTGCCGGCAGGCGCCGATCGGGTCGAGCAGCGGGTGCTCGCAGAACCGGGGGATCTGGATGCCGAGCAGCTCGGCGGCCCGGATGATCAGGGTGCCCTTCGGCACCTCGATCTCGAAGCCGTCGATGGTGCAGGAGACCATCTCCACCTGCTCAACCGACTTGCCCGACTTGTCGTCGGTGACGGTCACTTGGCACCTCCCCAGAGGGTGGACTTGGCCGGGTCGAACGGGCAGGCGCCCAGCTCGAAGTGCCGGAGGTACTCGTCCCGGAACAGCTTGATGGACGAGACGACCGGGCTGGTCGCGCCGTCGCCGAGGGCGCAGAACGCCCGGCCGAGGATGTTGTCGGAGATGTCGAGCAGGGTCTCCAGGTCCTCCTCGGTGCCCTGCCCGGCCTCCAGCCGCTTCAGCATCTGCTTGTACCAGTAGGTGCCTTCGCGGCACGGCGTGCACTTGCCGCACGACTCGTGCGCGTAGAACTCCGACCAGCGCAGCACGGCGCGGACGACGCAGGTCGTCTCGTCGAAGATCTGCAGGGCCCGGGTGCCGAGCATGGACCCGGCGGCGCCGACGGACTCGAAGTCCAGCGGCACGTCCAGGTGCTCCTCGGTGAAGATCGGCGTGGACGACCCGCCCGGAGTCCAGAACTTCAGCCGGTGCCCCTCGCGGACGCCGCCCGCCATGTCGAGCAGCTCCCGCAGCGTGATGCCGAGCGGCGCCTCGTACTGCCCGGGCCGCGTGACGTGCCCGGACAGCGAGAAGATCCCGAAGCCCTGGGACTTCTCGGTGCCCATCGCGGCGAACCACTCGGGCCCGTTGGCGATGATCGAGGGAACCGAGGAGATCGACTCGACGTTGTTGATGACGGTGGGCCCGCCGTACAGGCCCGCGACCGCCGGGAAGGGGGGCTTCAACCTGGGCTGACCGCGGAACCCTTCGAGGGAGTCCAGCAGCGCCGTCTCCTCGCCGCAGATGTAGGCCCCGGCGCCGCTGTGCACGACCACGTCCAGGTCGTAGCCGGAACCGAGGATGTCCTTGCCGAGGTAGCCGGCCTCGTACGCCTCCGCCACGGCCTGGTGGAGGCGGCGGATCACGTGCAGCACCTCGCCGCGCACGTAGACGAACGCGAGGTTCGACTTGATCGCGTACGCGCTGATGATGATGCCCTCGACGAGCACGTGCGGGTTGGCCATCATCAGCGGGATGTCCTTGCACGTCCCCGGCTCGGACTCGTCGGCGTTGACGACGAGGTAGCGCGGGTTCGGGCTGGACGGCGGCAGGAAGCCCCACTTCATCCCGGTGGGGAAGCCCGCGCCGCCGCGGCCGCGCAGGCCGGAGTCCTTGACCGCCTGGACGATCTCGTCCGGCTCCATGCGGAACGCCTTGCGCAGCGCCTCGTAGCCGCCGTCGCGCTCGTAGCCCGCGCGGGTGAACGAGTCGGCCTGGTCCCAGTTCTTGGTGAGGATCGGGGTGAGCGTGGTCACTTGTTCCGCCCCTCCTGCGACCCGGGCTTGGCCTCGCCGCCGACCGGCTTGCCCGGCTCCTGCGGCGGGGAGCCCATGTCCTCGGGCTTCACCGGCTCCTCCGGACGCTCGCGCTCGACGTCGGCGCGGGGCGCCTCCCAGCCGCGCTGCTTCGCGATCTCCAGTCCGACCAGCGACTCCGGCCCGGCCTGGACGCCCTCGCCGGCGCGCCCGTCGGGGAACCCGGCGAGCACGCGGGACGCCTCCTTCCAGGTGGCCAGGCTCTTCGGGCCACGCGAAGGAAGCACTTGCTTACCAGAGCGCAGGTCGTCGACGAGCCGCTTGGCCTTCTCGGGAGTCATGTTGTCGAAGAACTCCCAGTTGACCATCATCACCGGCGCGAAGTCGCAGGCCGCGTTGCACTCGATCCGCTCCAGGCTGACCTTGCCGTCCGGGGTGGCCTCGTCGTGGCCGACCCCGGTGTGCTCGCTCAGCTCGTCCCAGATCTGGTCGCCGCCCATGACGGCGCACAGCGTGTTGATGCAGACGCCGACGTGGTAGTCGCCGACCGGCGCGTGCTTGTACTGCGTGTAGAAGGTGGCGACGCCCGTCACCTGCGCCGGGGTGATGCCGAGCTGCTCCGCGCAGAACTCGATCCCGGCCTCGGTGATGTGGCCCTCCTCCGACTGCACCAGGTGCAGCAGCGGCAGCAGCGCGGAGCGCGGCCGGGGGTACCGGCCGATGATCTCCTTGGCGTCGCGCTCCAGCCGCTCGCGGACCTCAGGTCCGTATGTCATCGGTCCACTCCCCCCATGACCGGGTCGATGCTCGCCACGGCGGCGATGACGTCGGCGACCATGCCGCCCTCCGCCATCGCCGGGGTGGCCTGCAGGTTGACGAAGGACGGCTCCCGGAAGTGGACCCGGTAAGGCCGGGTGCCGCCGTCGCTGACCACGTGGGCGCCGAGCTCGCCGCGCGGCGACTCGATCGGCGCGTACGCCTGCCCCGCGGGCACCCGGAAGCCCTCCGTCACCAGCTTGAAGTGATGGATCAGGGCCTCCATCGAGGTGCCCATGATGTGCGCGATGTGCCGGGGCGAGTTGCCCATGCCGTCCGCGCCGATCGCCAGCTGCGCCGGCCAGCCGATCTTCTTGTCCTCGATCATCACCGGGCCCTTGACCGACTGGAGCCGGTCCAGGCACTGCTCGACGATCTTCAGCGACTGCTCCATCTCGTCCATGCGGACGAGGTAGCGGCCGTAGACGTCGCTGGTGTCCTGCGTGGCGACCTCGAAGTCGTAGGTCTCGTAGCCGCAGTAGGGCTGCGACTTGCGCAGGTCCCACGGGAGCCCGGTCGCGCGCAGCACGGGGCCCGTGACGCCGAGCGCCATGCAGCCGGTCAGGTCGAGGTACGCGATGTTCTGCGTGCGCGCCAGGTAGACCGGGTTGGCGTCCATCAGCTTGCGCAGCGCCTGGATGCGCTTCGGCATGCGGTCCAGGTAGTCGCGGATCTTGCTGGTGGCGCCGCTCGGCAGGTCCTGCGCGACCCCGCCCGGACGGACGTAGGCCATGTTCATCCGCAGGCCGGTGATCTCCTCGAACAGGTCGAGGGTGTACTCGCGCTCGATGAAGCCGTTCAGCATCACCGTCGTCGCGCCGAGCTCCAGCCCGAACGTGGCGATCGCGACCAGGTGCGAGGAGATCCGGTTCAGCTCCATCATCATCACGCGGATGATCTGGGCCCGCTCCGGGATCTGGTCGGTGATGCCGAGCAGCTTCTCCACGCTCAGGCAGTACGCCGTCTCGTTGAAGATCGGCGCGAGGTAGTCCATCCGGGTGCAGAACGTGGTGCCCTGCGTCCAGGTGCGGAACTCCATGTTCTTCTCGATGCCGGTGTGCAGGTACCCGATGCCCACCCGGGCCTCGTTCACCGTCTCACCGTCGAGCGTCAGGATGAGCCGGAGCACGCCGTGCGTGGACGGGTGCTGCGGGCCCATGTTGACGACGAGCCGCTCGTCGCCGAGGTCCTCCGCGCCGGAGACGACCTGGTCCCAGTCCTGGCCGTTGACGTCGAAGACCTTGCCCTCGGCCGCCTCCTCGGCGGCGTAGGCGTCGTATTCGGTGTACTTCGTGGAACTCATACGTACGACCTCCGCTCGTCGGGCGGGGGGATCTCCGCGCCGCGGTACTCGACGGGGATGCCGCCGAGGGGGTAGTCCTTGCGCTGCGGATGGCCGACCCAGTCGTCGGGCATCTCGATCCGCGTGAGCGCCGGGTGGCCGTCGTAGATGATCCCGAAGAAGTCGTAGGTCTCCCGCTCGTGCCAGTCGCTCGTCGGGTAGACCGGCACCAGCGACGGGACGTGCGGGTCGGCGTCCGGGCAGGTCACTTCCAGCCGGACGCGCCGGTTGTGCGTGATCGACAGCAGGTGCACCACCGAGTGCAGCTCGGCGCCCTCGTCCTTCGGGTAGTGCACGCCCGACACGCCCGAGCACATCTCGAAGCGCAGGGACGGCTCGTCCCGCATGGTCCGCGCGACCTCCACCAGGTGCTCGCGCCTGACGAAGAACGTGATCTCGCCGCGGTCGACGACGACCCGCTCGACCGCGTCGCCGAAGTGGGGGTAGGCCCGCTCCAGCTCGTCGGCGACCTCGTCGAACTCGCCGGCCTCGGCGGCGCCGCCGGGCCCGCCGTACGGGCGCTGCGCGGACACCTTCGGGCTCTGCCGGATGACGAGCCCGCCGTAGCCGGAGGTGTCGCCGGTGGTCCGCGCGCCGAACATGCCCTTGCGGACGACCGGCTGCTCGCGGCGCTCCTCCTCCGCCTGCGCGGGGAGCTTGTCGGCGTTCTGCTCGGCCCGCTGCTCAGGGTTCTGCGAACTCATGCTGTCCTCCCCCTGGGGGGGCGACCCCCCAGACCCCCCGGGAACTGCACCTGAATGCTGACCTGCACTCCGCTGCGCTCCGTTCCGGTCATCATTCAGGCCCCCTGTCCGAGCAGCGGAAGCCGACGGCGCTTGGCCTCTTCCAGCTCGGCGATCTGCTTCGCGCGCTGCGGCCCGAGCTTGGTGTTCTGGATCTTGTCGTGCAGCTTCAGGATCGCGTCCAGCAGCATCTCCGGCCGCGGCGGGCAGCCGGGCAGGTAGATGTCAACCGGGACGATGTGGTCCACGCCCTGCACGACCGCGTAGTTGTTGAACATGCCGCCGGACGAGGCGCACACGCCCATCGCGATGACCCACTTCGGCTCGGTCATCTGGTCGTAGATCTGCCGCAGCACCGGCGCCATCTTCTGGCTCACCCGGCCCGCGACGATCATCAGGTCGGCCTGCCGCGGCGTCGCCGAGGCGCGCTCCATCCCCCACCGGGAGAAGTCGTGCCGGGGGTCGCCGGCGGCCATCATCTCGATCGCGCAGCACGCGAGACCGAACGTCGCCGGCCACACCGAGGAACTGCGCGCCCACCCCGCCGCCTGCTCGACCGTGCTCAGCAGGAATCCGCTGGGGAGTTTCTCCTCTAGACCCATGTCAGTCCCACTCCAGACCGCCGCGCCGCCAGATGTAGGCGTACGCCACAAGGACGGTGACGATGAAAAGGACCATCTCGACAAGGCCGAAGAGCCCCATCCGGTCGAACGCGACCGCCCAGGGGTAAAGGAAGATGATCTCAATGTCGAAGACGATGAACAGCATCGCCGTCAGGTAGTACTTGATCGGGAAGCGCCCGCCGCCGACGGGCTGCGGGGTCGGCTCGATGCCGCACTCGTAGGCGTCCAACCGGGCGCGGTTCCAGCGCTTGGGACCCGTGAGCGCGGCCATCGCCACCGAGCCGGCGGCGAAGGCGAAGGCGAGCACCCCCAGCACGATGATCGGAATATAGAGATCCATATCTCTACAGCCTCTCCTCGGGACGTACGACGTTGTACGGGGCGGGCCGCCTGCGACCCGCCACCCTAGCCAAGGTGATCAATAGCGCTCCCCTCAGGGGGTCGGGTACTGCACTGTAGTCCGCTCACCTGCGGAAGTATGAATTCCACGCGCGCTCTCATGCCGTCGGCGCCACCTTCTGCATCGCGTTGATGACACGGTCCATCGCGTCGCCGCCCTTGGGGTCGGTGAGGTTCGCGAGGAGCTTCAGCGTGAAGCGCATGAGCGTGGGATGCGGCAGGCCGTGCGCGGTCAGGAACTTCATGACCCGCGGGTCGCCGATCGCCTGGACGAACACGCGGGCGAGGGTGAAGTAGCCGCCGTGCTCGTCCTTCAGGATGCGCGGGTACTCGTACAGGGTCCGCTCGCGCTGCGCGGGAGTGCGGCGGGCGAGCGCCTGCACCATGATGTCGGCGGCCAGCCGGCCGGACTCCAGGGCGTAGTCGATGCCCTCGCCGTTGAACGGGTTGATCATGCCGCCGGCGTCGCCGACGAGCAGCATGCCGCGGGTGTAGTGCGGCTGCCGGTTGAAGCCCATCGGCAGCGCCGCGCCGCGGATCCTGGAGGTCGCGTGCTCCTCGTCGAACTGCCAGTCCTCCGGCATCTGCGCGCACCAGCGCTTGAGCATGCCGCGGTAGTCGACGTTCTGGAACGCCTTGCTGGTGTTGAGCAGGCCGAGGCCGACGTTGGAGGTGCCGTCGCCGACGCCGAAAACCCAGCCGTAGCCGGGCAGGAGGCGCTGGCCGTCCCACAGCTCCAGCCACGCCTCCATGAAGTCGTCGTCGTGGCGCGGGGTCTGGAAGTAGCGGCGGACCGCGACGCCCATCGGGCGGTCCTCGCGCCGGCGCAGCCCCATGGCGAGCGACAGCCGGGTCGAGTTGCCGTCGGCGGCGACGACCAGGGGCGCGTGGAACTCCAGCTTCTCGCCCTCGTAGTCGGCGGTGACGCCGGTGATGCGGTCGGTGCGCTCGTCGACGATCGGGCCGGTCACGTTGCAGCCCTGCAGGAGCTGGGCGCCGGCCTTGGCGGCGTGCTCGGCGAGGAGCTGGTCGAGGTCGGTGCGCTTGCGGACGAGGCCGAAGTCGGGGAAGGACGCGAGCTCCGGCCAGGGCAGCTCGACCTTCACGCCGCCGCCGTAGATGCGCAGCCCCCGGTTGCGCCCCCAGCCGGGGTCGTTGATGTCGACGCCCATGCCGATGAGGGCGCGGACGGCCCGCGGGGTGAGCCCGTCACCGCAGATCTTGTCGCGCGGGAAGGTGGCCTTCTCCAGCAGGAACACGTCCAGGCCGGCCTGCGCGAGCCAATAGGCGGTCGACGATCCGGCGGGGCCTGCCCCGACGACGATGACGTCCGCGTGTCGGGTGGAGTCGGTCACGATGGTCCTCTTCGCTCGTTCGCTTGTGAAGTACTTCACAAACATCCGGTGGGGAGTCTATTCCTTTATCACGACTGGTGGGTACTTCTGGGCCGGTCCGAGTCTGGACCGGTCCCAGGCCACCGGCCGCCGCACGTCAAGAGGACTTGACGGCAGGGTTCACCGCGTGGTGCAGCGCGACCACGCCGAACGTGAGGTCGCGCCAGCGCACCCCGTCCCAGCCCGCGTCCTGGATGAGCCGCGCCAGCCCCGCCTGGTCGGGCCAGGCGAGCGTCGACTCGGCGAGGTAGTGGTAGGAGTCGGGATTGGAGCTGACCCGCGCCAGAAGCGGCAGTCCGTAGCGCAGGTGCGCCTTGTGGCCGAGCGCCAGGACCGCGTTCGGGGGGTGGCTCACCTCGCAGATCAGCAGCCGCCCGCCGGGCCTGGTGACCCGGCGCAGCTCGCGCAGCGCGAGCGCCGTGTCGGCGACGTTGCGGAGCCCGAAGGAGATCGTGACGGCGTCGAAGGAGCCGTCCGCGAAGGGCAGCCGCAGCGCGTCGCCGGCCACGAAGCGCAGGCCCGCGACGCCGGCCTGGCGGCGCACCCCGACGCGCAGCATGCCGAGCGAGAAGTCGCACGCGACCGTGTCGGCCCCGGCCTCGGCGAACGGCACCGACGAGGTGCCCGTCCCCGCGGCGAGGTCGAGGATCCGCTCGCCCGGCCGGGCCCCGATCGCCCGGACGACCTCCCGCCGCCACCGCCGGTCCTGGCCGCCGGTCATCAGCGTGTTCATCAGGTCGTACCGCTCGGCGGTCCCGTCGAACATCGCCGCGACGTCGGCGGGCTGCTTGTCGAGTGAAGCGCGGGTCATGAATCCAGCCTAGGCCGCTCAAGCCCCTGCACGCGGGGGCGGGGGGCCGGTTCTCGCCTCGCGCGGCGGGCACCGGACCGCCGGCCGGGCGCGGGCCGGTCGGGCACGGGCCGGTCCGCGCAGGTCAGTCCGCGCGCGGGCGCGGCGCGTCCTCCTTGGCGACCGACCGCTCGAACCTCTCGCGCTGCGAGCGCACGCCGCCGGCGACCGCGGCGGACATCCGGTCGCGCTGCGCGGACAGCAGGACGTAGCTGACGATCCCGCTGATCAGCAGGGCCAGCAGCAGGAGGAGGAACCCGCGGGCCCCGAAGAGCGCGAGCACGCCCGCGGTGACCGCGAAGATCGCGGCCCTGGCGAGGGTGTAGAGGATGACGGAACGCATGGCCCTTCGAGGTTATCCCCGGTCCCGAGCGATCTCTCCCCGGGGTCGCGGGTCGGCGGCTTCGCGTCCGCGTACCGGCGCCGCGGTCAGCTCAGCACGTCCAGGAGGAGAGCCGGGTCCACGTTGCCCCCGGAGAGGATCGAGACGTAGGTGCGGCCCTCGGGAAGCTCCGCGCGGTGGTAGAGGAAGGCGGCGGTGGCGACGGCGCCGCCGGGCTCGGCGACGAGGCGGGCCTCGCGGACGAGGCGGCGCATCGTCTGCCGGATCTCGTCCTCGGTGACCGTGACGACGGCGTCGACGTGCGCGCGCATGTGCGCGTAGGTCAGGTCGCCGACCCGCTGGACGCGCAGCGCGTCGGCGAGGGTGCGGCCGGTCTCCTCCGCCGCCCACTCGACGGGGCGTCCCGCCGCCATCGAGTCGCGGGCGTCCGCCGCCAGCGCCGGCTCGACGCCGACGATCTTCGCCTCCGGGCGCAGCGCCCTGACCGCGGCGGACACCCCGGCGATCAGGCCGCCGCCGCCGACCGGGACGAGCACGACGTCCACGTCCGGGCGGTCCTGGACGATCTCCAGCCCGACGGTGCCCTGCCCGGCGATGACCCGGGTGTCGTCGTAGGGCGGGATCAGCGCGAAGCCGTGCGCGGCGGCGAGCTTGTCCGCGGTCTCGGCGCGCGCCTGGGCGGTCGGCTCGACGTGGACGACCTCGGCGCCGAGCGCGATGCACGCCTCGACCTTCACGGCCGGGGCGGTGTGCGGCATGACGAGGACGGCCTTGGTGCCGAGGGCGCGGGCGGCGTAGGCGACGGCCTGCGCGTGGTTGCCGCTGGAGTGCGTGACGACGCCGCGCGAGCGCTCCTCCGGGTCGAGGGAGGAGATCGCGGAGTACGCGCCGCGCAGCTTGAAGGCGCCGATCGGCTGGAGCGACTCGGCCTTCACCAGCAGCGCGGGCGCGCCGGACGCGGACGGGGCCGGGTCGCGGCGGAACGGGACGAGCGGCGTCCGGACGGCGACCCCCGCGATGCGCTCGGCGGCCCGCTCGATCTCCGGCGTCGTAACGAGATCGGACATGCCCGGGAGACTACTTCTCCCGGCCGTTCGCGGGGGCGCTGACGGCGTGACATGGCAGGTCAGCGGGGGTCAGGGTGATCACTGTGACCCATGCCGGAATCACCGTGCGTGATCGCTCCAGTTCATCGGACTACGGTCGGTGATCTTTTCCGAAAACAAGGGAGAAATCGGTCTTGACCCGCCACACTGTTAAACAGTCCACCCGCGCCGAGAGCGGGACAAAGGGGGAGAGAAAACGTGGAAAGCACGAGCGAGCGCCTGCTGACCCCAGGAGAGGTCGCCGCCCTCTTCCGGGTCGACCCGAAGACGGTCACCCGGTGGGCCGCCGCGGGCCGGATCAGCAGCATCCGCACTCCGGGGGGCCACCGGCGCTTCCGCGAGTCGGAGGTGCACGCGCTGCTGCGCGGCGAGGAGCCCGTCGCCGAGCATTCGGCCCACTGACGCGGGCCCACCGCCCGGACCCGCGGTCCTGAACCGCCCGGACCGCCCGCCGAAGCAGTCCTTGGCCGAAGGCAGTCCTCGCCGGGCGGCCGGGGCGCCCCTCCGCCCCCGCTCACTCCTCAGCGCTCACTCTCCGGGTCGCCCGCCTTCCACTCCTCGAACCTGCGGAGCAGGTCAGCGTCCTCGTCCCGCCAGCGGCGCCGCCGTTCCGCCAGCTCCTCCTCGGTGAGCGACTCCTCCAGGAGCCGGTCGTAGTCGGGGTCGTCCGGGCCGATCTCGATGTAGGCGTCGGCGATGATCCGCCCCTCGCGCGCCTCGGGCCCGTCCTCGCCGTCGGCGAGGACGCTGTGGGGGACCCGGAGCGTGCCGTCGGGAAGCCGGATCACGTACATCGTCGATCACCTTCGCCGTCTGTCGTCGGGCGGCCTGACCATCTCGTGTCCTAGATCCCGTACTTGCGGTTGAAGAAGAGCATGACCTCTAGGGCCGTGCGGATGTTGCCGGCGAGCATATCGACCAGGGCGGGGCGCTGCCGGGACGAGATCGCGGCGAACGCGTCGGCGAAGAACTCGCGGCGGCCGAGCGCGTTCGGCTGCTTGTGGAACGCGCTCGCCAGGTACGGCAGGCACTCCTCGTACAGCTGCCGGAAGGCGGGGCTGTCGGACGTCCACTCGCCGTCGTCGCCGTCGATGTCGTCGAGCGCGTGCCCGACCTCGTGCAGCATCACGTCCGGCGTCGGGGACGGCCGGTCCCCCACGACGATCTTGCGGTCGCCGTAGGCGCCGGCGCAGATGTCCCAGGTGGCGCGGCCCGACGGCAGCGGCCGGTCGCGCAGGTGCCCCATGTCGTCGAGCTGGGGGACGCCGCCGGGGCCGACGTAGATGCCGTCGAGCCCGTTCGCCAGCTTCTCCTTCAGCGGCTCGGGCAGTGACGCCAGGCTGTCGACGGCGCCGATCACCTCGGGGGGCGGCGGCCCGTCCCGCAGGTCCCACTGCCGGTGCAGGACGGCCTCCAGCACGCCGCAGTCGCGGCGCCCGTCGGCGGCGTGCGGCATGCCCGGCGGGTGGGGCTCCACGCGCGGCCGCTCGTCCTCCAGCTCGAAGTCGCTCCAGGAGTAGTCGCCCGACCGCGGCCTGCCGTGCCCGCGCCGCCCGAGCCGGCCGGTCATCCCGCGCAGGCCGCCCGCCGTGTCGACGGGCCCGGCCTCCGGGCGCTCCGGCCCGAGCGCGTAGTCGTCGTCGCGGCCCGCCTTGCGGAACCGGCCGAAGCGGTCGCGCGGCTGGTTGCTGCGCGGCCGCACCTGCCCCGAGTCGGGCGGGGACGGCGCGTAGGCGACCTCGTCGCCGGGCGGGTCGCCGGCCGCGTCCGCGCGGAACCGTCCGCCGCGGAACGTCTCCCGGGGCTTGCGGTGCACGCCTTTGAAGCGCATCGGGCTCCTCTGTCAGCGGGACCCGCGGGGGTATCGGGCGGCGTCCGCCGCCGGACCGGGCTCCCGAAGGAAGGGTAAGCCGGAAGCCGACTCCGCGTCATCCCGAGGAGTCACGGGGCGGTGGCGGACCGCCGCCGTCAGGCGTAGGAGTGCAGGCCGGAGAACATGTAGTTCACGCCGAAGAAGTTGAAGAGGAGCGCGGCGAACGCGACCAGCGACAGGATCGCGGCCTTGCGGCCCTTCCAGCCGGCGGTGGCGCGGGCGTGCAGGTAGGCCGCGTAGATGATCCAGGTGACGAAGGACCAGATCTCCTTGGGGTCCCAGCCCCAGTAGCGGCCCCACGCCTGGTCGGCCCAGATGGCGCCCATGATGATCGCGGCCGTCCAGATCGGGAAGGC
The DNA here is from genome assembly GCF_040649235.1 of Spirillospora sp. NPDC049024. Classification (NCBI taxonomy): domain Bacteria; kingdom Bacillati; phylum Actinomycetota; class Actinomycetes; order Streptosporangiales; family Thermomonosporaceae; genus Spirillospora; species Spirillospora sp. NPDC049024. Next base: position 131,055 of record NZ_JBEZFD010000022.1, read on the forward strand.
GAACATCGTGACCCGCATCGAGAGCCGGTCGAGGGACTCCACCGACGGCAGGCGCGACAGCACGCCGCCGTCCGCCACCCGGCCGCGCGACTCCGCCCGCTCCTTCACCAGGTACAGGACGGTCGCGGCGCCCGCGACGGTGAACGCGCCGGTCGCGATGATCGCGGCGGTCACGTGGATGGCGATCCAGTAGGAGTTCAGCGCCGGGCTGACCGGGCCCACCGAGTCGTACAGCCAGATGTTGGCGACGCCGAGCGCGATGACGGCGGCGGCCATGACGAACGCGCCGAGGAAGCGCGCCCGGTAGCGGAACATGACGACCATGAACGCGGTGACCGCGGCGAACGCGATGGCGGTGAGGAACTCGTACATGTTCCCCCACGGCCACCGGTTGGCGGCGAGCCCGCGGGTCACGAGGACGCCGAGGTGCGCGCCCCAGCCGAGCACGTTCAGCAGGACGGCGAGCCGGATCCAGTCGACCTGGGGGCGCTCGACCCCGTCGCCGGCGTCCGTGTCGGCGGCGGCGCCGTCCGCCGCGGCCTTGCCGGACCCGGCTCCGCCCGCGGTCTCGGCTCCGGCGGTGCCCACCAGCACCTTCGCCTCGGCCTTCGCCGTGCTCTCCGCCGGGCCGGCGGCCACCGCGCGGCGGCGGCCGAAGCCCATGTCGGCGGCGTAGGCGACCAGCGCGATGATGTACATCACCACGGTGGTCAGCATGAGCTTGTCGCTCAGGTTCGCGAGGTCGGCGTGGCTCACCTCGTCACTCCTTCGGTTCGGTCGCCGCACCCGAGGGGCCGGGCTGGCCGAGCGGGGCGGCGGGGTCGGTCTCGCCGGGCTCGGAAGCGGGCCCGTCCTGCGGACCGCGCAGCGCGGTCACGATGTCGTCGAACTCCGAGGTCGGGTTCCCCAGCGTGAGACCGCCGACCTCCACAACCGTACGCCCGCCCTCTCCGGCGCTCGCACGGACCCACACCCTGCGGCGGCGGACCATGAACGAGGTCGCCACGCCGAGCACCGCGAGGACCGCGGCGATCAGCGCGGGGATGCGGCCGGGGTCGCGGTTGACCGACAGGCTCGTCCACTCCTTGAGCCCGTCGAAAGTGACGGTGCCGGCGTCGCCGGGGAGCTTGAAGGTCTCCCCCGGCTCCAGCAGCTTCTGGCCGCCCTTGATCGGCTGGAGCGTCTTGCCGAGGCCCTCCAGCTTGTAGACCGACTGGGGGCTGCCGGAGTCCAGGCCGAGGTCGCCCTTGAACGCGGTGATCGTGACGACCGGCCGGATCGGCGCGGGGAACGCCGAGACGATCTGCTTGCCGTCCTCGCTCGCCACGGCGGTCGGCCACAGGATGGCGTAGAAGGCGAGCTGGTCGGGCTCGGCGTCGGGGACCTTGATGACGCCCTCGGACGTGAGGTTCCGCGGCTCCATCTCCAGGAACGGGACCGAGTCCTGGAAGGCGACGTTGCCCTTCGCGTCCCGGACGGTGAACACCGGCGCGTACCCGTGGCCGAGCAGGTACACCTTCGCGCCGCCGACCTTGAGCGGATGGTTGATCTGCAGGTCGTAGGGCTTGTTCCGGGCGTCCGGGCTCGACCGGTAGTGGATCTTGGCGTTGAACGCGGTGGCCTGGCCCCGCTTGTCGCCCTTGGTCTCGTACTCGGCCTTGAAGTCGTCCAGCGTGAGCGTGAACGGGGCCAGCTCGCCGCCGGTGAACGCGCGTCCCGGCTGGAACTGGTCGTAGAGGCCGAGCGAGTTCGCGAACGTCTTGCCCTCGGTCAGCAGGACGTTGCCCCGGTAGCCGAACAGGTTGCCGAGTCCGAGCGCGAACAGCAGCGCCAGCAGCGCGAGGTGGAAGAGCAGGTTGCCCGTCTCGCCCAGGTAGCCCTTCTCGGCGGACGCGGCGCCGCCGGAGACGTCCACCCGGAAGCGGCGCTCGCGCAGCGCCGTGCGCGCCTCGGCGAGCACCTCCTCGGGGGAGGCGTCGGTCTCGTACGTCGCCGACTGCGGCAGCCGCGCCAGGTTGCGGGGCGCCGCGGGCGGGCGCGCCCGCATCGACCTGTAGTGCTTGACGGCGCGCGGGATCACGCAGCCGGCGAGCGAGACGAAAAGCAGGATGTAGATGGCCGCGAACCAGGGCGCCGCGAACACGTCGAACATCGAGAACTTGTCGAGCCAGGGCCCGAGCGTCTCGTGCTTGTCCAGGTAGGCGGCGACCTTCTCGGGCGCCTGGCCGCGCTGCGGCAGGACCGAGCCGGGAACCGCGCCGAGCGCCACCAGGAACAGCAGGATCAGCGCGGTCCGCATGGTGGTGAGCTGCCGCCAGCCCCACCGCAGCCATCCGAGCGGCCCGATGCCGGAGGGGCGCGGCACCTCCTCCGGCGCCTGCCGCGCGGCGGGCGCCTCGGTGCCGGTCTCCGCGGCCTGGTCCTCGGCCCTGTCCTCGGCCTGGTCCGTGCCGGCGTGGTCGGTGTCGGTGTCGACGTGGTCCGTGTCAGTCATCTCAAATCACCGGTTCGAAGCCGCTGATCCACGACCTCAGCTCGATGGTCAGGTCACCCCACAGGCCGCTCACGAGCAGCACCCCGATGAGGACGAGCATCCCCCCGCCGATCCGCATGACCAGGGGGTAGTGGCGCTTCACGGCGCCGAACGCGCCGAGTGCCCTACGGTAGGCGATCGCGGTGGCCACGAACGGCAGGCCCAGGCCCGCGCAGTACGCCAGCGACAGCAGCGCGCCCCGCCAGGCGCTGGCCTCGGTGATCGCGAGGCCCTGCACCGCGCCGAGCGTGGGGCCGATGCACGGCGTCCAGCCCAGCCCGAACAGGACGCCGAGGAGCGGCGCCCCGGCGAGCCCGGCAGCCGGGAGGCGCCCCGACTTCACCGTCCGCTGCAGGCCGGGGACGAAGCCCATGAACGCGAGCCCGAACACGATCGTGATGACGCCGAGGACGCGGGTGATCGTGTCCTGGTACTCCAGCAGCCACCGGCCGAGCCCGCCGAAGACCGCCCCGTAGCTGACGAAGACCACGCTGAAGCCCGCGACGAACAGCAGGACCCCGGCGAGGAGCCGCCCGCGCCGCTGCTCGGCGAGGTCGACGCCGCTCATCCCCGTCACGTACGACAGGTAGCCCGGGACCAGCGGCAGGACGCATGGCGAGGCGAACGAGACGAGCCCGGCGAGGGCCGCCAGCGGCGCCGCCGCCACCAACGACCCGCTCACGACCGTCTCGTCCAGGGAGCTCACTTCTCCGCGAGGACCTTGCCGACCAGGGGGTTCAGCTTGGTGTAGGTCGTCGCGCCGATGATGCGGGCGGCGACGCGGCCCTGCCGGTCCAGCACGAGCGTGCTCGGGATCGCGCTCGGCGGGACGTCCCGGAACGCCAGCGTCACGCGGCCGTCGGCGTCGAAGAGGCTGGGGTAGGTGACCTTGAACTTGCGCTCGAACGCCTGCGCGTTGGGCTTGGCGTCCTTGAAGTTGACGCCGAGGAACTCCACGCCCTGCGCCTTCTTCTCGTCGTAGACCTGCTGGAGGGACGGCGCCTCGCCGCGGCAGGGCGCGCACCACGACGCCCAGAAGTTGACGACGACGACCTTGCCCTTGAGGTCGGCGAGCTTGAAGGACTTGCCGTCGAGCTGCTCGCCGCCGACGGCGGGGAGGCCCTTGCGGTCGGCCGCCTTGTACTCGGTCACGTTGCCGTCGCCGGAGATGAAGCGGTTGTCGCCGCCGTCCGGCCCGCCGTCCGCGGCGCCGGTGCCGGCGCAGCCGGCGAGCAGCGCGCAGAGCGCGGCGGCGGCCCCCGCCAGGAAGGGGGCGCGGGAAGGCGAGATGCGGCGGGGGTTCACGTGCCCCTCCTCGGTCCTACAGGGCTTCGGTACAAGGCGGTCGGTGCGGGCGTTCAGCGCGAGACGCCCGGTTCGGGACGTCCGGCGAAGACGCGCGGCACGAGATATTGAGTACTACAAGATGTAGTACACAACTTAGCGGTGCGGTCAGGCACCCGCGACACTGGGGCCCTTCGCGATCCCGGCGGCGGGCTCGCGGTAGGCGACCTCCACCAGCCGGCTGCCCTCGAAGGTCAGGCTGGTGAGGCTGGCGAGCGAGCACTCCCGCCGCGCCGGGTGGTGCCAGAGCTTGCGGCGCTCGGCGTGCAGCCGCAGGATCCAGATCGGCAGCTGGTGGCTGACGCAGACGGCCTCGTGGCCGCGCGCCGCCTCCCGGGCCCTGATGACGGCGGCGCGCATCCGGGCGGCGAGCATCTTGTACGGCTCGCCCCAGGACGGCCGGAACGGGTTGACGAGGTGGCGCCAGTGCTCGGGGCGGCGCAGCGAGCCGGTCCCGATCCCGAACGTGAGCCCCTCGAAGTGGTTGCCGGCCTCGATCAGGCGGTCGTCCACCGTGACGGGCAGGCCGAACGCGTCGGCCAGCGGCGCGGCCGTCTCCAGCGCCCGCTGCATCGGCGAGGAGAACAGCGCGGTGACGTCCCGGTCGCCGAGCCACCGGGCGGCGGCCTTCGCCATGAGGACGCCGTCCTCGCTCAGGCGGTAGCCGGGCAGGCGCCCGTAGAGGATTCCCTCGGGGTTGTGCACCTCGCCGTGCCGCAGGAGGTGAACGATCGTGGTCTCAGTCATGGCCTCGCCAGATTACCCGCGCCGCCCACCCCCGCTCACCACCCGCCCCGTCCCCGGTCCCGGCAGTGGAGACGGGGCGGTCGGGCGGGTCAGATGCGGGTGGAGGCGACGAAATCGGAGATGGCCTTGGCGGCGCGGTCGAGGTCGGCCTTCGGGACCTTGGCGTCCCCCAGCCGCTGGGTGAACCAGTAGAGGAGCGCGGCGTCGCAGATGGCGGACTGGGCGGCCGGGGCCGTGCAGGTGATCGGCCAGGCGATGCCGCGCGGCGTCAGGACGGCCAGCTCGGCCTTCACGGCGGGCGACGGCGGGAGGTTGTCGGTGCCGGGGCCGCGAGTGAGCACCGCCTGGTAGCCGGGCACGCCCGTCGCCAGGGCCTGTCGCGTCGACAGGATGGACGAGCATTCGTTGCCCTGCGCGCGTTCGCGCTGCGCCTGGGCGGAGTCCGGGAAGTACGTGCACATCTGGATGCGGATGCCGCCGACCGAGCCCTGCCAGTTCTGCTCGACCAGGGCCGTCCCGAAGTCCCCGACCGAGGCGGCGCCCGCGTTCGCGCCGACCGACGCCTCGCACTCCGCGCCCGCCGGGCCGATCAGCAGCCCCTGCCCGGAGCGGTACACGGCGGCGTTCTTCGGCATCTTGACCTGCGCGGGGAGCGTCACCTTCGCGGGCCCGTCGGACGGTGTGATCACCGCACCCGGCGCCTGCGTGACGCAGGGCCTCACGTCCGCAACGGTGGCCGCGACCCTTGCGGTCGCCGAGGGGCGCGGGGCGGGGTCCTGCTTCGTCACCTGCTGGACGGCGACGGCGCCCGCCCCGACGACCACGACCGTACCGACCGCGGCGGCGGTGAGGCCCGCGCCGCTGCCGAGGAACGCCTTGACGGCCGAGCCCGCGGCGACCTTCCCGGCGACCGACGCCGTCCCGGCACCGGACACTCCGGAGGCTCCGGCGGCGGCGCCCGTCCCCGCGGCGGCGGCGCCGGCGGCGGACGCCGCGCCCGGCATCAGCCAAGCGGCGAGCGGGAACAGCGCGGCGAGCGCGACGGCGCCCGCGGACAGGGCGTGCACGCCCCGGGCCTCCCAGTCCCGGCCGTAGGCGGCCTGGGCGGTGCGCTCCAGGTCGTCCACGAACGCGGCGGCCCCGGCCGGACGCTCCTCCGCCGCCTTGGCCATGCCCTTCAGGACGAGCGGCCGCAGCGCCTCGGGCACGGCGTCGACGGGGATCTCTCCGGTCAGGTGGGCCCGCATCAGCTCGGCGCGGGCGCCCGTGTAGGGCCGCCGCCCGGTCACGCACTCCACGAAGACGCAGGTCGCGGCGTACACGTCGGTCCTGGGCGTGGCGACGTGCCTGCTCCATTGCTCCGGCGCCATGTAGTACGGGGTCCCGGCGCCGCCCGCCTCCTCCCCGGCGGGGGTGGCGATGCCGAAGTCGACGAGGCGGCTCCGCCCGTCCGCCGGGACGACGACGTTGGCGGGCTTGTAGTCGCGGTGGACGACGCCGACCGCGTGCGCGGCCGCCAGCCCCAGCAGCGAGCCCTTGAGGACGGCCAGCGCCGCCTCCGGGCCGAGAGCGCCGTGCCGCGCCAGCAGCTCCTTGAGGGAGACGCCGTCGACGGCCTCCATCACGATCGCGGCGGTGCCCGGCCCCTCGACGAGCCGGAAGAGCCGCGCCACGTGCGGGCTGTTCGCGCGGCCGAGCATGAGCGCCTCATGGCGGAGCCGCTCCCGGTCGGTCTCGTCCGCCCGCGCCGCCAGGTACTTGATCGCCACCGGGGTGCTGGACGCGTCGTCCCGGGCGAGCACGACCCGCCCCTGGGCGCCCGCGCCCAGCTCGCGCACCTCGGTGTACCCGCCGACCCGCCACTCGCCGGCCCACCGTTCACCGGCCTGCTCCGCGCCGTCGCGCCGTTCGCCTTCCATGATCGCGAGAACCTACCGAACAAGTTCGCGCGCGACGACCCGGGGCGGGTGCCAGGCAGGTCAGGCCGGGGCGGGGGCGTCGGCGGGAGCGTCGGCCGCGACGGCGGTGCGCAGGGCGGTCACGGCGGCGCGGATCGCGGGACGGCGGGCGGCCTCCTCGCGCCAGACGGCGTAGACGCGGCGCGACAGCGGGGCCGCCAGCGGGACGATGGCGACGCCGGGCGGGACGTCGCAGCGGCCGAGGCGGGGCAGGATCGCGTTGCCGAGCCCGCCCGCGACCAGGGAGAGCTGGGTGGCGAACTCGTAGGCCATGTGGTCGATCTTGGGCTCGCTGTCGATGGCGCGCAGCGTGCGCAGCAGCCAGTCGCAGCAGATGCTGTCGGGCGAGGAGCTGATCCAGGTGTCCCCGGCGAGCTCCTTGAGGTCGACCGTGTCGCGGCCGGCGAGGTCGTGGTCCGCGGGCAGCGCCACGTCGGCGACGTCCTCGCAGATGACGCCCTTGTGCAGGCCCTCGGGCAGCGGGAGCGGCTCGTTGTTCCAGTCCTGGACGACCGCCATGTCGAAGTCGCCGCGCAGGACGAGCGGCATGCTGCGCATGGGGTCCTCCTCGCGGAGCAGGACGCGCAGCTCGGGGTGGTCGGTGCGCAGGGCGGTCAGCGCGGCGGGCATCAGCCCGCGGATCGCGGTGGGGAACGCGGCGACGGTGAGCTGGCCGACGACGGAGCCGCGGTGCGCCTCCAGGTCGGCCTGCGCCTGCTCGACGAGCGACAGGATCCGCTCGGCATGCGCGACGAGCAGTTCGGCGGCGTCGGTGAGGCGGACGCCGCGGCCGTTGCGTTCGAGGAGCTTCTGGCCTGTCTCGCGCTCCAGCTTGGCGAGCTGCTGGGACACCGCGGACGTGGTGACGTGGAGGACGTCCGCGGCGGCGCTGACCGACCCGTAGGTCGCGACCGAGTGCAGAGCGCGCAGCCGTTCCAGATCAAGCATGAAGCAATACTAAAACGAGGTGTCAAGAAGTTCTCGCTTGTCCTAAAGCGAGTGTTTCCTCACGATCGAGGCATGAAATCGCGCCACGTCCTGCTGGCCACTTTGATCGCCGCCCTCTGGGGCTTCAACTTCGTGCCCATCAAGGTGGCGCTGGAGGACTTTCCGCCGCTGCTGATGGCCGCGCTGCGGTTCACGGCCGCGGCGGTGCCCGCGGTCTTCCTCGTCCGCCGCCCGCCGGTCGCCGCGCGCTGGCTCGTCCTGGTCGGCGTCCCGCTCGGCGTGGGGCAGTTCGGCCTGCTGTTCATCGGCATGAGCATGGGCATGCCCGCCGGCCTGGCGTCGGTCGTGCTCCAGGTGCAGGCGATCTTCACCGCGCTGTTCGCGGGGCTGCTGCTGGGCGAGCGCGTCGGCGGCCGGCAGATCGCCGGGATGGTCGTCGCGTTCAGCGGCGTCACGCTGCTCGGCTTCGCGCAGGGCGAGGGCGGGAGTCCGGTGGGGGCGTTCCTGGTCTGCCTCGGCGGCGCGGCCGCCTGGGGTCTGGCGAACGTCGCGATGCGGGGGATGAACCAGTCCACCGGGGAGCCGGTCGACGCGTTCGCGTTCATGGTGTGGATGTCGCTGGTGCCGCCGCTCCCCCTGCTCGCCCTGTCGCTGGTCTTCGAGGGGCCGGGGGCCGTGCCGGAGGCGGCGCGGAACCTCTCGCTCGCCGGGGTGGGCTCGATGGCGTTCATCGCCTACGTCGCCACGCTGTTCTGCTTCGGCGGATGGGCGTGGCTGATCCGCCGGTACGAGGTCGGCACCGTCGCCATGTACTCGCTGCTCGTCCCGCCGTTCGGGCTGGTCTCGGCGGCCCTGCTGCTGGACGAGCACGTGGACGGGACGCGGCTCGCCGGCGCCGCACTGATCATCGCGGGGGTCGCGGTCGGCAGCATCCGGCTCCGCGGCCGGGGCCTGCCCGTCCCGCCCGCGCCCGCCGTGTCGGCCGAACCGCCCGCCCCGGCCGCGCCGGCCGCACCGGCCGCACCGGCCGAACCGTCCGCGCCGTCCGCATCCCCCGCTCCGGCCGCCCGGCCGGCCCGAACGAGGTGAGACCCATGCACGGAATCCACGCTTCGCTCGTCACGCCGTTCACCCGCTCCGGCGAGGTGGACGCCAAGTCCCTCGAACGCCTCGCCCGCCACTGCCTGGAGAACGGCGCCGCCGGCCTGGTGGCGCTGGGCACCACCGGCGAGGCCGCGCTGCTGAGCGCCGCCGAGCAGCGGACGGTGCTGGAGGTGTGCCGCGCCGTCTCGATCGAGCACGGGACGCCCCTGACGGTGGGCGCCGGGACGATGGGCACCGAGGACTCGATCCGGCAGGCCCGCGAACGCGCCCCGCTCGCCGACGCGCTGCTCGTCGTCGTCCCGTACTACCTGCGTCCGTCGGAGGAGGGGGTCATCGACCACTTCGCCGCCGTCGGCGCGGCCGTGGACGTCCCGCTGATCCCCTACAACGTGCCGTACCGGACGGCGAAGCCCCTGTCCGCCGGAGCGCTTCTGGAGATCCTCGCGCTCGACTGCGTCGTCGGCATGAAGCACTGCGCGGGCGCGATCGACCAGGACACCCTGGCCGTGCTGGCGGCCAACCCCGGCAAGGCGATCCTGTCCGGGGACGACGCCTACATCTATCCCATGCTCCAGCTCGGCGCGGCGGGCGGCGTCGCCGCGTGCGCGTGTCTCGCGCCGGCCGCCTACGCCGCCATGGCGCGGGCCACGCGGGAGGGGAACGCCGCTCGGGCGCTGACGTTCCACAACGCCCTGCTCCCGATGGCGGAGGCGCTGTTCAGCGAGCCGTCCCCGGCCGTCCTGAAGGCCTGCCTCGCCGACGAGGGGCTGATCGACGACCCCGCGGTGCGCGCACCCCTGCACGCACCGCGTCCCGAATCGGTCGTCGCCGCCCTGAGAGCGCTCCGCGCCCTGCCGTTCTAGGAAGCCGCCGTTCTAGGATGCCGCCGCTTGGGCCGCGGCGCGGGCGGCGTGCGGGAGGGCCTCCAGGACGCGCTCCAGAGCCTCGTCGTCGTGCGCGGCCGACAGGAACCACACCTCGTACGCGGACGGGGGCAGGTACACGCCGCGCTCCAGCGCGGCGTGGAAGAAGGCGGCGTAGGCCTTGGAGTCCTGCCGCTGCGCGGCGGCGAAGTCGCCCACCGCCCCGTCCGTGAAGAAGATCGAGAAGAGGTTGCTCGCGTTCTGCAGCGCGTGCGGGACGCCCTCGCGCTCCAGCGCCTCGGACGCGGCCGTCGACACGATCCGCGCCGAGCGGTCGATCGCGGCGTACACCTCGTCCGTGGCGTGCCGCAGCGTGGCGAGCCCGGCGGCGGTGGCGAGCGGGTTCCCCGACAGGGTGCCGGCCTGGTAGACGGGCCCGGCCGGGGCGAGGTGGTCCATGACGTCGGCGCGCCCGCCGAACGCGGCGGCGGGCAGCCCGCCTCCCATCACCTTGCCGAACGTCATCAGGTCGCCGGGGACGCCCTCGACCCCGAACCACCCGGACCGCGACGCCCGGAACCCGGTGAGCACCTCGTCGAGCACCAGCAGCGCGCCGTACCGCTCGCACAGCCGCTTCAGCAGTGCGTTGAACCCGGCCAGCGGCGGGACCACGCCCATGTTGCACGGCACGGCCTCGGTGATCACGCAGGCGATGTCGTTGCCGTGGTCGTGGAAGGCCGTCTCCACGGCCGCGACGTCGTTGTAGGGCAGGATCAGCGTGTCGGCGGTGGTCGCGCCGGTCACGCCCGGCGTGTCGGGAAGCCCGAACGTGGCGACGCCGGAGCCCGCCGCGGCGAGCAGCGAGTCCACGTGCCCGTGGTAGCAGCCGGCGAACTTCATGATCTTGGTGCGGCCGGTGAACCCGCGGGCCAGCCGGATCGCCGACATCGTCGCCTCGGTCCCCGAGTTGACCAGCCGGACCTTCTCGGCCGGGGTACGGGAGACGATCTCCTCGGCGAGCTCCACCTCGCCCTGCGTGGGCGCGCCGTAGGACGTCCCGCGCCCTGCCGCGTCCCGCACCGCCTCCACGACGGCCGGGTGCGCGTGCCCGAGGATCATCGGACCCCACGAACACACCAGATCGACATAGGTATTGCCGTCGACGTCGGTAAGGTACGGACCACGCCCGGACGCCATGAAACGGGGCGTTCCGCCAACGGCGCCGAAGGCGCGGACCGGAGAGTTGACGCCGCCGGGGACAACGGCGGCGGAACGGTCGAACAACTGCCGGGAGCGATCGAAGTCAGTCACGGTTGCAGTCTCTCAGTTGCAGTTCGGCGACTTGCCTTGACCCGGCGGCGTATGGGCCGATATTCCACCAAGTGACGACATCGGAGGGATGGCTTCTACCGTGGTCAACGGCTGGACGGTCCCGGGCTTCACCCACGAACGCGAACTGGGCGGCGGAGCCTCGGGCCGGGTGGTGCTGGCGGTCGACGACATGACCGGCACGCGGGTCGCGATCAAATACCTCGACACGGCGCTCGGCGCCGACGAGGCGTTTCTCGCGCGCTTCCGCGTGGCGGCACGGGGCCTGTCCCAGCTGGAAGACCCGAACGTGGTCGACCTCTACGACTTCGTGGAGACCGCCGACGGCGCCGCGCTCGTGATGCAGTACGTCGAGGGGGTGAGCCTGCGGCGCATGATCGCCGCGCAGGGCCCGAGCGGCCCCCTCGCGGCGCTGTCGATGCTGGGCGGGACGCTCCTCGGCCTCGCCGTCGCGCACGAGCACGACCTCGTCCACGGGGCGATGCGCCCGGCGAACATCCTGGTCGACGGCGAGGGCAACGCCCGGCTCACCGACTTCGCGACGGCGCCCGCGGGCACCGAGGCGCAGCAGGCCCCGCAGTACGCGGCGCCGGAGCTGTGGGACGGCGAGCCGGCCACGGTCGCCACCGACCTGTACGCCGCCACCGCGATCTTCTACGAGTGCCTCACCGGACGGCCCCCGTACGCGGGCCGCAACATGGCGCGCCAGCACCGCGAGGCGCCGATCCCGGCCGAGGAGGTGCCGGGGCCGCTGCGCGACCTGATCCACCAGGGCCTGGCCAAGGAGCCGGAGAAGCGCCCGAAGTCCGCCGCCGACTTCCTCGGCGCGCTGGAGGACGCGGCCGTCTCCGCTTACGGGCCGTCCTGGGAGGCGCAGGGCCGCGGCCGCCTCACCGAGCTCGCCGCGCAGGCCGCGCAGCAGCCCGAGCCGCCGAAGCCGAAGCCGTCCCGCAGCAGCGGCCGCACCCCGGTCGTCACGGGCGCGCAGGGGGGCGGCCGGTCCCGGACGCGCTGGGTGGTCGCCGCCGTCGCGGTCGTGGTCGTCGCCGCCGGGGCGGGCACGGCGGTCCTGTTGAAGGGCGGCACGTCGCTGAGCGGTGACAAGGAGCCGCCCGAGCCGACGCCCGCGCAGAGCAGCAGCCCGCAGCCGACGCTGCCGGTCGGCGGCGTCGACCCCGCGCCGCTCGTCGCCCGCATCGACCAGGCCGTCGCCAAGACGCCCGGCGCCGCGTTCAGCTACCGGCAGACCGGCTGCTGCGGCTTCGCGGCCACCGGCAAGGGGACGATGGTGGTCCAGGGCGGGAACCCGTCCTACGCCCTCACGCTGGCTGGGGCGGGCGCGTCCCGCAAGCCGGTGCGGGCCGTCATCGTCCAGGACCGGCTGTACGTCCGGGCGGGCAAGAAGTGGCGGGCGTCGCCGCTCGGCGGGCGCGGCTACCCGGCCGTCGCCGACCAGGTGCGCATGGGCGGCTCGGTCGCGAGCCTGACGGCGCTGATGCGGTCGGCGACCAGGCTCTCCAAGTCTGGAGCGATCTATGAGGGCGAGGCCCCTGCCGCGAAGCTGACGGAGGCCCCCGGCGTCGGCCCCCTGTACGCGCAGATGGCGCAGGCGACGGGCGCCCAGCAGATCGCGTTCGCCGTCAAGCTCGACGCCGACTTCCGCCCCGTGAAGTTCTGGGTGCGCGCCGGCCCCGAGAAGGGCCGCAACGAGATGCAGCGCGGCTCCTTCAGCGGCTGGACCCGCAAGCCCCCCATCAAGGCCCCCCACTGACCGCACCCGGGCCCAGCGCCCGCCGGTGCGGCCCGCAGCCCGTAAGGGCCGCACCCGGTGGAGAGCCGCACCCGCTGAAGGCCGGGCCCGCCTGGCTAGGGTCGCGCGCGAACGCGTGACCTGGCCGGTGGAGCGAAGCCGGAGGCGAGCGGAACCGGGCAGATCGCGAAGCGATGCCGCGTTCGCCCAGGCCCGGTCACGTAGCGAGCCGCCAGGCGAGCGAAGTGGGCCGGGACTGCATTAACACAGCCGCCAGGCGAGCGAAGTGGGCCGGGACTGCTAAAGCAAGGCGTCCTCGCAGGCGTCTGAGAGGACTTCCAGGAGGCGGAGGGGGTCGGGGAGCGGGTCGCGGGACGGTGGGCGCAGCCAGGCCGCCTCGCGCCCGTGCGGCAGGATGGACGGCGGCGCCACGACGTAGCTGTCACGGCAGTGCCAGCGCATCCCGGGCGTCTCGGCGACGTCCTCCGGGGAGCAGTCGAGGTGGCAGGACCACCACTCGTCCTCGTCGACGGGCGCGCCGCGCGTGGCGACGAAGAACAGGTGCCGGTCGCCCCCGAACGACGCGACCGGACCGACGGGAAGGTTTTCCCGCTCGATCCGGTCGAGGGCGATGGTCCCGGCCGCGGCCGGTACGTCGAACACGTCGAACACCCGGCCCGTCGGCAAGATGATGTTCGCCTGCGGGCGCTCGTCCCACCAGCGTTCGATCGTGCCCGCGTCGACGCTGGCCTGGTGCGCCCAGGCGGCCGACACCGGGTGCGCACCAGGGTCGGGACAGCCGATCCGGTCGCATGAACACGCCCGGTCACCGCCGGCGGGGGGATGAGCTCCGGGGAAGCAGGGCCAGCCCAGGTCGGCGTACTCCCGCGCGGCCGCGGCCATCCGGTCGCGCGCCGCCCGCTGCTTCTTGCTCCCCGAGACCGCCAGCATCTCCGCCCCCCATTACCCAAGGTCGCACGTGGGTTCCTGGTTAACGATGATGCCCGCCGGGGTGAACGCCGGACACGGCAACCCCGGGAAAACGACCCTAAGTGACTAGAGGGCGGAGGGACCGGAGGGACGGATGGGCTAGACGATGATCTAGGCCAGCCGGCGGGCGACCTCGGTGGCCCAGTAGGTGAGGGCGATGTCGGCGCCGGCGCGGCGGATCGACAGCAGCGACTCCATGATCGTGCGCTCGCGGTCGATCCAGCCCTTCTCCGCGGCGGCCTCGATCATCGCGTACTCGCCGCTCACCTGGTAGGCGACCACCGGGACGTCGACCGCGTCGCGGACGCGGCGCACGATGTCCAGGTAGGCGCCGGCGGGCTTGACCATGACCATGTCGGCGCCCTCGTCGAGGTCGAGGAAGACCTCGCGGAGCGACTCGTCGGCGTTGGCCGGGTCCTGCTGGTGGGTGGACCGGTCGCCGAACTGCGGGGCGCACTCGGCCGCGTCCCGGAACGGGCCGTAGTAGGCGGAGGCGTACTTGATCGAGTAGCCGAGGATCGCGGTGTCGGAGTACCCGGCGCCGTCGAGGGCCTCGCGGATCGCGCCGACCTGGCCGTCCATCATCCCGGACGGGCCGACGACCGCCGCGCCCGCCTCGGCCTGCGCCACGGCGATCGAGGCGTACCGCTCCAGCGTGGCGTCGTTGTCGATCTCGCCGGACTCGGTGAGGATGCCGCAGTGGCCGTGGTCGGTGTACTCGTCCAGGCACAGGTCGGTCATGATCACGGTCGAGTCGCCGAGGTCGGACGCCAGGTCGCGCAGCGCGAGCTGGACGATGCCGTCCGGGTCGTCGGCGGCCGAGCCCGTGCCGTCCTTCTCGGCCGGGATGCCGAACAGGATGAGGCCGCCGACGCCCGCCTCGGCCGCCTCGTGCGCGGCCTTGCGCAGGCTGTCGCGGGTGTGCTGGAAGACGCCCGGCATGGACGCGACCGGCTGCGGCTCGGAGATGCCCTCCTTGACGAAGACGGGCAGCACCAGGTCGGCGGGGCTGAGCCGGGTCTCGGCGACGAGCCGCCGCATCGCGGGCGTGCGCCGCAGCCGTCGCGGGCGGGCGACGGGGAACTGTGCAGACATGATCCCTCGGTTTTCCGGGTGCGGGTCTACTTCCGGCGCCGGGCGCCCCGGCGCATCTGGCTGGGCTTGCGGAGCGGGTCCCCCGCCTCGATCTGGGCCGCCCTCCGCTTGGCACCGTACTCGGCCAGCGCCTCCGCGAGGGCCGACACCGACGGCTTCTCGGCCATGACGTCGACCCGCAGCCCGTACTCCTCGGCCGTCTTGGCCGTCTGCGGGCCGATCACCGCGATCACGGTCACGTTGTGGGGCTTGCCGGCGATGCCGATCAGGTTCTTCACCGTGGAGGACGAGGTGAACAGCACGGCGTCGAACCCGCCGCCCTTAATCGCCTCGCGGATCGGCGCGGGCGGCGGCGCGGCCCGGACCGTCCGGTAGGCGGTCACGTCCTCGCACTCCCAGCCGAGCTCGGTCAGCCTGGCGATGAGCACGTCGGTGGCGATGTCGGCGCGCGGCAGCAGGACCCGGTTGATCGGGTCGAGGTCCTCGTCGTAGGGCGGCCACTCCCGGGCGAGGCCCTCGCCGGACTGCTCCCCGGACGGGGTCAGGTCGGGGACGACGCCGAACTCGACCAGCGCGGCGGCGGTCTGCTCCCCGACGGCGGCGACCTTCAGGCCGGCGAACGCGCGGGCGTCGAGGCCGTAGTCGGTGAACTTCTCCCGGATCGCCTTCACCGCGTTCGTGGAGGTGAACACCACCCACTCGTAGCGGCCGGTGACGAGGCCCTTCACGGCCCGGTCCATCTGCTGCGGGGTGCGCGGCGGCTCGACCGAGATCGTCGGGACCTCGTCCGGGACGGCCCCGTACCCGCGGAGCTGGTCCGACAGCGACGCGGCCTGCTCCTTGGTGCGCGGCACGAGGACCCGCCAGCCGAACAGCGGCTTGGTCTCGAACCAGGACAGCTTGTCGCGCCAGTTCACCACGTCGCCGACGACGATCAGGCCGGGGGTCTCCATGCCCTTGGTGTCGGGCGCGAGCCTGGCGAGCGTCGAGACGACGGTCTCCTGCTCGGTGGTGGTGCCGAGGCTGGTCATCGCGGCCGGGGTGGAGTCGGGACGTCCCGCCGCCACCAGGCCCTTCGCGACCTCGGCGACCGCGCCCTCGGCCCCGAGGACGACGAGGGTGGTGTCCGGGGCGGCGAACCGCTCCCAGTCGACGCCGCCCTCGGAGGCGTCGATGACGCGGACCTCGCGGGTCGCGCCGTCGGTCAGCGGGATGCCCGCGTACCCGGGCACGGCCGTCACGGAGGAGACGCCGGGCACCACCTCGAACGGGACGCCGGCCTTGGCCAGGGCACCGCCCTCGACGGCGTAGTGGCAGGCCAGCCCCGGGTCGCCGCGGAACAGCCGGACGACCCGGCGGCCCGCCTTCGCGGCCCGCGCGGCGAGCTTCACCGGGTCGGCGTCGGCCGTGTCGAGGATCTCGGCGTCCGGACGGCAGTGGGTCAGGATCCCGGGCGGGCAGTGCGCGCGGCTCACGACGACGGTGTCGGCGCGCTCCAGCTCGCCGGCGGCGCGCAGGGTCAGCAGGTCGGGGTCGCCGGGCCCCATGCCGACGAACGCGACCGTCCCCGGACCGGCCGTCCGGTGCGGGGCGGCCGGTGCGGAGGCCGCGCTCTTCGCGGGCTTCGCGGCCTTGCCGGTCGTCGGGGTCTTCCCGGTGGTCGTGTTCTTGTCGGCGGCGGTCTTGTCGGCGGCGGTCTTGTCGGCGGCGGTGTTCTCGACCACGCTCTCGTCGGCCGCGGCGTCCGTCGCGGCCGTGCTCTTCGTGGTGCTCTTCGCGGCGGGGCTCACTCGCGCTCCCCCATCAACTGGTCGGCCCCCTGCGCGAGAAGCCGGGCCGCGAGGTCGCGTCCGAGCCGCTCGGCGTCATCCGGGTGGCCGCTTGCGGACAGCCGCACCTGCCTGCTGCCGTCGTATGCCGCGACGGTCGCCGTCAGATGCAGCCTTTCATCTACTTCGGCAGCGTATGTTCCCACGGGCGCGGAGCAACCCGCCTCCAGCACCGCCAGGACCGTCCGCTCGGCGGTGACGGCGCGCCGGGTCGCGGCGTCGTCGACCGTTCCAAGCAGTTCGCGGAGGTCGGCGCGGTCGGCGCGGCATTCGAGCGCGAGCGCGCCCTGCCCGGGGGCGGGCAGCATCTGGTCCGGGTCGAAGACCTCGCCGACCGCGTCCAGCCGGCCGATCCGCTTGAGGCCCGCGTGCGCGAGCACCACCGCGTCGAGCTCGCCGTCGCTGACCTTGCGGAGCCGGGTGTCGGCGTTGCCGCGGATCGGGACGATCTCCAGGTCCGGGCGGAGCGCGCGCAGCTGGGCGACGCGGCGCGGCGAGCCGGTGCCGATCCGCGCGCCGCGCGGCAGGTCGGCGAGTTTCAAGGGGCCGCACAGGGCGTCGCGCGGGTCGTCGCGGGCGGGGGTGGCCGCGAGGACGATCCCGGGCGTCTCGGACGTCGGCAGGTCCTTCAGCGAGTGCACCGCGAAGTCCACCTCGCCGGACAGCACCTTGTCGCGGAGCGCGTTGACGAACACGCCCGTCCCGCCGATCTGGGCGAGCAGGGCCTTGGACACATCACCCTGCGTCGTTACCCCGACCAGCTCGACGGCATGCCCCGTGAGCTCGGACAACGTGTCGGCGACGCCCTGCGACTGGGTCGTCGCCATCAGGCTCTTCCGGGTGCCCAGCCGAAGCGGGCCCCTGCTCCCCGTACTCACGTCTCGTCTCCTTCGTGCGCCGGGACGGCGTGCCGGGCGCTGACCGCCCGCACGCTCGCGGCCTGCGCGTTCACCGTCTCGGCGTTCACGCCGTCCGACATCGCGTCCGACACGGCGTCCGCCACGACCTCGGACACCGCGTCGGACACCGCGTCGGACACCGCGTCGGACACCGCGTCCCGGCCCGGCGCGGACGCGGGGCTGACGCAGTCGACCTCGGCGCATTCCTGGTTCGGGTCCCGGCCGTCGAGCCGGGGGACGGCCGCCTCGGGGACGTCGGCCTCGCGGATGTCCGCGCGCGCCACCGCCTCGGGGGCCTTCGGGTCCAGGTCGAACAGCTCGCGCAGCGCGTCGGCGTAGGAGTCGCCGCCCGGTGCCGCCGCCAGCTCCTTGACCCGGACGGTCGGCGCGTGGAGCAGCTTGTCCACCACGCGCCGCACGGTCTGCTCGATCTCCTTGCGGGCCCGGACGTCCATCTCGGGCATCCGCCCGCTCAGCCGGGCCAGTTCGGCCTCCACCACGTCGGCGGCCTTGCTGCGCAGCGCGACGACGGTCGGCGCGACGGCGGCGGCGCGGGCGGCGCTGAGGAACGCCTCGACCTCGGCGCACACGATCCGCCGCGCGGCCTCGACCGCCTCCGGGCCGATGGCCTCGGCCGCCTCCTGCGCGGTGCGCAGGTCGTCCAGGCCCGCCAGCCCGACGCCGGGCAGGTCGCGGACGGCGCGGTCCACGTCGTGGGGCAGCGCCAGGTCGAGGAGGAAGCGGCGCCGTCCGTCGGCCCCGATCCCCTGCGCCGCGAGCTGCTCGGCGGTGATCACCAGGCCGGTGGCGCCGGTGCACGACACCACGAGGTCGGCCTCGGCGAGGGCCGCGTCCAGCTCCGCCAGCCCGATCGCGCGGGAGGGGACGTCCAGCGACTCCGCGAGGCGCTGCGCCCGCGCGGGGGTCCGGTTGGCGATCACCACCTCGCGCGCTCCCGCGCGGCTCAGCGTGGCGGCGGCCAGCGAGCTCATCGAGCCGGCGCCGACCACCAGCGCCCGGGCGTCCTCCAGCGGGCCGAGATGCCGGACCGCGACGTCCAGGCCCACGCTGACCAGCGAAGCGCCGGCCTTGTCGATCCCGGTCTCGTGGTGCGCGCGCTTGCCCACCCGCAGCGACTGCTGCAGGACGTCGTGCAGGTCGCGCCCGAGCGTGCCCTCCTCCTGGGCCAGCCGGAACGCCTGCCGGATCTGCCCGAGGATCTGCCCCTCGCCGACGACCATCGACTCCAGCCCGCACGCCACCGCGAACACGTGCTGGACGGCCCGCTCCTCGTAGTGGACGTACAGGTGCCGCGACAGGTCGTCCAGCGGGACGCCGGAGTGCAGGGCCAGCAGCTCCGAGATCGCCGAGACGCCGCCGTGGAACTTCTCCACGACCGCGTAGATCTCGACCCGGTTGCAGGTCGAGACGATGGCGGCCTCGGCGACGTTCGCGGACGCGTGCACGGCGTGCAGCAGTTTGACGAGATCGTCACCGGCCACCGCCGCCCGCTCCAGCACCGCCACGGGCGCGCTTCGGTGGCTGAGGCCCACGACCAGAATGCTCATTTCCCGTCTCCAGGGTCTTCCGCGTCTCCGCCCACCCGCGCCGTGCGAGCTCCTGGTGAGGAGGCGCCTGCCGGCGCCCCTTGCTCCGCTCCGCTCCTGCCTGCCGCTTGCGGGGGGACGACCCTCCACGCCCCCGGGTCTGACCCCCTCATGCTTCCACCGTTTCCACGTACTGTGCAGCGCCGGTCGGCGGTTCGCCGCCCGCCAGCGGGGCGAAGCCGTCCGGCCCGCCCGCCTTGCGCTGCTCGTGGAACGCGAGAATCTGCAGCTCAATGGAAAGATCAACCTTGCGCACATCGACCCCGTCGGGCACCGACAGCACCACCGGGGCGAAGTTCAGAACGCTCGTCACGCCGGCCGCCACCACGCGGTCGCACACGCCCTGGGCGGCGCCGGCCGGGGTCGCGATCACGGCGATGGACACGCCGTGCTCGGCGATCATGTCCTCCAGGCGGTCGATGTGCTGCACCGTCATGCCGGAGATCTCCTGTCCGACGATGGACTCGTCAGCGTCGAGCAGGCCCGCCACGCGGAAGCCGCGGGACGCGAAACCGCCGTAGCCGGCCAGGGCCCGGCCAAGGTTACCGACACCGATGATCGCGACCACCCAGTCCTGGGTGAGGCCGAGTTCGCGGGAGATCTGGTAGACGAGGTACTCGACCTCGTAGCCGACGCCGCGGGTCCCGTAGGAGCCGAGGTGGGAGAGGTCCTTGCGGAGCTTGGCCGAGTTGACTCCGGCCGCGGCCGCGAGCTCCTCGGAGGAGACGGTGGCGACGCCGCGATCCTGCAGCCCGGTGAGGGCCCGCAGGTAGACCGGGAGCCGCGCCACGGTGGCTTCGGGGATGCCGCGGCCCGCGCGGTCGCGGTGGCGGTTCTGTCGAGGTGTCACGGCCTGCTCTTCGGCTCGACGGTGTGTCCCCCAGGTTAAGCCTTTGTGAATACGCGCACAAAGTCGGCCCCCCGGCATCGCGGCGAGCCCGCGTTCCGGAAGGCGTCCCGGAAGAGCCGTCCATCAGGGACTTTTCAGCATACGACCGAGATAGTGGAGATCGGCGGGGTGTGACCGACCAGACATGCCCGCCCGAGCGGCCCGCGCGGGGAACCTGGCGGCGCCTGCCGGACGCACGACGCGACGGCGCCCCGTGGGCCGCTGCTCCACGGGGCGCCGTCGTCAGGCGGTCAGCGACTCGACCGCGAGGTGAACGTGTAGTTCTTGACCTTGGCGTGGCCCCTGAAGCTCATGGAAGGGGTGCCCTTGCAGCCCTTCTTGGACCAGAACGTCGTGCCCACGGAGCTGTTGATCTTGAAGGACTTCATCTTGAAGGCCTTGTCGTAGGAGACGCATTTGTTCCTGTAGTGGTTGTAGCCCTTCCACGAGCCCTTGAAGTTCGTCTTGGTGTACATGCAGACGTCATACGTGCAGGCCCGCTGGGCGGTGACCGGAGCGGCCTGCGCGGCGGTCGCGGCGAAAGGAACGAAGGCGGCCGCGGCGGCGACGCCGACGCCGAGCGTGCGCATCTTGAAAGACATGGGAGCTCCTCTTCGCGGTTCGGGTGAACGGCCGTACCTTCAAACGATCTTCGATCGGGCGAACCGCTCACAAGGTGCCCTGGCACCCTCAACGCGGGAGACCAATGGCCCTGCGGCACTAATCGCGGAGGGGCGCTCCTGCCGTACCACTCCCTCTTGCCGCCGGACCGGAACCCAGGTCGCGGCGCTGCCGGGCTAGCGCCGGCGGAGGTCCGCGATCGCCTTGCGGAGCCGGTTCTCGTCGACGCGCCAGAAGTCGTGCTGGACGCCGTTGACCAGCGTGACGGGGATCTGCTCCCAGTACTGCTCGGTGTCCTGCTCCGACTGGGTGATGTCGCGCTCCTCCCACGGCACGCCGAGGTCGCGGGCGACGCGCTCGATCACCGCGCGGGCGTCCTCGCACAGGTGGCAGCCCGGCTTGCCGAGCAGCGTGATCATGATCTCGCGCGGCATGTCACCTTCCGGGGAACTCCGGCGCCGGGAGCGGCACCTTGGCCGGGCCGAGCTTCAGTTCGATCACGTTCGTGGCGATCACGTGGGTGCGCGACTCGGCGAGGAAGCGCTGCAGGTGCGGCTGCCGGCGGTGCGCGGCGAACGCGGACTCGTCCCGGAACAGCTGGTAGAAGATCCGCTGCGTGGGGCCGCCGACCACCTCGTGGCAGGCGAAGACCAGCGTGTCGGGCTCGGTCGCCAGCGCGGCCTTCACGAGGTCGGCGGCGAGCCGGTCGAAGGCGTCCTCGCGCCCGTCCAGCAGCGTGTAGACGGTGATCTGGCCGCAGGCGTTGGCCAGCTCGCCGCCGAGCGCGCCCGGCTTGGCGAGGCCGGCGAGCGGGGAGCGGTCGAGCGGTCCGCCGAGCGGACCGTCGATCGCCGTGGGTCCGGCCGGGTTGTCGGGGTACATGGAGCGCTCCGGGACGCCGGTGTTCTCGGGGATGCTGGTGTTCTCGGGGTAGCGCAGCTCCTCGGACGCGGGCTCCGGGAAGCGCAGCTCGCCGCGCCGGGGGTCGTGGGGCGGGGTGGGCGCCGGGACGGGCTCGGCCTTGGCGCGCCGGGGGTAGCCCTGCTCCTCGTAGCCGGTGGCGGGCTCGTCGCCGTACTCGTCGTAGCCGTCGGCGTCCTCGTCGTAGACGGGGATCGTGCGCATCGACCCGTACCAGACGAGGCCCGCGGCGGCGCCGAGCGCGATCAGCGCGAGCGGCGCGGGCAGGAACCCGCGGGTGCCGCTGACCACCAGCACGCCCGCCAGGGCGACCAGCGCCACCGGGATGAGCAGCTCCGCCGCCTCCTGGTCGCGCTTGCTGGCCAGCCACGCGGTCACGCCGGTGCACCCCGCGAGCGCGAGCACGGCGACGACGTGCCCGCCGTCGATCAGCAGCAGCGGCAGCGCGTCGTAGGTGGCGCCGGGCTTCGGCAGGCTCTTGCCGAGCGAGCCCTTCAGCGGGTCCAGGATCAGGATGACGATCGCGACGACCGTGTAGGAGATCGTGAACAGCCAGGCGCCGAACCGGACCTGCACGTACCGGGCGATCAGCTCGATCATGCCGAGCGCGAGCCAGACCGGCCCGATCAGCGCCGCGCCGAGCTCCATGACGCGGAACAGCGCGCCGTTGAAGCCCATCATGAAGCCGAGGCTCATGGACAGCAGCGCGAGCGTCAGCCCGACCTGCGTGAACGACCAGGCGATCAGATAGAGCAGCCGGTCCTTGTAGGCGCGCTGAACCAGCAACCCGGTGGCCGCCAGGGCACCAAGGGTCGCCAGCAACGCGAGGAGAGCATCGACCATCGCGCCCCATGGTGCCCGATGCGGGGGGTTGACGGGTAACCGCGGGCAAGGAACGCACCATTGCCTCGCGTACCTTTCGGTATCTAGAGTGGCACTTCACGCCGGAGGTCGCGTACGCCCCGAGGAGAACTGCATGAGCAGCTTGACCCTCGATGCCGGGGTCATCCCGCTTCCCCGGCATTCCCGCGGCTCCCTGACGCGTCCGGCCGACCGCTCGTCCGACAGGGCCGAGGTCCTCAAGGCGCTGGTGCTGCGGGCGCGGGACGGCGACGCCGAGGCGTTCGGCTCCCTCTACGACCACTACGTGGAACTCGTCTACCGGTACGTCTACTACCGGGTCGGGACGCACGCGCTCGCCGAGGACATCACCAGTGAGACGTTCCTGCGGGCGCTCCGCCGCATCTGCGACTTCCACTGGCAGGGCAAGGACTTCGGGGCCTGGCTGGTCACGATCGCCCGCAACCTGGTCGCCGACCACTTCAAGTCCGGCCGCTACCGGCTGGAGGTCTGCACCGCCGAGCTGATCGAGCCGGACCGCCCGCAGGAGGGGCCGGAGCGGGCCGTCCTGGACGCGATGACCCACCGGACCCTGCTGCGGGCCGTCCGGCGGCTGAACTCCGAGCAGCAGGAGTGCGTCGTGCTGCGCTTCCTGCACGGGCTGTCGGTCGCCGAGACCGCGCTGATCATGGACAAGAAGCCGGGCGCGATCAAGGCGCTGCAGTACCGCGCGGTCCGGTCGCTGGCCCGCATGCTCCCGGACGACCTGCGCGGATGACCGCGCCCGCGGCGCCGAGCCGCCGCGCCGACCCGCCGGGGCCGACCTGATCCGTCGCTTGAACCGCCATTGCGGGCCGACTGGATGGTTTATTAATGAACTACTGGGCCGTAACCCGGCCCACCGTCCGATCGTTCAAGCGGACAGGAGCGCGTTCGCGCCTGACGTCCGCAAGGGAGCGGCGAGTGAGAGCTCGGTGTTGACGAGGCGAGGAAAGATCGCAGAGCAGGGGAACGCGCTGGCCCGGCTGCGGGAGAGCGCCGCGGGTCCGGACCCGCGGTTCCGCGCCGTGCTGCGCGAGCGGTTGATGGCGGCGGCGAGCGACAGGGGTGAGGACTGTCGCAATCGCGACCGGAGGGAGGGGCACGGGGAGGCGGTTGACTAGGCTTCGCCTCATGCGGCGATTCTGGCAGCCTCCGTTCTGGGGGCGCGGCAGGGACGAGGACCACAAGAGCGCGGGGCAGGTGGCCGCCGCCGCGGCGGCCGAGCCCGCCCCGCTCCCCGCGCCCGACCCCGCCGCCGCGGCGTTCTTCGACGTCGACAACACGATGATGCGCGGCGCGTCGATCTACTACTTCGCGCGCGGTCTCGCCGCCCGCAAGCTCTTCACCATGCGCGACCTCGCCATGTTCGCCTGGGGGCAGGCGGCGTTCCGCCTGCGCGGCAGCGAGAACTCCGACCACATCGGCAGCGCCAAGGAGGCCGCGCTCGCGTTCGTCGCCGGGCAGAAGGTCAGCGCGATCGTCAAGCTGAGCGAGGAGATCTACGACGAGGTGATGGCCGACCGCATCTGGCACGGCACCCGCACCCTCGCGCTCCAGCACCTCGACTCGGGCCAGCAGGTGTGGCTCGTCACCGCCACGCCCGTCGAGGTCGCCCGGACGATCGCGCACCGGCTCGGCCTCACCGGCGCCCTCGGCACGGTCGCCGAGACCCGCGAGGGCGTCTACACCGGACGGCTCGTCGGGAACCTGCTGCACGGGCCGGCGAAGGCGGAGGCCGTCCGGGCCCTGGCGCAGCGCGAGGGGCTCGACCTCGCGCGCTGCTCGGCCTACAGCGACTCGATCAACGACCTGCCGATGCTGACCGCCGTCGGCCACCCGCACGCCGTGAACCCGGACGCGGAACTGCGCGCCCACGCCCGCGACCACGGCTGGCCGATCCACGACTTCCGCACCGGCCGCAAGGTCACGATGGTCGCCCTCCCCGCCGCCGCAGGCGCCGGCGCCCTCGCGGGCGGCGTCGCGGCGGGCATCGCCCTCCGCCGCCACTACCGCACAAGCTGAAACGAGACCATTCGCGGCTGCCGGACGCGCAATGCCTGCCCCGTGGAGCCGACCTTGCTGTCACGGGTCGCGTGCCATGGGCAGGCGTCAGCGAAAGCGGTCGGCGATCATCATGGTCCAGGCATAGAAGGCCGCGGGCTCGCCCAGTTCGTTCTGGATGCCGGGGGCGATGACCGGGGCGTTGGCGGCGATGAGAAGGTCGCACAAGCCGAGGTGGACCCATTCCCAGACCATGGCGTCGAAATTGTAGGCGTGCATCAGCGGAGTGAGGCGCCGCCGGATTTCAGCGACCTCCCATGATGGGAACCCTGCCTCGCGCAGACGGGTGAGGGTGGCGCGTTCGTCTTCGGGGTCGAAGCGGGTGTCGAGGAAGGGTTCGAGAAGGTCCGCCCAGGCATCGAAGCGGGACCTCCGGGCGACGCCATTGCGGACACAGAACCGCTCAAGCTCCGACCGTTGCGCACTGGGCAGGAAGAGGGTCTCGCCGAGAGTCGTCCGGATCTCGGGTCTGATGGCCTTCCAGTCGGCGTCCCGGATCTGCGCGGGCGTGACCATTCCGGTGGGGTGGACGGTGGCACCGCGGAAGTCGTAGTGCAGGAAGCGGATGTGCTTCTCGGCGAAGACGACCTCCATCGGTTCAGGATGGCACTTCGCCAACCCCCAAGAAGAGGACCGCGCTGTGAAGCGCACCGCTCCGGCTGAATCGTCCCGCGCCTCGCCCATCCCCGTATAGTGACCGGCGACAACGCGCGGGAGGCCAGACGGATGGACGCGGCGCAAGCGATTTCCCTGGTAGTGGAATGGATCCGCTCTCGCGGCCTGGATTACCCCACGACGGGATTGGCGGCGGACCGTTTCGAGGCCGGTTGGAGCGTGTACGCGCCGGTGGACGTCGACGAGAGCGACCCGATGGCGTTCCTCGACATGCCGGTGGGGCGGTCGGTGTTCCTGGTCGGCGACTCCGGCCGCGTCGAGGAGGTCTCGTCGTCCGTCCCCCCGCACGTCGCGCAGGAGCACTTCGCCGCACAGGAGCGCACCCTCACCGCGCAGGAGCCCACTGCCCGGCCGCCGCGCGCCGGGCTGGACGCCGACGAGTACATGGCCGAATTCGCCCGCTGGCTGGAGCAGGACGGTGACGGCGAACCGGCCATCAGCGGCATCACCGTCGTCGGCTCCGCAGCCGAGGACGCGACCGCCACGGAGGCGAACCGGCTGATCGAGCCGATCGTGCGGGAGTTGGCCCAGCTCGGACCGCCCGACTGGGAGTGGCTGCGGGCGGAGTTCGCCTTCACGGCCTCCGCCGAGATCTCCCACCTGCGCTTCTCGTCCTACCAGCGGTCGGTCGTCGCGCCGGTGCCGGAGTCGGTCGCCGCGCTCGTCCGGCGCCAGCGGCTCGCCGCTGCGGAGATGCCCGCCGGGCCGTGGTGGCGGCTGCTGCTCACCGTCACGAGCTTCGGTGAGACGACCGTGAACTACGACTACGGCGAGGGCCCCTTCCCCCACGACCAGTTGCTGGCGCCCGATCACTACCTCAACGACCTGCAGACGTATCCGCGCCCTGGCGTGCCGCCATGGCTCGCCCGGTACATCGACGGCCCGGACGCGCACGACCTCCCGTACTAGCCCACCGCGGCTGTCCGTTGTCCGGAGGGGCGGCGGCCGTTTCGCCGGAGCAGGCCGGCGGCGAGCACGCTGAAGTAGCCGAAGCCGATGGTGATGCTGATCCGTTGCCACAGCCCGTGGTAGCTGCCGGTCTGCGTGTCGGCGTCATACAAGGCGACGGCGACCATCAGCGTCGCCATGGCCGCGAAGGCGCTGGCGATTGAGTACCACATCCAGGCCCACTGATCATCGGAGGCGAAGCGGGCGGCGAGCACGAGCATGGCGATGGTCATGACGCCCCAGGTCGGGAACAGGTTCGCATCGTGGATCTGGCTGTGCAGGGTGGGGTTCGCGGTTCCGGCACTCCCCGCGGGATAGCCGGGTTTCGGGTCGGCCGCGAAGACCCCGGCCACCACCAGCCCGAGCCCGAACAGGCCGACGAGCACCGGTGCCGCGAGTGCGCCGCGTCCAGGGCGCAGCACGGTCCGCAGGCCGAAGGCGAAGCAGATCGTGGACGTGCCGGCGAGCACGAAGTTGGCGATCATGAGCCAACCGCGGTCGCCGTTGGCGAGTTCACTGCCGAAGTGGTCCATCGCGTCGTAGCCGGGGCGCGTGAGGCTGTCGAGCAGCAGCACGACGACGTACAGCGCCGGGCCGAGGCCGGCGATCAACAGGACCCGGGTACGCGCGGGCAGCGGATTCGAAGCGGACTGTGTCACGAGGAGTCCTCCAGATCGCGAGACTCTGTCTACACCGTAGACGGCGGCCTACACTGTAGACCACGTGTGAACCGCATGGAGGTGGCATGACATCCGCAGGAGCCGCGGATCTGGTCCGGAGTCCCGGTGCCAGGCTGTACACGGAAAGGACGGGGCAGGGGCCCGCGCTGGTGCTCGTTCCCGGTGGCGGCGGCGACGCGGCGATGTACGGCGATGTCGCCCGGCCGCTGGCGGAACGGTTCACCGTGATCACGTTCGACCGGCGGGGGAACTCCCGCAGCCCTCTCGACGACGAGTCCAGCCCCGTCGGCGTCGCGGAGCAGGCGGCCGACGTCGTCGCCGTGCTGGACCACCACGGGATCGATCGCGCCTTCGTCTTCGGCAGCAGCGGCGGCGCGATCATCACCCTGGAACTGCTCGCCGCGCATGAGAGCCGCCTGCTCGGCGCTGTGGTCCACGAGCCGCCGCTGGTTCAGGTCCTCCCCGGCGGGCCCGAACAGCGGCAGTTGGACGAGCTGCGCCGGATCGCGGACACGGAGGGGCCCTTGCGGGCGTTCACCGCCTTCGCGGCCATGACGATGCCCACGCCGCCCCGGTCAATCCAGAGTCGCCCCGGCCGTGTCCTGCTGGCGGCGATGATGCGCGTCGTGCTGGCCCTCGGCCGGATGTCACGGCGGGTGACCGGACGCGAGCCGGGCGGGACGCAACGCCTGCTCGGCAACGCCGGCATCCTCTTCTGCCGCGAGTTGCCCGCGTTCTGTTACGAATACGAACCGGACCTGGCGGCACTGTGCTCGGTCTCGGTGCCGTGGCGGCCGGCCACCGGCCGGGACAGCGTCGGCCGTCTCTACCACCGCCCTGCTCACGTCCTCGGTGAGACACTCGGCATACCCTGCGTGGAATTTCCCGGAGGACACACGGCATACCAGCAACACCCGCAGGCGTTCGCACACCGGTTGATCGAGATCCTGGACCAGCTGCACCCTTGACTTCCTCCCCCGCCTAAAGGCGGGGGATTCCAGCGGTCACCCGCTGGGGTTTCTGCTTCATCGCCGACTGCCCGCCCGGAGTACTCCGTTGAGGTCTTACACCGGCTCCACAGACAGACGCCGTCAGCCCGACGGCCAGAATGTTCTTAGCGGCGTTGACGTCCCGGTCGTGGGTCGTCCCGCAGTCGCACGTCCACTCGCGGACGTTCAGCGGCATCTCGTCGGCCAAGGCGCCGCAGACCGAGCACAGCTTGGACGAGGGG
Organism: Spirillospora sp. NPDC049024; assembly: GCF_040649235.1. Classification (NCBI taxonomy): domain Bacteria; kingdom Bacillati; phylum Actinomycetota; class Actinomycetes; order Streptosporangiales; family Thermomonosporaceae; genus Spirillospora; species Spirillospora sp. NPDC049024. The sequence goes on from NZ_JBEZFD010000022.1 coordinate 158,959, forward strand.
AACCAGCGGTCGATCGCGATCACTTCGCGGCCGTACCACCGGGCCTTGTACTCCAGCATGCTCCGGAACTGCGACCAGGCCGCATCGCTGATGGCGCGGGCCAGGCCGCCGTTCTTCACCATGTTCCCAACGGCGAGGTCCTCGATCACGATCGTTTGGTTTTCACGAACGAGTCGAGTGGTGAGCTTGTGCAGGTGATCGCGCCTGCGGTCGGCGATGCGGGCATGGACCTGGGCGACCTTCCGGCGCGCCTTGGCCCGGTTCGCTCCCTCGCCCTCGGCTTTGCGGGCGAGCTGCCGCTGCGCCTTGGCCAGGCGGGCGCGGTCGCGCCGCTCGTGCCGGGGGTTGGAGATCTTCTCCCCGGTCGAGAGGGTCAGCAGGTGGTCGAGCCCGACGTCTACGCCGACGACGGTATCTGCGGCGGGGAGCGGCTGGACGGACGGGTCTTCGCACAGCAGGGACACGAACCAGCGTCCAGCCGCGTCCTGCGAGACCGTCACCGTGGACGGCGACGCACCTTCAGGGAGCGGCCGGGACCACACGATGTCCAGCGGTTGCGGCATCTTGGCCAGGGTCAGCTCGCCGTCACGGAACCGGAACGCGCTGGTGGTGTACTCGGCGGACCTGCGCGACCTCTTCCGCGACTTGAAGCGCGGGTACTTCGCGCGCTTGCCGAAGAAATTCGCGAACGCCGTCTGGAGGTGCCGCAGGGCCTGCTGGAGCGGGACACAGGACACCTCGTTGAGGTAGGCGAGTTCCTCGGTCTTCTTCCAGGCCGTCAGCATCGCCGACGTCTGGTTGTAGTTCACCCGCTCCTGCCGCGCCCACGCCTCCGTACGTGCCGCCAGAGCGAGGTTGTAGACCTTCCGCACGCACCCGAACGTGCGCGACAGCTCTGCCGCCTGCGCGTCGGTCGGATAGAAGCGGTATTTGAATGCCCGCTTCACGTGGGTGGTCTTCACGTTCGTTATCCCATCAGTTTGTGACGGCGGCGGGTGGTTGGAGGTGGACGCCCGGTCCGCCCTGGCGGCGAACCGGCTTTCCCTGCCTTGCTCCGCAGGAGCTTCGTTTCCTCCCCGTCCTGAAGGAGCGGGGTATCCACGAAGGAGACCCGATGACGAAAGACGACCAAGCCCGCCGGCCGCGGCCGGCGGCGCCGATGAGACCGACGCTGAGCCGCGAGTACATCGCCGCCATGGCGCTGGCCCTCGTGGACGACATCGGCCGGGACAAGTTCTCCATGCGCAAACTCGGGGCCGAACTCGGCGTGGACCCGATGGCCGTCTACCGGTACTTCACCGACCAGGAGGCGCTCTTCGACGGCATCGCCGAGACACTGTTCGGCGAACTCGACGTAGACACCCTGCCCTGGCATGGGTCCTGGCGCGAACTGGCCGAGCAGTACGCCCGCCGCATGCGGGACACCCTGCTCGCCCACCCGCACGCGGTCACCATCTTCGCCACCCGCCCGGTCCGCTCACCAGCGGCCATCGACACCGGCAACCGCATGATCGAGCTCATGACCACGTCCGGATTCACCCCGGGCACCGCCCTGCGGGTCCTGCGCTGCCTGCGGGAATTCACCGTCGGTCACGCGCTCACCCTCGCCGTGCTCCGGCTCGGCGGCGAGCGGCGCAGCAGAAAACCGCCGCCGGACGCACCGGACTACAACCTTCTCGCCAAGAGCGCCGACGACGCCTACCCCGACGACCACTTCGACCTCGGCCTCACCGCGATGCTCGACAGCTTCGCCCGGCTCACCCGCCAGTCGGACTCCCCGGCCGGTCCGCCGCCGACGGATCGTTGAATCGGCCGGGGGATGAGCCGTCCTCCAAGCTAGCGATCGGTCAGGCCGCGAAGCGCCGCACGCAGGGCGGCACGCGGAACGACCAGGACCGGCCCCTCCGGCTCTTTCGAGTCCCGAATGGCAACGCGGCCCTTCGTTCCGGCCAACTCGACACAGGAACCGCCAGAACTCCCGCTGCGGCTCGACTTACGCCAGATCAGGTCCCGCATCGCGCCTCCTCACTCCGAGGCGAGCCGGATCGCCTCGCGCAAGACGGTCGGAAGTACAAGCAGCATCGGTCCGTCCGGATCCTTCGAATCCCGAATGGCCAGGCAGCCCTTAGCTCCAGCCAGCTCAATGCAGCTGCCTCCATCGCTGCCGCTAAGGCTCGACTTACGCCAGGTGAGTGGGGGGTTCATCTTCTCCACTTCTCTTCAATCGTGTGTTTGATCAGATCGGCACTGAGCCTCGTGGGCAGTGCCTGCGTGCTGATCGCGTCGAAAGTCTCCTTGAGTCTGCAAATATCTTCACGCGTGTCCTGCATGATCCCACGGCCTGCGGAGTCCGCAAAGGCGATCTCCTCACCTCCGGGCAGAGTCGCGATCATGAACTCTCCCCGATTTCCAGGGTGAACTGCACCGTTGGGAACCACCTGGATGCTGATGCGTGGGTTGATGACCTCAGCGAGATACTCGAGTTGCGGTCCCATCACCTCCGGTCCACCAACGTCGTAGGAGAGGACGGTCTCCGGCAGGACGTAGATGAGACGTGGGGGCAGGGGGTCTGTCCGCGTGAGTACGACCTGGCGGGCCATACGCCCGTCGATCGCTTGGCGGTCACCGAACAGGAGTGCGCTCGCGTACTCCAACGTCTGAAACAGACCGTGGACAACGATCGGGCTGTACACCTTCAGGGTGCCAGCTTGCTCTTCCACGGCCGGCCACTTGCGGAACCACTCGGGGAAGCCGTTTCTCTTGTCGCCGAACAGGCCGTCGTGGAGGTGGGACAGGGCCTGCTTGGTGTCGAGGACGGCGTCGCAGTGTTCGGCGAAGTTCCGTTCGCAGTGGCATTCGGCGCGTTCGACGGCGCCGATGAAGGACGCGCTGTAGGGGATCTTGTCCGCGAGCTGCTTGATGCTGTGGTCCGCGAGTACGCGGTACCGGCGGACTTCTGATCCGAACAGGTCGAGGGGGCTGTTCGACGGGGTGAGGCGCTTCGGGGGCTGCGGCATTGCGGTCTCCTATGACCAGCCATGACCAGTGATGCCTGCCCTCAACCGGTCGTAGCAATTGATCTAGCGGTGGTGTAGTCCTGCTCGGCGAGTTGATCGTCGGGGGGAGCTGCCGTGGGGCTGGTTC